>NZ_JBHGAR020000002.1:0-409806 GCF_042611115.2 Sulfitobacter sediminivivens
AAAAACGACAGTGACATTGACCACCTGCCTGAGATATTGAGGGGCAGACCCAAAGGAGACGATCCATGCGCCGTACGCTCATATTAGTCCTGATCCCACTGACCCTTGCGGCATGTGCCAGCACCGGGTTGCGAGACCTGCGTACGAATTCAAGCGGTCCCGATGAGTTCCGTGTGGCCCCTGTCAAAGCCCTTGAGGCACCAAACAACTATGCCAGCCTGCCCGCACCAACGCCGGGTCAGGCGAACCTCACAGATCGCTCAGCGCTGAATGAAGGGATCGCGGCATTTGGGGGCCGGCCCGAAGCCGCAGGCGGAGGTATTCCCGCAAGCGACGGCGCATTGGTACAACATGCCAGCCGATTGGGTGTGACGCCGGGTGTACGACAGCAATTGGCCAAAACGGATGCTGATTTCCGCAGGCGCAAGGCGCGCCTTACCCAGTACCGCATTTTCCCCACCGACAATTATGCCAAAGTCTATCGCCGTCAAACGCTGAATGCTGAGGTTGAGGCCGCACGTTGGCGCCGCGCGGGTGCACGCACGCCTTCCTCGCCACCTCCTATCCGCTAGACAGCCAGTGGTGAGCACCTGCTTGCTCACATTTTTGCGCAGTGGGTTGAATGTGGGGGGCAACGGCGTACCTAATTGTTAATGTTATACACCAAAGGATTGATGATGTTCCGATCGCCGATTTTTGCGGCCCTGATGGCCTTTGTCCTTGTGCCTGTCAGCGCTTTTGCGAGCGACAACGAAGCTGTGACATACTTTACTCTGGAAAACGGCATGGACGTGGTAGTGGTCGAAGATCATCGCGCACCGGTGGTACAGCAGATGGTCTGGTACCGTGCCGGGTCTGCTGATGAACCAAAAGGATCATCGGGCGTTGCGCATTTTCTGGAACATTTGCTGTTCAAGGCGACGGACAAGCTGGAGTCGGGTGAATTTTCGGCAACGGTTTCGGCCAATGGCGGACGAGACAATGCCTTTACCAGCTATGATTTCACTGCCTATCACCAACGTGTCGCGGCGGACCGGTTGGAACTGATGATGGAGATGGAAAGCGACCGGATGAAAAACATCCGACTGACGCCGGAGAACATCGAAACGGAACGCGATGTCATCCTGGAAGAACGCAACCAACGCACTGAAAACAGTCCCGGCGCGCTGTTTAATGAACAACTGAAGGCAGCCCAATACCTTAACCATCGTTATGGCACACCTATTATCGGCTGGAAGCACGAGATGGAGCAGCTCGATCTGCAAGATGCGCTGTCATTTTATGGGCTCTACTATTCCCCCAATAATGCGATTTTGGTGGTCTCCGGTGATGTGAGACCGGACGAGGTGAAAGCGCTCGCCGAAAAATACTATGGTGCGATCCCCGCCAATCCTGATTTGCCGGAACGGTTGCGGACCGAGGAGCCTCCGCAAACCGCAGAACGCCGTTTGCTGTTTCGGGACGCACGGGTGGCGCAGCCCTATGTCAGCCGTTCCTACCTTGCGCCAGAGCGTGACACAGGCGCGCAGGAACAGGCGGCCGCCCTGACCATTCTCAGCGAGATTTTAGGGGGTGGCACGACATCCTACCTGACCGAAAAGCTGCAGTTTGACAGGCAAATCGCGACCTATACCGGTGCTTTTTATGATGGGACAGCGCTGGATGACACGACCTTTGATCTGGTCGTGGTCCCGACCGCCGGCACCAGCCTGCAGGATGCCGAAGATGCCTTGGACGAGACGCTGACCGCTTTCCTTCAGGAAGGCGTCGATGCAGAGCAGTTGGACCGGATCAAGTTGCAGATCCGCGCGGAGCAGATCTATGCGCGCGACAATGCAGATCAGGTTGCCAGCCGGTATGGTCGGGCGCTGGCCATCGGACTGACAGTGAGCGACGTGCAGGATTGGCCCAAGATCCTCGAAGCTGTGAGTGCCGAAGATATCATGCAGGCCGCCGCCGCTGTTTTTGACCGCCGTGCGTCCGTCACTGGATGGTTAATGAAAGAGGGAGCTGCGCAATGAGAGTGGTAACGACACTTTTCCTAATGTTGATCGCGGCATTGCCAGCCCGTGCAGAGGTGAACATTCAATCGGTCACCAGCCCCGGTGGCCTGACCGCTTGGCTGGTTGAGGAACATTCAATCCCATTTGTCGCGCTGGAACTGCGTTTTCGCGGTGGTGCTTCGCTGGATGCGCCCGGCAAACGCGGTGCCATCAATCTGATGACCGGATTACTTGAGGAAGGTGCCGCCGACATGGATGCGCGCGCGTTCAGCCGCGCATCCGAGGCGCTGGCCACAAGCTTTGGATTTGATGTGTCTGATGACTCCCTATCGATCTCGGCCCGGTTTCTGACGGAAAATAGTGAGGCGTCTGTCGCGCTGTTGCGGGCTGCTTTGCAAGAGCCGCGCTTTGATCAGGAAGCCATTGATCGTGTGCGGGGGCAGGTTTTGTCAATCATCCAATCGGATCAAAAGGACCCTGATGATATTGCCAGTGAAACCTTCAATCGTATCGTATTTGGCGATCACCCCTATGCCTCATCGCTCAACGGAACACCGGACAGCGTTGCGGCGCTGACCCGTGATGATCTGATCGCAGCCCATGATGCGGTATTGGCACGTGACCGCATTTACATTGGTGCCGTCGGGGACATCACGCCCGAAGAACTTGGGGTGCTGATGGATGATCTGTTGAGCGATCTGCCGCAAACAGGTGCGCCAATGCCGCCGCGTGCCGAGGTCACCATCCCACCCGGTGTCACAGTAGTGAATTTTGCCACACCGCAATCTGTGGCGCTGTTTGGCCAAAAAGGGATCAAACAAAGCGACCCTGATTTTTTCGCGGCCACCATCCTTAATCATGTCCTGGGTGGCGGATCCTTTGAAAGCCGCCTGATGAACGAGGTGCGCGAAAAGCGCGGGCTGACCTATGGGGTCTATTCCTATCTGGTGCCTCGCGATTTGGCAGAGACGTATATGGGGTCGGTCAGTTCGGCCAATGACCGGATCGCCGACGCCATTGACGTGATCCGCGATGAATGGGCCAAGCTGGCCCGTGACG
Source organism: Sulfitobacter sediminivivens (assembly GCF_042611115.2). Classification (NCBI taxonomy): domain Bacteria; kingdom Pseudomonadati; phylum Pseudomonadota; class Alphaproteobacteria; order Rhodobacterales; family Roseobacteraceae; genus Sulfitobacter; species Sulfitobacter sediminivivens. The sequence continues at coordinate 3,063 of NZ_JBHGAR020000002.1, forward strand.
GCGTGACAGAAACGGAATTGCGCGATGCCAAGACCTTTATCACCGGGTCTTATCCGTTGCGTTTTGATGGCAACGGTCCGATTGCCAGCATCCTCGTTGGGATGCAGATGCTGGGGCTGCCGATTGATTACATTGCGACCCGCAACGAAAAGGTTGAGGCGGTCACGCTGGATGATGTGAAACGCCTGGCGGATGAATTGCTTGACCCAGAGGGGTTACATTTTGTGGTCGTGGGTCAGCCGGTCGGTCTTGAAACCACTGCCGGAAATTGATGCCCTACGACCATCGGTTAATGGGGAATTTGCTGTGTTAAATACGGCCCTGGCTTTGAGTAGGCCAAGGCCGTTTTGCATTTATTCGCCAGCTTGGGCCTAGATTTATTCCCCGTAGGGCACCCAGACATTCTTGACCTCTGTCGCGGCTTCAAGAAATGCGCGCCCTTCGCCCGCTTGCCCCATCCAGTCACGCGCAAAGCCATGGTTGACCCATGTGCGTTTTAGATTGCCCGCAGCGCCGTGTTCAATCGTTTTGCTTAAGTCGGCAGGCCCAAAACACCAGACCGCATCGACATCCATGTGACGGCCCATCGCCTCTGCAATGTCGCTTTGCGGACCGGTCAGGATGTTGACCACACCTGCGGGCACATCAGAAGTCTCAATCACCTGCGCAAAATCAGTGGCGGACAGGGGGAACGGTTCAGAGGCGGCAAGCACCACCCGGTTGCCCATCGCGATGGCCGGTGCCATGCACGAAATCAGACCCAGTAGGGGGGCCTCGGCGGGGCAAACTGCGCCAATTACACCAATGGGTTCTTTCATCGCCATCGCGACACCCCGGATCGGAACGCCGTGGACCTGCCCATCGAATTTGTCGGCCCATGCGGCATAGGTGAAAAGGCGTTTGATGCTGGCTTCGACTTCGTTTTTGCCGTGCCTTCCGCCTTGCATCGCATCCAGTCGGTGACTGAATTCGTCGGCCCGTGCGGCAAGGTTTTCGGCGATGTAATACAGGATTTGGGCGCGCAGATGCCCGGTCGTTTTGGACCAACCCTTCGCCGCATGCGCCGCCTCAACCGCGTTGCGCACGTCTTTGCGATTGGCAAGCGATGCATGCCCCAGCAACGCACCGGTTTTGCCCCAAACCGGCGCGGAATAGCCGCCATCGGGACGCGCTTGCTTGCCACCAATGTAGAGTTTCGCGGTGCGATCAATCGGATCGGCAGGGGTGCCGTCACCTGCCATCGGCTCAATCGGCTTCAGCGGCTTTTGCTGGCCCTTGGGACGGGTGTATCCCGCCAGACCTTCCCAACCACCTTCACGTCCAAACCCGCTTTCGCGCACGCCACCAAACCCGGCTGCGGCGTCCATCAGGTTGGTGCCATTGACCCAGACAATGCCCGCGGCCAGTTTCGGGGCGATATCCAGCGCCAGATTGATGTTCTCGGACCAGACCGTTGCCGCCAGCCCGTAGCGGGTGTTGTTGGCCAGTTCCACGGCCTCAGACGGGGTGCGGAAGGTGGTCGAAACCAGCACAGGGCCAAATATCTCTTCCTGCATCAGCGTATCAGCGGGGTTCAGTCCGGTAATCAGCGTCGGAGGATAAAAACATCCCTGTCCGGGCATCGCCGTGTCAGCCACGAATTTTTCGCCAGCCGTATTGGCGCTGACCATATCGCTGATCGATTTCAACTGCACCGGATCCACCAAGGCACCCACATCAATGGATTTATCCAAAGGATCACCGACGCGCAGTTTGGCCATTCGGGCCCGCAATTTGGCATAGAAAGCATCGGCAACGGGCTCCTGCACCAGCAGGCGCGATCCGGCACAGCAGACCTGCCCCTGATTGAACCAGATGGCATCAACCAATCCTTCGACAGCGGAATCCAGATCAGCATCGTCAAACACGATGTAGGGGGATTTCCCGCCCAGCTCCAAGGTGAGAGCCTTGCCGGTGCCAGCAGTTGCCTCGCGGATGCGGCGGCCCACGGCGGTGGAGCCTGTGAAGGCAATCTTGTCGACATCCGAATTCACGATCATCTCGCCCACCGTGCCATCACCGGTGACGATGTTCACCACCCCCTTGGGCAGGCCCGCCTGACGGCAGATGTCTGCAAACAGCAGGGCGGTCAAAGATGTGTATTCGGCGGGTTTCAGCACCACTGTATTGCCCATCGCCAAGGCAGGTGCGACTTTCCATGCGAGCATCAGCAGCGGGAAATTCCAAGGGATAATCTGACCGCAGACACCCAGGGCTTCTGCATCCGGCCGTTCGCTTTCCATCAACTGCGCCATGCCCGCGTGGTAGTAAAAGTGCCGTTGCGCCAATGGCACGTCGATATCACGCGCCTCGCGGATCGGCTTGCCATTGTCGAGGACTTCGAGAACTGCAAAGAGGCGGCTGTGCTTTTGCAAAAGCCGTGCGAGCGCATAAAGATACCGCGCGCGGCCGTGACCGCCAAGTTTTTCCCACTTGGGTTGCGCCTTTCTTGCGGCTTTTACAGCGGCGTCCACATCCGCTTGTGTGGCTTGGCTTATTGTTGCCAGCACCTCGCCCGTCGCCGGGTTCTTGCTGTCAAAACCATTGGCCGGATCGGTGAAGGCCCCATCAATGAAATGACCAAAGCGGTCGCCCATATCGACCAGCCAAGCCAGTGCATCAGCCGCCGATTCCGGGGCCTTGCCATAGTCCATGGTCTCGAAAATGTCGGAAATGGTCATGTTACAGCCCTCAGCTTGTCGCGTGGCGATACCCGGCGGAATAGTTGCCGGTAATGTGGTGTTCAAGTTGGCGTTCAATGTCATTGAGCAAGGACGAGGCACCAAAACGGAAGAGATCCGGCTGCAACCACCGGTTCCCCAGTTCTTCTTTCATCAGCGCAAGATAGGTGATCGCATCCTTGGCCTTGGAAATGCCGCCCGCAGGTTTGTACCCAACGCGCACCCCGGTGCGGTCATGATAGTCGCGGATGGCGCGGATCATCACGAGGCTGACAGGCAGCGTCGCGTTCACCGTTTCCTTGCCGGTTGAGGTCTTGATGAAATCGGCGCCAGCCATCATGCAGACAAGCGATGCCCGTGCGACATTGCGCAGGCTGCCCAATTCGCCCGTGGCAAGGATCGCTTTGACATGCGCATCGCCGCACGCGATCCGGAAAGCCTGCATTTCGTCATAGAGCGCCTGCCAATCGCCCGACAAAACATGCCGCCGCGAGATGACGATGTCGATCTCAGACGCTCCTGCGGCCACGCTCATTTCAATCTCTTTGATCCGCAGTTCCAGCGGCGACAATCCCGCAGGAAAGCCCGTTGAGACGGCCGCGATGGGAATATTCGTACCGCTCAGGGCGGCTTTCGCGGCCGGGATCATCTCATGATAGACACAGACCGCACCGGTGGTGATCGGCCCCATACCAAGGGCATCAAGCAGGGCCGGTGACACCGGTTGACGGGCCTTGGCGCACAGGCGTGCAACCCGGCGCGCGGTGTCATCGCCAGACAGCGTCGTCAGATCAATGCAGGTGATTGCGCGCAACAGCCACGCCGCCTGATGCTGCTTTTTCACGGACCTGCGTGAAGGCAGCGATGCCGCGCGCCGTTCGATGGCAGATGTATTCGCCTGCACAGTGCGGACCCAATCCATATCAAGAGGCATGCCCGGATTGCGGGGTTCTGTCACTTGCGGCAGATGCGACTGGGTTGTGGTCGCAGCAGCGGATTGGGCGGTGGTGATCTGGGTGGCCATGGGGCATCTCCGGGTCGGTCAGGTATTCAAAGTGCCACGCAAACGCCCCCTTTGGCAATGCCTCTGCCGTGCACTGCCGCGATGTCATTTGCACGAAAAATGCGCAAGCGCGCCTCAGCTCCTGCACATCGGATTGTCAGAACAAAGATCAGAAATTCGACAATGAAGGCAGTGAATTATGAAAACTTTTTTGATCCGGGGTGTGCCGCTGGCAATGCAGCAGGATGGTTGGTGGATGAATGGCAATACTCGGGCCGACACGCGGGATCCAGAGGCAGCATCAAAAACACCGCAAACGGGGCGGCTTGCCCTGCTGATACCCTTGATCGCGCTCGGCGACGTGTTGGTTTGGCAGGTTTTTCCCGGCCTGTCGCTGGCGGTTTTTGGTGCGGCAATTTTAGTGGCGGCGTTATGGGTTGCCGGTAAACAGATCAGCGGCCAAAGGTTTGGTCTGGTGGCCGGTGGCAGCGTGCTGGCATTGTTGCCGTTGGTCGAGCTTGTCCAGCCCCTGTCGTTGTTGATCGCGATCTGTGGCATTTCAGCGATGTTGGCGCTGCTGGCGGGGTTGAACCCGGCGGAACTTGGCAGCGGTGCGTTGCGGTTGTGGCCAATGGGTTTGCGGCAAACATTCGATGATGCCGGGCATATGTTGCGACACAAAGATGGTGCCGGCTTGGCCGCGCTGGTTCAGCGGATGCTGATGGGATGGCTTGTGCCGATCACGCTTGGGCTGGTCTTTTTGCTGTTGTTGCTTGAGGCAAACCCGATTGCCCAAGGCTGGGCAGATGCGGTTTGGCGCATAGACATCGCGTTGCCAAATGAAGACAGGCTGCTCTTTTGGCTTTGCCTGCTGCCGGTGATCTGGACGGCCCTATCGCTGACAAATATGCGCGAGCGTCTGCGGGCCGTGCCACGTGCCCACAAGATGGGCCCAGCGCGGCAGGGCATCATCAATCCGGCATCGGTGACGCGGGCGTTGGTTTTGTTCAACGCTGTCTTTGCGCTGCAGACCGCGATGGATGTGATCTATCTTTATGGCGGCGTGGGCCTGCCAGAGGGCATCACCTATGCAGAATATGCGCATCGGGGCGCTTATCCTTTGGTGATCACCGCCTTGCTGGCGGGTGGATTTGCCCTGCTGACGCGACGCTGGACCGATGGCAATCGGATGCTTCGCGCCTTGTTGATGTTTTGGGTTGCCCAAAACGTGATGCTGGTGGTCAGTTCACTGGTGCGCCTTGAGCTTTACGTAGAGGTGTACGGTCTGACGCATCTGCGGGTCGCCGCCGCGATCTGGATGGGTCTGGTCGCAGGGGGGCTGGCGTTGATCCTTTGGCAGGTCTGGCGGCGGCATCGCAACGGCTGGCTGATGCTGCGCGGCGGGGCAATGGCGGGTGTTGTGCTGTATGTCTGTGCGCTGGTCAGTTTCGATGCGGTGATCGCGCGTTACAATCTGAGCCATCCGGTGCAACGCGACACCTATCACCTGTGCTGGCTGGGAGATGCGGCCCAACCAATCATTGCAGCACATGAGTTCAAGCTTGGCCGACCCCTTTGCCACGCACGATACCGGGTCAGAGCCCCGCAAGACTGGCGCGAATGGGGCTTTCGCAATTGGCGCGCCCTGAGTAGCCTGCGGGACATGCAAGCCGAGGTCGCCCCGTGAAGTCGCACATTCTGATTGTCGATGATGATCCACACATCCGAAATGTGATTTCGATCGCCCTGCGACAGGCGGGGATGCAAACAAGTGAGGCAGGCGATGGCACCGAAGGATTGGCAAAGGCAGGGTCCGGGCGGTTTGATCTGATCGTGCTGGACCTCGGATTGCCGGAAATGGACGGGCTGCAGGTTTGCCGCACATTGCGGGTCAGCGACCAGACTCCTGTTCTGTTCCTGACGGCACGCGATGACGAGATCGACCGCGTTTTGGGGTTTGAACTAGGCGGTGATGACTACGTGACCAAGCCGTTTTCACCCCGCGAACTGGTCGCCCGGATCAAAGCGATCCTCAAGCGCAGCGGCGCGGGACCGGTCAACACGAACGGGCAGGGTGTGTTGCAGACCGGTAGCCTCGCAATTGATCCGGCGCGCCATCGGTGTCTCGTGAATGGTGCTCCGGTTGCTTTGACCGCTCGCGAGATGGGCATTTTGAACCATCTGATGATGCGGCCCGATCAGGTTGTTCCTCGGCCTTCGCTGACTGACGCCGTTTATGGCGTGTATGTTCATGTCTCGGACCGAACTGTGGACAGCCATCTGCGCAATTTACGTGCCAAACTAGCGGATGCAGGCTGCGTTGATGCGATCGAGACGATACATGGCGTTGGCATCAGGATGGGACCATGCCGCAGCGCGTGAGACGCAAATGGCGCCCGCCCCTGGCTTTGGTGGTGGGGGGCACTCTGGCCGCTGTGCTGGGCGTGCCGCTTATCGGTATCGGGTATTTCAGGGTTGCGGGGAATGTGCTGGGTTGGGCAGAAACGGCCTGGCTGATTGCGTGGATGGCGATTCTGTCGACGACAATCCTAGGCTTTCTGCAGTGGCGTCTGGTGTTGCGACCGGTTTATGCGCTGACGGCCCATGCCCGCGCCATGAAGGCGGGACGGGTGGATGCGCCGTTGCCGGTGCATTTTGGCACGCCGGAGTTCAGCGATTTGGGACAAAGTGTCATTGATATGGGCAATACCTTGCACAATCGCGCCTCTGGCTTGCGGGCCTACGCAAACCACGTGACCCACGAGCTTAAATCACCGCTTACCGCCATTACCGGGGCGGCAGAATTGCTGCAGGGCGATGTGAACAAAAAGGACCGCGTAGCGCTGGCCGCAACGATTGAAGAAGCAGCGACTCGGATGGAACATTTGCTGAGCGATATGCGCGCACATGCCGCCGCAGGGCCGGAACGTGCGGGAGGGCATGCGGAGCTTGCCGAGGTGGCGGCAACGCTCACTGGTATCGACACAAATGTCGTGCAGTGTGGCACATTGCCCATTTCTGCGGATGATCTCCGGGCGGTTCTGACCCAGCTTGCACAGAACGCAGCAAGTCACGGGGCGTCACGCCTTGATCTATGCTGGGCTGAAGGGGTTCTGCGGGTCACAGATGATGGCACGGGCGTGGCCCCCGGCAACCAGTCGCGGTTGTTTGATCCGTTTTTCACCACCACCCGGACCGAAGGTGGTACGGGCATGGGCTTGCCGATAGCGCAAGCATTGCTGGGCGCACACGGCGGTAAGATCGTCTTTGTGCCATCGGATCAGGGCGCGCGGTTTGATATCTCGTTCTGACTGCCAATCGAGATTGATAATAATTCGCAACTAGATTGACTTAGTTGCGAATTATTCTCATATAGAGATCATGAAAAGAAATTTTGCATCACCTATGTTGACCCGACGCGCCACCCTGTTGGGGGGCATGGCTTTGATCAGCTCAGCCTCGCTGGTCCGGGCCGCTGATACCCTTGCGATCGTGGCGACCACGGGCATGATTGCCGATGCCGCCCGCCGGATCGGCGGCGATCTGGTAACAGTTCGTGCCCTGATGGGGCCGGGCGTCGATCCGCACGGATACCGCCAGACCCGCAGTGATATCGTTGCCATGACCCGCGCCGATCTGGTGCTTTGGCACGGACTTTACCTTGAGGCGCAGATGGAGGGGTTCTTTGAAGAGCTCGCTGGCAAAAGCACCGTCGTGGCGGTCGCAGAAGCCTTGCCAAAGGATAGTTTGCTGAGCCATCCGTCTTATGACGGGCGATTTGATCCGCATGTGTGGATGGACCCCACCACGTGGCAGGGTGTTGTAAGCGAAATTACTGCGGCCTTGTCAGCGGCGCGCCCAGAGCATGCGGATGCCTTTGCGCAAAATGCCAGCACCTATCAGTCAGAACTGACGGCGCTGGCGGCCTATGCTGATGACGCGCTGACCAAAGTACCTGAAGATCAGCGTGTTCTGGTCACTGCCCATGATGCATTTGGTTATTTCGGACGGGCGTTTGGGTTTGAGGTGATTGGCATTCAGGGCATTTCGACAGCAAGCGAAGCTGGCCTGAACCGGATCAGCGAGTTGGTTGATGACCTAGTGGCCCGCAAAATAGGGGCCGTTTTTGTGGAAACCTCAGTCTCGGACCGCAACATGCGGGCCTTGATCGAAGGGGCTGGCGCACAGGGGCACGAGGTGCGGATTGGCGGATCGCTTTTCAGTGATGCAATGGGGTCCGATGGCACCTATGAGGGCACCTATATTGGCATGATTGACCACAACGTCACCACCATCGCGACTGCGTTGGGCGCTGATATCCCGGCATCTGGGATGCAGGGAAAACTGGCGCAGGGAAGCTGATCAATGAGTGTTGAACTGGCCACAACCCAAGACGCAGACCCCGTTAAAGTGAACCGCGAGAACAGCCCGCTGGCACTACGTGGCATGACGGTTTCATATGGTCAGAAGCCCGCTGTTTTCTCAGTAGATATGACGGTCGAGACAGGCAAGATGACAGCGATCATCGGGCCGAATGGGGCAGGGAAATCCACTTTGCTGAAGGCGGCATTGGGCATCCTCAAACCTCTGGCTGGGACGACCACGATCTACGGCAAACCAGTTGAAGACCAGCGCCACCGCATCGCTTACGTGCCGCAACGGGCCTCTGTGGACTGGGATTTCCCCACGCGGGTGATCGACGTGGTGCTGATGGGGCTGTATCCACAGCTTGGTCTTTTGGGTCGGGTACGGCCCGCCCATCGCGAAAAGGCAAAGGGATGTCTGGACCGTGTCGGAATGGAGGATTTTGCCACGCGCCAAATTGGTCAGCTTTCAGGTGGTCAGCAACAGCGTGTCTTTTTGGCACGCGCGCTGGCGCAGGATGCGGATCTGTATTTGCTCGACGAGCCTTTTGCAGGGGTCGATGCCGCCACCGAAAAAGCGATTATCGCCGTCCTGAAATCCTTGCGTGATGCCGGTAAAACGGTTGTTGCAGTGCATCATGACCTCAGCACTGTTACGGAGTATTTTGACAATGTTTTTCTGATCAACACCCGCCGTGTGGCCGAAGGGCCAGTAGCAACAACATTCACGACCCAGACGTTGCAAGACGCCTATGGCGGGCGTCTGGCCGCCCCACAGATGGAGGCGCTGAAGCTCATATGATCTGGGACGCGCTGACGCTTCAACTGGGGTATAACGCCACGCTGGTGACGCTTGGTGCGGCCCTTTTGGGTATGGCGGCCGGTGTAGGTGGAACATTCCTTTTCTTGCGCAAACGCGCACTGGTCAGTGATGCAATCAGCCACGCCACGCTGCCGGGTGTCGCGCTGGCGTTTATGCTGATGGTGGCGCTGGGCGGCGAGGGACGCAATCTGGTGGGCTTGCTGGGTGGTGCGGCCCTGTCTGCGGCAACTGGATTGCTGTTGGTATCCTGGCTCACGACGCGCACGCGATTGGCCGAAGACGCGGCGATTGGATCTGTTCTGTCGGTGTTTTTCGGATTTGGTATCGTGTTGTTGACGGTAATCCAGACGATGAGCGCGGGACAAAAGGCCGGGCTTGAAGGGTTTTTGCTTGGCTCAACTGCGGGGATGTTACGCGCCGACGCATTGGTGATTGCGGGGTCCGCTGCGGTCACACTGGCGCTGGTACTCTTGATGCGTCGCCCGCTCACACTTGCGTCGTTTGATCCCGATTTTGCCATTTCATTAGGGCAGAATGTGAGGCGCACTGATCTCGCGATGATGGGGCTGGTGCTGGCGGTGACAGTTGTGGGGCTGAAAATAGTTGGACTGATCTTGATTGTGGCCTTGCTGATCATCCCGCCCGTGACGGCCCGCTTTTGGACCGAACGGACCGATCATGTCGTGCTGATTGCTGGGGTGCTGGGGGGCATGTCGGCCTACATTGGTGCCGCACTCTCTGCATCTTTGCCAGACATGCCAACCGGACCCATTATCGTTTTGGTTGGGTTCGGCTTTTTCGCTGTATCATTGTTGCTGGCCCCCGGTCGCGGCGTTGCGTCGGCAGTGCTGCGCCACACCGCATATCAACGCAGGGTTCATTTGCGGCAGGGGTTGCTGGCGCTGGCGCATGGGCAACCGATATACGAGCGCCTCACGCTTCGGCTGCTGCGGGCCCAAGGGTGGGCATTGCCCGATGGCGTTGCGACAAAGGAAGGACGCGCACGTGCGACAAAGGCGCTGCGTGACGAAACCCGGTGGCAGATCATCCGCAGGGATCCCGCCTTTGAAGCTGCCGCATCGTTCTATGACGGGCTGACCGAGATCGAAACAGTGCTCACCCCCGACCAAATCACCGAAGTGGACAGCCGCATTGACCTGCGCGCCGTGGTGCCGGCATGAGCGGCGTGGAATTTGTTCCCCTGTCGCTGGTGCCGATGCTGACGGGCATTTTCGTTGCTGTGGCCTGCGCATTGCCGGGCAATTTTCTGGTGTTACGACGTCAGGCGTTGATCGGGGATGCGATCAGCCACGTTGTCCTGCCGGGTATCGTTGTTGCGTTTCTTGTGACGGGGGTTGTGACCACATGGCCCATGTTGCTGGGGGCCGCCGGGGCCGCCGTGGTGGCGGTTATCGCGATTGAGGCGGTCCGGCGTCTGGGCAAGATCGAAGCCGGTGCCGCGATGGGCGTTATTTTTACATCCATGTTCGCAGGTGGCGTCCTGCTGCTGGAGCAGTCTGATACCAGCAGCGTCCATCTTGATGTTGAACATGCGCTTTACGGTAATCTGGAAAGCCTGATCTGGTTGGACGCGACCGGATGGCAATCCTTGCTGGATCCTGTTGCGTTGGCTGGCTTGCCGGTTGAACTGCCACGTATGGCCATCACACTGGTGGCTGTTGCACTGTTTATTTTCGTGTTTTGGCGGCCGCTCAAAATCAGCACATTTGACGAAGGCTTCGCGCGGACCATCGGCCTGCGCACCAGTCCACTGGGGCTGGCGCTGGTGATCATGGCGGCAATCGCGGCGGTTGCGGCCTTTGATGCAGTTGGCAGCATCATTGTGATCGCGATGTTTATCTGTCCGCCAGCAGCAGCACGGCTGATGACCAATCGACTGGAACATCAGGTGGCATGGTCTGTGGTCTTTGCCACAGTGGCGGCAGTTATAGGGTATGTTCTGGCGGGGTACGGCCCTTTGTGGATCGGTTTTGCCGACAGTGTTTCTGCGGCAGGTATGATTGCCACGGTCTCAGGTGTTCTTTTGGGGTGCGCAGCGCTTTTTGGCCCGCATCGTCTGCGCGGTTCAACTGCCCCGGTAGGTTGAAAAACCGAACGGCGACAACAAAAGCGGCACGTGATAATGCGCCTCCGTATCAGATATCCCAAATCGGATCGGTATTTCGTCTAGGAACCGAGGGCTTTCCGGCGTGGCCCCGGATCGATCGAGATAGGCACCGGCATCAAAAACCAACTCATACGTGCCGGTGACGCATTGCCCCTTTGGCAAGATTGGCGTTTCTGTGCGCCCATCAGAATTCGTCTGTACCGTCGCAAGCTTGAGACGGTTCGCCCCGTCAATCCGATAAAGAGTGATTGTCATCCCGCCCGCAGGCAGCCCACGGGCCGTATCAAGGACATGAGTGGTCAAATATCCAGCAGACATCTCGGTTTCCTCCTCTTGGCCATGTCAAGTTGAAAGGGGCATGTTAGAGGCCATCGAGCCAAGGTCAATGTCGTCACACTGACGAATATAGATGCCAATTCGACTCACTGTTCCGCTGATTCGACATTTTTGCCAAAGTGATTCGTTTTTGCTTTGACCTCCGAATCATCATTTGACTATATGTAGCCCACAATCCAAGGGGTGCGCGGCTTGCTGGCCAGCGCAACTATATCTGGTAGTGCGTCTGGGGGGACGATATCATGTTAAGGTTGGCGGCAACGCTATTTGCAATTTTTTGCCTCGCCAGCGGCGTAGTTACAGCACAAGACATATTCAAAGAAGCCAAAGCGTCGTTCATTTTCAACGGCGAACGTGTGAACATCAGTCGAGAAAACCAAGAGCCTGCTCGCATTGCCACACGTTTTTCGACCAATGGTGCAGAATGTGGCGAGCCCTGTATCGCGCCGATGGTTATCGCAGATGGGATAGAAACGTTTGGCGAGCTCGATGTGCTTGCTTTTCTGGTGAATGAAGTCGCAGGCAACACCGGATTGATGGTGGATGCACGCATGCCGGCTGATCGGGCCAAGGGTTTCATTCCCGGCACTGTAAGCCTTCCTTTTGCGACGCTTTCGCCAGAAAATGAATTCAAGGACGAGATCCTGAGAGCCCTTGGTGCGCACGAACTCGACGGCGTGTTCACGTTTGCAGATGCCCGCGAACTGCTGGTGTATGACAATGGGCCAAGCGCGGATGACGCAGGAAAACTGGTCAGAAATCTCTTGGACGAAGGGTATCCTGCCAGCAAAATCCGATATTATCGCGGTGGCATGCAGGTTTGGGCGATCTTGGGCTTTAGTATAAAAGAAGTCACCTCATGAGCATGCATGGCCTTCCTGATCCGACCTCGCCACCCATCATCTTTAAAAGCTACGATGTTCCCGAAACGTTGGATGAAAATGCGGCATACCGTCGGGCAATGCGTTTTAACGGAACAATCGCGGCGGTCAGTCTCGTAGCGGTTCTGACATTCGTGCTTGGCATCATGTCCTCAGTGCAATTTGCCGGACCAAGCGAACCTGTCGCATCTATTGCCTTTGTTGCACCGACCGACCCGACACCTTCTGACCTTGAAATATTTGTCGCGGCCAGCCTTGAGCAGGAAGTGACACGTCAGCAGTCCCCAGACCTGCTGTCACCAACGGGCGATGCATTGCGCAACGACCCTCAGTTCCCGAACCTTGAGGCCTCAATTCTGCAAGGTCTGATGCCAATCCGCACTGTGGGTAAGCTGACTGAGGATGAACGCAAAGCCAAATCCCGTGAAGCATTGGCCATCGTCAGCCGCAACAAGTTGCGTATGCTGCGTGAGGGTGTTCTGGCAGGTGTATACACCGTCAGCGTCAACACTGAGAACGCTCAGGATCGGATCGTCCTTAAAACAATCAATGCTGACCTGACCAGCAAAACAATGGCAAATCTGCTGCAAAAAGCAGCGGACGAGGGCCGTATCGAACTCCCTGCGTCATTGAACACGGCGGACGGCAACGTCGATATGGACACGCTGCTGTTCAATCTGGTTCAGACCTCATTGGCCGAGGATGGTACTGAGGAGGGCGCAGAGGCTGCTCGGGAAATGAGCCGCCGTGCCTTTGCCGCGTCACGCGCCAAGACCCGCGAGATCGAAGGCAAGCGCATTTATGTGGTCGAGCCGGGTGACAGTCTTGCCTATCTCTCGCTCCAGTTTTACGGGCGTCCCAGTGACTATCACCGTATTTTTCAGGCAAACCGTCCCCTTCTCAAATCACCTGATCTCATTCAGATTGGCCAGCGCCTGATAATTCCAGGATAATAAAAAACACAGCGCGCAAAAGCAGCCATTCTGGCATCGGGCCGATCCTTAACAGGGTCGGCCCGATGGCTATTGCGCGGTCAGACCAAAGGCCAGACTGTTGCGGATCTGCCGCCAAATTAGCCGTGGATAACTATGTTCCACCGCTGGAAGAATCGCCAATAGATATGCTAGGTCTAGCGGTATGGCCCGTCCAAACCCCAATATAAGCGAAACGCAGCCCATCATCCGTCAACTGGATGAAGCCGCCGTGAACCGCATTGCAGCGGGCGAGGTGGTTGAACGCCCGGCATCTGCCGTCAAAGAGCTGGTGGAAAATGCCATCGATGCGGGTGCCCAGCGGATCACCGTCGAATATAGCGATGGCGGCAAGACCCTGATCCGGGTGACAGACGACGGATGCGGGATGGCACCGGGTGATCTGACGCTGGCGATGTCCAGACATGCGACCTCCAAAATCGACGGATCTGACCTGCTGAACATTCACTCGTTCGGATTCAGGGGCGAAGCGTTGCCGTCCCTTGGGGCTGTTGGTCGTCTTACAATTGCCAGCCGGGCCGCCGGCCATGACGGTGCCGAAATTGCGGTGAATGGGGGTCAGGCCACACCCGTTCGCCCCGCTGCGTTAAACGGGGGCACCGTTGTGACGCTGCGCGATCTATTCTTTGCCACACCAGCGCGGTTGAAATTCTTGCGCACGGACCGCGCAGAGGCGCAGGCAATTGGTGATGTGATCAAACGTCTGGCGATGGCGGAACCGTTCGTTCAATTTGTGTTGCGCGATGTATCGGGCGACGGTTCTGGACGCGAGGTGTTCCGCGCCGCGGCAGAACAAGGTGATATGTTCGATGCATTGCAGGGACGGCTGGCACAGGTTCTGGGGCGCGGATTTGCAGATAACGCGCTGCCCATTGATGCAACGCGCGAGGGGCTTCACCTGACCGGTTTTGCCGCCCTACCGACATATTCACGCGGGTCTGCAGTGATGCAGTATCTCTTCGTGAATGGCCGTCCGGTCAGGGATAAACTGATGGTTGGCGCATTGCGCGGTGCCTATTTCGATTTCCTGAGCCGCGATCGCCATCCTGCTGCCGCGTTGTTTCTGGATTGCGATCCGAAACTGGTCGATGTGAATGTCCATCCGGCAAAATCCGAGGTCCGCTTTCGTGATCCCGGGTTGGCGCGGGGGCTGATTGTGTCGGCACTGCGCCATGCGTTGGCCGAGGCCGGACATCGTGCCTCAACGACGGTTGCCGGGGCCACATTGGGCGCAATGAGGCCAGAGCCGACTGGCGCGCGTGTCTACCAGATGGAACGCCCCAGCGCTGGCGCACGGATCACAGCCTATACCACGCAAGCGCCCGGCTTTGCGGAAACGGCCGGCATGTGGGGGCGGGTCGTAGGCGCGGCACAAGAGTCAGAACAGACAGAAAATGACGCGACACATCACCCGCTGGGGGCCGCGCGCGGCCAGGTGCATGAAAATTACATCATCGCGCAGACCGCCACTGGCATGGTAATCGTTGACCAACACGCCGCGCACGAACGACTGGTCTATGAAAAGCTCAAGCACCAGATGGCGGAAAATGGTGTCGCCGCGCAGGCGTTGCTGATCCCCGAGATCGTTGAACTTTCCGCCGGCGATTCCGCCCGGCTGCTGGAATGTGCTGACGATCTGGCGCGCTTGGGTCTTGGCATCGAAGCATTTGGGGGGGATGCGATCGCCGTGCGCGAAACGCCTGCCATTCTTGGCCCGGTGAATGCGCGGGCCTTGATCATGGATGTCCTCGATGAACTTGCAGATCAAAACGAAAGCAATATCGTGCAGGCCAAGATCGAATCGATCCTCAGTCGCATCGCGTGCCATGGCTCGATCCGGTCCGGACGTTGGATGCGCGCCGAGGAAATGAATGCGCTCTTGCGCGAGATGGAAGCGACACCGCATTCGGGTCAGTGCAACCATGGTCGCCCGACATATGTTGAACTCAAATTGGCCGATATTGAACGCCTTTTCGGACGCACATGATTGAAATCGCAGGGCAAAGATATGAATGGGGTGATCCCCTTGTAATCGCCGCATTAAGCGGCGCGGCAATTTTGGCGCTCATTTTCATCCTGTTGATCATGGCGGTGCGTGCCGCCGGTCGCTCTGCCAGAATGGCGGCCCCGCTGAGCCAACAAATGCAAATCATGGGCGGCCACGTGCAGCAATTGGGCGCGGGGCAGGAACAATTGCGGGGGGGGCTGCAAACCGTATCTGACACCCAGGCCAATGCCCAGGCGCAGATGATCCAAAGCATGGAGGCGCGGCTGGCCAGTGTTCAGCAAAACATGCAGGATCGGCTGGCCGACAATGCCGCAAAATCCGCACGCTCGTTGGCCGAGATGCAGGAACGGATGAGTGAGACGCTGCACGGGTCATCCAAACAGACAACGACAAGTCTGACCCAGTTGCAGGAACGTCTGGCCTCTATCGACAAGGCGCAGGACAACATCACCAAATTGAGCGGTGATGTGCTGAGCCTTCAGGACATTCTGAGCAACAAGCAGACGCGCGGGGCATTCGGCGAAATCCAGTTGACCGATATCGTGTCCAAAGCGCTTCCAACAGACAGCTATGCCCTTCAGGCGACTCTGTCGAACGGCAAACGTGCCGATTGTCTGATCCATTTGCCGAACCCGCCCGGTCCGATCGTGATCGATAGCAAATTTCCACTAGAGGCCTACGAGGCACTGCGCCGGGCCAAGACCGAAGTCGAACTAAAAGCCGCTGCTGCGCAGATGAAGGTTGCGGTGCGCGCTCACATCAACGCCATTTCGGAAAAGTACATTCTTGAGGGCGAAACCGCCGACGGCGCATTGATGTTCTTGCCGTCAGAAGCGGTCTATGCCGAACTGCACGCGAATTTTCCTGAACTGGTGCGGTATGGTTTTGACTGCCGGGTGTGGATTGTATCGCCGACCACCTGCATGGCCACCCTTAACACCATGCGGGCGATCCTCAAAGACGCCCGCATGCGTGAACAGGCTGGGGCCATCCGCAAGACGCTCAAGCAATTGCACCGCGACGTAGAACTTGTGGTCTCGCGTGTGGACAAGCTGAACACGCATTTTGGTCAGGCCCGTGCCGATCTTGACGGCATCGGCACTGCCGCAGAACGGGCCGGCAAACGCGCCGCCCGTCTGGACAATTTCGATTTTGAGGAATTGACCCCTGAGGATTCCGTCAATGTTGTGCCTCTGACCAAACCCGAAGGTTAGATGCCGACGAAGCGCTGAACGATTCGCGGCAACAACTTTTTGAATTCCAACGGGGCATCCGTTACCGCAAGACAGATGCAATCATCGCCAATGTCAGCGATGGGTGTGTGAGTTACGCTGCCATCCGCGACCTCAATATCACCACGGGCAAATCTGTCGTCTTCATCAAAGAATGCCCCTTGCAACACCAAGGTCAATTCAGTGCCGCCGTGACTGTGGTCCGGCATCGCAACACCCGCCGGAATGAAAAGCAGCCTTGCAACCGCCTCTGACGAGGTGGTCAATATCGCCTGCTTTACACCCATGCCAATCGGACGCCATTTGATGCTTTCCAGATCGCCGCCAACATAGTCTTGCAACGGGCCCGGCAGCGTACCCTTTTTCATTGCCCTGCGCGGTGGCGTTTGCGCCTCGGGCAGATCCAACCGTGCCAGTGCATGTGCGAGGCTTTGATCCGCCAGATCAGCAACCTGAACGGTGTCCATCAAAACACCCCCAACCGCATCAAAACTTGCGACAGCTGCCCGGCACTCATCACAGAGCGACACATGTGACGCAACGGCGAGGTTGAACGCCTCTGGCAAAGTACCTGCGGCATAAGCCATCAAAGTGGCGTCATCCAAATGATGTCTGATAGTCATAGTTACCTTCACTTCATAGCGTGGCGTAAACGTTCAAGCGCCAGTCGAATACGGGATTTGATCGTGCCCAACGGCAGACCGGTGATTTTCGCAATTTCAGCTTGGCTAAGATCGCCAAAATAGGCCTTTTCGATCAGCTCACGCTGCGCATCAGGCAAGGCAATCATCGCCGCCTTGAGTTGTTCGGTTTCTTGCATCAGCGTAATCGTGTCAGCCTGATCCGGTTCCGGCTCAGGTCCCCATGTCAATTCTTCCGGTTCAGGACGCCGCTGCCGTCGCAACATGTCGATGCGGCGATTTCGGGCGATGGTAAAAATCCACGTGGCAACCGAGGCGCGCGTCGGGTCGAATTGACCCGACTTGTGCCAAAGGGTTGTCATTACATCCTGTGCACATTCCTCGGCCATTGCGGCATCGGCACCGGACTTGATCAAGAACCCTTTGATGCGCGGCGCGAAATGGGTGAAGAGCGCGGCAAACGCTTTGCGATCTTTCTGGTCCCGAACGCGCAGCATCTCGGCGACCCAATCTGCGTTCTGTGACTTCTGCTCCACCGACAATTTTCCAAACCCCGACAACTTGCCGCCCCACGACGCACAGGGACCCGCAACAGTCAGAGTGGCGGGCCGGGGCCGAGATTGCAATGTATGTGTCGAGGCGTTCATATCCAGAATACGTGACACATCGCGGGATGGATCAATTTCTTTCAAACTCTTTTGCATCCATCCGTGTGGTTGGTGCGTATATTAAGCAAAAGACTAAGAATGCACGGGAATAAAATAGCTTATGCCAATCGAAGCAGCGACCAATGGTCCCTTTGCCTCCTCCAAAAAACAACGCAACATCGCCGTGATCGGTGCCGGCATCTCAGGGATGGGGGCGGCGCATCTGTTGGGTGGCAACCACCGCGTAACATTGTTTGAGGCAGGCAAAAAAATTGGCGGTCACGCAAGGACAGTCATAGCGGGAAAAAACGGTGATCAACCAGTAGATACCGGGTTTATCGTTTTTAATTATGCCAATTATCCATATCTAGCCGGACTTTTTGCCGAACTTGACGTCCCTGTGGTTAAATCAAACATGAGCTTTGGGGCCTCCATTGACGGCGGGCGGTTTGAATATGCGCTGACCAGCCTCGACGCTGTTTTTGCGCAGCGCCGAAATCTATTGAACCCGGCGTTCATAGGCATGTTGCGGGATATTTTTCGTTTCAACAAACACGCATTGAAAATTGCCAAGGATCAGAACCTCACCATCGCCGAGTTCTTGTCGCTATTGGGCACTGGGCGCTATTTCCGAGATTATTATCTTGCACCGTTGTCAGGCGCGATCTGGTCCACACCCACCGACAAGATCATGGATTTCCCCGCCCATGCGATGATTAATTTTTTCGAAAACCACGCGTTGCTGAATTATTCGGGTCAGCATCAGTGGTACACCGTCAAAGGCGGCTCCCAGGAATATGTGACGCGGTTGGATCATGCGATGCGCAACAAGGGTGTCGACATTCGCCTGAACGCCGCTGTGCAGGGGGTGCGCCGCATGCCATTGGGCGCCGAGATCAAGACGTGGGGTGGGGAATGGGAACAATTTGACGAGGTCATCTTCGCAACCCACTCTGATGACACGCTCGGGATGCTGACAGACGCAAAACCATACGAACAACGCA
Source organism: Sulfitobacter sediminivivens (assembly GCF_042611115.2). Lineage (NCBI taxonomy): Bacteria > Pseudomonadati > Pseudomonadota > Alphaproteobacteria > Rhodobacterales > Roseobacteraceae > Sulfitobacter > Sulfitobacter sediminivivens. Next base: position 21,842 of record NZ_JBHGAR020000002.1, read on the forward strand.
GCTTGGGTGCGATCAAGTATCAACCGAATGAGATCACCCTGCATGCCGATACTTCCATCATGCCCAAACGCCGATCCACCTGGGCCTCTTGGGTTTATACCGAAGATGGCAATGCGAAATCTGACAAGATTGACTTGACCTATTGGATGAATTCCCTGCAACCGATCCCCATGGACGACTTGCATTTTGTGACCCTCAACACAGAACGCACCATCCGCGAAGAGTTGATCTATGATCAGACAACGTTGCGCCATCCGGTCTATGACCTTGCGGCACTATCGGCACAAAGGGAAATCGCGACATTCAATGGCACAGATAACACCTGGTTCTGCGGCGCATGGATGCGCAATGGGTTCCACGAAGACGGGCTGGCCAGTGCCGTCGAAGTTGCACACAGCATCGAAGGTGCGGCAGGCCTGACGATGGCAGCAGAGTGATGATGGAACCATGACGGCAACAGTCGATCATATCGCAGGTCATACGTTTCACGGCCGCAAAGGCGCGGTTGAAAATGCGTTTCGATATTCCATTGACTATGTGCTTTGCGATGCAGAGGTGCCTGTAACCACGCCCCTGCTGTTTGGCCGCAACAAAGCGGGTGTTTCATCGCTTCAGGACGTGGACCATGGCGGTGCGCCCAAGCAGGGGCGGGGCGCACCGTGGGTGCGTGACGTACTGCTGGTACATAATGTGGAGGGTGTAGATAAGATTGAACTTTTGGCCCAACCGCGTGTTCTGGGCCATGTCTTTAACCCAGTCAGTTTTTGGCTCTGTCGCCGTGACGGGGCATTGATTGCGGTCATCGCCGAGGTTTCCAACACGTATGGGGACCGTCACTGCTATCTCTGTCATCACGACGATCTGCGCCCCATCGCGGCTGATGATCATCTGCATGCAACAAAGATATTTCATGTCTCGCCATTCCAGCCGGTGACGGGGTCTTATACATTTCGATTTGATATTCGAGACGACCGCATTGGGATATGGATCGATTATACCGCGGGCAATGGCGGCCTGATCGCAACACTCACCGGCACCCGTAAGCCCCTGACAAATTCGGGAATATTGCACGCACTCTGGCGACGTCCTTTTGGGGCGCGGCGGGTGTTGACGTTGATCCACTGGCAAGCGGTCAAACTCTGGTGGAAGGGTGCCACCTTCCGACCCCGCCCCACGCCCCCGGAAAAAGAAGTCACGCGGGGATGACGGCACGTTCACAACGATTGCCGTCTTATGCGTTGTTCGCCGCTTTGCTGTCTGCTGCGGGTTTGCCGATCTACATTCACGCGCCCAAATTCTTTGTCGATGAATATGGCGTGTCGTTGGCAGCACTCGGGGCCGTTCTTTTTGGCTTGCGACTGCTTGATGTGGTGCAAGATCCGTTGCTCGGGAGGTTGTCAGAAGCTTTGCGCCACCAACGCGGATTGGCGGTAGGGATTGCCGCCGCCATCATGGCCATGGCGATGTTTGGTTTGTTCGCCCTCAACCCCTTGGGATCACCATTGATCTGGTTTGGCGCTATGCTGACCCTGGTCTTTTCTGCGTTCAGTTTTTTGACAATCTGTTTTTATGCCCAAGGTGTGGCAAAGGCCGATCTGATGCCCGGCAAAGGGCATCTTGAACTGGCGCGGTGGCGCGAAACGGGCGCGCTTTTGGGCATTTGCGTTGCGTCTGTGACACCTGTGGGACTGGGGGTTTGGCTTGACGCTCCCTTTGCCGGATTTGCGGCAGGGTTCATCGTGCTGGCCGGGGCAGCCGTCTGGTCCATGCGCGATGAATGGCGGGACGCCGATCTGCCAACGACAACGGGTTTCGCAACCGTCCTGCGCGATCCGATTGCACGGACACTGTTGCTGATCGCACTGTTTAACGCGGCACCGGTTGCCGTTAGCTCAACACTCTTTCTCTTCTTCGTTGAGATCGCGCTGGAGGCACCTGGTTTTGAGGGGCCTTTGCTGCTTTTGTTCTTTCTGAGCGCTGCTGTTGCGGCACCGTTCTGGGGATTGGTTGCCGAGCGATTTGGCGGCAAGCGGATTCTGCTTGTTGCGATGGTGCTTGGCATTGCGGCATTCGGCGGGGCGCTGTTTCTGGGTCCAGGGGATGTTTGGCTGTTCGTCATCGTCTGCGCGGCCTCTGGTGCGGTGCTGGGGGCTGACATGACGTTGTTGCCCGCGCTTTTTGCGACGCGTATGGCCAAAATATCACCCTCAGCGGCCATCGGCTTTGGCTTATGGTCGTTTGTTTCAAAGTTCACATTGGCTTTGGCGGCTGTTGCCCTACTTCCTTTACTGGAGGGTGCGGGATTGCAGTCTGGGTCTGGCGAAAGCCCTCAAGAAGCAGTGCAACTGCTGATCTGGCTTTATGCCGGTGTACCCTGCATGCTGAAACTAATTGCCATTGCGCTGTTGGGCAGCGTCAAAGAGATTGGGGATAGCTGATGGAAGCTTTTTTGTGGTTCATGATCGGTCTGTGCATTGCAGTCTCGCTTGTTTTCGTGCGCCGGAGATATGCAGAATTTCCCGGCCAGAGCCCGCAAGACTATGACGATGGTTTCCCCGCGTTTTCCCTAAAGGAACATCTCAATGGTGAGATGATCTGTGAAGGTATTATTTTTGGTCCGATGGGCAGGATGACAAGTTCGTTTGTCGCGGATTTCAACATCACCTGGGATGGCGATACCGGCGTGATGGCTGAAGAGTTTCGATACAACGACGGCTCGACCCAGCTTCGCCAATGGACGATCACCATGGGCGAGGATGGGCACTTTACAGCCGCCGCACCTGACGTTCCGGGCAAGGGGCGCGGTGTTCAGGCCGGGTCAGCCGTGCAAATGCGGTATAAGATCAAGCTGCCAGAAGATGTGGGCGGACATGTCCTGAACACGGTCGACTGGATGTATCTTACCCCAGACGGAACAATTGTTAATCGCAGCCAGTTTCGGAAATTCGGATTTAAGGTCGCTGAACTGGTGGCCACGATCCGCCCCAAGGAGAAGTAATGAAGAACTGGCAATCAAAGCGGTATTGGCTTGTGGGGGCGAGCGATGGGTTGGGTGCGGCCCTTGCCCATAAACTCAGCCGGGCTGGCGCCGAGGTGATCGTCTCTGCGCGCTCAGAGGATAAACTGAATGACCTGGTCGCTGCATTGCCCGGTCGCGCCTCTGCGCAAACCATTGATGTGGCTGACGATGCGAGCGTCGCTGCGGCGGCCAAGGCAGTAGGCCAGATCGACGGGATTGTCTTTTTGGCAGGTGTCTATTGGCCATTTGGGGCCACGGAATGGGACGCCGAAAAAGCGACGGCAATGGCAGACGTTAACTTTACCGGGCTGTTGCGGGTGATGGGGCAGATCGTACCCGATATGGTCGCCCGTGATCAGGGTCACATCGTGATCACCTCAAGCCTGACCGGATTTCGAGGGCTGCCGGGTTCGATCGGGTACACCGCATCCAAGGCCGCGACGATGTCACTGGCGGAATGTATGTATGCCGATCTGCACAAGACCGGCGTGCAGGTGCAGGTCATCAATCCCGGCTTTATCAAGACACAACTTACGGACAAGAATGACTTCAAAATGCCGTTTCTGATGGAAGCCGACGCCGCCGCCCAAGAGGTGTTTGAGCACATGAGTGGTGACAGCTTCAAAAAGAGTTTTCCATGGCTCTTTTCACTGGTGTTCCGAGGCGCACAGTTCTTGCCAGATTGGCTATATTATCGAATTTTCGCCTGATTGGTCAGACGCGTTTGACATGATCGTTGAAGAGGCGTTTGGCGCGTGACCACGTGCCACCGAGATCCTGCCCAAAGTCCAGCAACGTCGGCAGCAGTTGTCCCGCAAAGTCCTCTGAGCTTTCACGTGGCAACATCGAAGGCAGGTTATCGATGGCCATGACATCCAGCGGCGGATCGTCGTGCACGCGCAGCGCGGGTGCCGCCCAAGTGGTTGCACGGTCATAGACCTGGACCGGGTTGAAGTCGCTGTCAGGATCGCAGGCAATGTCGCCAATCACCCGCAATCTGCGTGCTGCCTTGGGCGCATCCGGGCGCACGAAGGCAGGCGTGGTTGGACCGGCCAGAATGCAATTGAAGAACAAATCATGGTCGAGGATTTCAGGAAATGGACCGCCACTTTTTGTTTCGGCCATGTCCCATTCCGTGACCGTCACCCCCATCGCGCGACATAAGTCTGCAGCCCCGGTGCCAACCCTGCCCAAAGCGCCAATGATCAGCGCCGTCTTTGGGGGTGCCCCGGCGGCCTTGAGTTCTTCCGCCAGGGCAAGTTTGAGTGCTTGAGCGCTCGGATAAGGAGCGACGTGCGCCGCGACCACACCGCGCTGTTGAGCGGCCCAGCATTTGAGCGTGACAGCGGCACCGGCAAATCCGGCCCAATACCCGAACGCGGCGACGCGGCGGCCGGTGTCATTGGTAAGATACTCCAGATCAAGCAAGGTGCCGCCCCCCGCCTTGAACCGTTGCAACAGCGTGCGTCCGGCTGATTGTCCTTTGTAGGCATGGCCAAACATGATGTGGCAATGCGGCAGGGCAGTGCCATCGTCGGGCAATTCCTTGAGGCCAAAAATCACGGCGTCGCTTGGTGCGTCAGGCCAGCTGTGTTCGCGTGCAATAGTACAGCCTGCGTCGACGTAGCCTTGGGTTGCGATGGCGCGTGTGTCTGATGCTTCGACAGTGACCTTGAAACCGGCTTTCAGCAGCGTCGCTGCGCCGTCAGGTGTCAGGCCAACCCGTGTCTCATTTGCGCGTTGTTCAGCGCGTACCCAGATATGTGTCATGCTCACAACATTCCCAATTTGCGGACGGCCTTAACGCTGTCGCGGGTTTCCATACGGTTCAAAAAGGCGTCGATCTTGGGAAAACCAGCACGTGGTACGCCGTCACCTTCCATCCAATTGCACACCACAAAGAGATAGGGGTCAGCGAGGCTGATCTGGTCGCCTGTCACAAAGTCACCGCGCAGGCATTCGGCCTCAACATAAGCGGCACAGGCAGCAACGGTTTGGGGGACTTTCGCTTTCATGTCATCAAAACTGGATTGCTGATCTGCCCAGCGGCTGCCGCGCATTTTGTGGGCATGAGCGACATGCATGGTTGAGGCCAGATAATACATCACGCTGCGCATATGTGCGGCGACCTCAGTATCCTGAGGGACCAAATCCGCAGCGGGGGTAAGGGTGGCAATATAGTCAAGCACCGCCCCGGTTTCGGTCAGTATCGTGCCTTTGGATGTCACCAGTGCCGGAACACGGCCCTTTGGGTTTATCGCCAGATAGTCCGGCTTGGTCTGAGCCGCCGCTGCGAAGTCAACTTTGATCGGTTCATAATCGAGCCCGGCCTCCTGTAAGGCGATGGCAACAGCGATGGAAATCGTTCCGGGGGCGTAAAATAGTTTGAGCATCGGGATGCCTTTCATATATGCGTTTGCGCTACGCGCCGTTCGGGCGTGTCCAGATGCGGTACGGCATTGAACAATACCGGCGACCAGTGACCGCCGATCGGGAAAAGACGATGCATCGACGTATGCATTATTGCCAGGGCGATACGTGACATGGCCGGAATACCAAGCCCCATCGCCTGTGCCATCACCATCGAGATCAACCCGCCCGAGGTAACGATCAGCGCGGGGCCGTGGCCTGCGGATATGTCGTGCAACACGGTTTGAATCCGCTCTTCGAAATTGCTGTAACTCTCGGGCGGGTTTTCTATTTTTCCGGATTTCCAGAAATCGAAAACCTGCGGCAAATGGCTGGAAAACGCGCCCTGTTCAGTCGGAAACGGGATTGCATGCTGTTCTTCCATCAATGTGGCGAGCGTGAAATACTCCAACTCGTTAAGTCGCGCATCGCGGATCGGCTCAAGCCCTGTTTCCATGCCATTTGCCGTTTCAATATGGCGGGTCAATGTGCCGGTATAAAGCCGCGTATGATGGGTGCCGGTGTCGCGCAGATAACTGCCCAGCCATACCGCCTGTTCATGGCCAAGATCGCTCAGTTTATCGTAGCTCACCTCGTCTTTGGCCGCTGAATTGGCCTGACCGTGACGGATAAGAGTGATGTGAGACATGAAGTGCAGCTCCTTTGGTGCTTTGATAGGTGAGGTGGTGACGCAATGAAAGTGCGGGATCGGTATTTGTAAAAGAGTGAAATGAAAAAGGCGTCTTCTTGATTGTGATCTGTTTGGCGCAAAACTTTGGCAGGGTGTCGGGATTGGGACTCCTGATCTTGTCTGGAATTAGGTATAGGGTGAAGCAAGACATCCCGGGAGTATACCATGTCAGACAAGATCACCTTTACGCTGGACGGCGAAAAAGTCGAAGCCGAGGCGGGCCTGACTATCTGGGAGGTGGCGAATGGCAGGGGGCTGATCATTCCGCATCTGTGCCATAAACCTGCGCCGGGATACCGCCCTGATGGCAATTGCCGCGCCTGCATGGTCGAGATCGAGGGCGAGCGCACATTGGCCGCGTCTTGTATCCGCGAGCCCAGCGATGGCATGGTCGTGACCACAAACAATGCGCGTGCTGTGAATGCGCGCAAGATGGTGGTTGAGCTGTTGATGGCCGATCATCCGGACCAAGAGGTTGCCCATGACAAGTCGAGCCATATGTGGGACATGGCGGCGATGAACGGCGTTGAGGCCAGCCGGTTTCCCAAGTTGGAAGAAGGCCGTATTCCGCTGCTTGATGACAGCCACGTCGCGATGTCGGTGAACCTTGATGCCTGTATCCAATGTGGGCTGTGTGTGCGGGCCTGTCGCGAAGTTCAGGTCAACGATGTGATCGGTATGTCGGGTCGTGGGCATGATACATACCCGACCTTTGACATAGCGGACCCGATGGGGGCGTCCACCTGTGTGGCCTGCGGTGAATGTGTGCAGGCCTGCCCGACCGGGGCATTGATGCCCGCTGCTGTGATGGATGAAAATCAGGTGGGCGACAGCGCCGATTTTGACAGTGAAGTCGAAAGTATTTGCCCATTCTGCGGTGTCGGTTGCCAGATTTCGCTGAAGGTGAAAGACGGAAAAGTTAAGTACGTGGATGGCATCAATGGCCCCGCGAACGAGGGGCGTTTGTGTGTTAAAGGGCGGTTCGGGTTTGATTACATCCACCATGATCACCGTCTGACCAAACCGCTGATCCGGCGTAAGGATGCACCTGCCAAGGGGCTGAATGTGGATCCCGGCAACTGGGCTGAATTTTTTCGGGAAGCATCCTGGGATGAAGCACTGGATTTCGCCGCCAAGGGTCTGAAAGACATTGGCGGGCGCGGTGTTGCGGGCTTTGGTTCAGCCAAATGCACCAACGAAGAGGCCTATCTTTTCCAGAAAATGATCCGCCAGGGATTTGGTCATAACAACGTCGATCACTGCACGCGTCTGTGCCATGCTTCATCTGTTGCGGCGCTGATGGAAAATGTGGGCTCGGGTGCTGTGACAGCGACCTTTAACCAGATCGAAAATTCCGATGTGGCGATTGTGATCGGGGCGAACCCGGTTGAAAACCATCCCGTCGCTGCGACCTATTTCAAGCAGTTCACCAAGCGGGGTGGCAAGCTGATCGTTATGGACCCGCGCGGTGTCGGCTTGCGTCGGTTTGCGTCACATATGCTGCAATTCCGCCCCGGCACAGATGTGTCGATGCTGAACGCGATCATGCACGTGATTGTTGAAGAGAAGCTGTACGACGAGCAATACATAGCGGCTTATACAGAGAATTGGGAAGCCGAGAAGGAACATCTGAAAGACTTCTCACCAGAGAAAATGGCCGAAGTATGCGGGATCAAAGCGGACGTGCTGCGTGACGTGGCGCGCACCTTTGCCGGGGCCAATGCGGCGATGATTTTCTGGGGTATGGGTATTTCCCAGCACATCCACGGGACAGACAATTCACGCTGCTTGATTTCGCTGGCACTGATGACCGGTCAGGTGGGGCGTCCGGGTGCGGGCCTGCACCCGCTGCGCGGTCAGAACAATGTGCAAGGCGCGTCCGATGCCGGCCTGATCCCGATGTTCTTGCCAGATTATCAATCGGTGACGGATGACGGTGTGCGCTCGGCCTTTACGGATGTTTGGAAGTCTGAGGATTTCAGCAATGAAAAAGGGCTGACCGTCACCGAGATCATGGATGCGGTGCATGACGGTGATATTCGCGGCATGTATGTGCTGGGCGAAAACCCGGCGATGTCGGACCCGGATGTGGAACATGCGCGTGATGCACTTGCCAAGTTGGAACATCTGGTTGTGCAGGATATTTTCATCACCGAAACGGCAAACTATGCTGATGTGATCTTGCCTGCGTCCGCTTTTGCCGAAAAATCCGGGACTGTGACCAACACCAATCGGCAAGTTCAGATGGGCCGCGCCGCACTGGCCCCTCCCGGTGAAGCACGCGAGGATTGGTGGATCGAAGTTGAACTGGCCAAACGGCTGGGACTTGGGTGGACATATGAAAATCCGGCAGATGTCTTTGCCGAGATGAAGCTCAACATGAAATCATTGAAGAACATCACGTGGGAACGGTTGGAACGCGAGAACGCGGTCACTTATCCGTCGCTTTCCGCCACGGACCCCGGACAGCCGATTGTGTTCAGCGATGGATTTCCCCGCAAAGATGGCCGGGCAAAGTTTACGCCTGCATCCGTGATTGCACCTGACGATGTGCCAGACGCGCAATATCCAATGATTTTGACCACCGGTCGGCAATTGGAACATTGGCATACAGGATCCATGACGCGGCGTGCGTCGGTTTTGGATGGGTTGGAGCCTGAGGCGAATTGTTCGCTGCATCCAAGCACCCTGCGCAAGTTGGGCGTCTCACCCGGCGACCATGTGCGCCTGACCACCAAACGCGGCTCCATTGAGATCATGGCACGTGAGGACCGCGCTGTGTCACCCGACATGGTGTTTTTACCATTCGCTTATGTCGAGGCCGCGGCAAATATCCTGACCAATCCAGCGGTCGATCCTTACGGGAAAATCCCGGAGTTCAAGTTTTCAGCGGTGAAGGTCGAGGCGGTCGCACAGCAGGTTGCAGCGGAGTAATAGTAAAGCGCATCTCTTACACTCCTGCGGGACTGCGATGTTGATGAGGGAGTGATAATCCTCTTAGTTACTTCCTGCGATTTATGACCAAAGCAACCGGCAATAGGGAACGAGCATGAACGCAGAACGGTTTTTGAAAGATCTGAACCATTTGCGTTCTTTTGGCGCATCGGGTGTGGGAAAGGGTGTTGTCAGACCCGCCTATTCAGAGTCTGACATTGCTGCACGCAGATGGCTTGCAGAACGATTTGCCGAAGCCGGGTTACGTGTGGAAACCGATGAAATGGGCAATCTCTTTGGCCTTGCTGATGCACCTTCTCTTTTGATGGGGTCGCATTCCGACAGCCAGCCTGAGGGCGGCTGGTTGGACGGTGCGCTGGGCGTGATCGCCGCATTGGAAGTGGCGCGCAGCAGCCGTGAGACAGGGGGACCTGCAATTTCGGTGGTGTCTTTTCAGGATGAAGAAGGTCGCTTTGGTGTGACGACCGGATCGGCAGTCTGGGCGGGGCATTTGCCTTTGGCAGAGGCTGATTTGCTGACGGACCATGCAGGCATTCCTCTTGCCCAGGCGCGGCAGGCCATTGCTGGTATGGTGACCGGACCGGTGGATGCAACTCAATTTCAGGGGTTTATCGAACTGCATATTGAGCAAGGCCCGACGCTGGATCAAAGTGGGGAACAGATTGGCGTTGTGACGGATATTGTCGGTATCCGCGATATGAAGATAACATTTGAGGGCCAGCAGAACCACGCTGGCACCACGCCAATGCACCTGCGTAAAGACGCCTTTCAGGCGGTTTCGGCGTTTAACACGGCACTGAACGAGCGGTTTCGCAATGTTGTGACGCCCAGCACCGTGTGGACGGTTGGCCATCTCAGCCTGCACCCGAATGCGTCGTCAATTGTGCCGGGCAAAGCCGTGTTTTCCATGCAGTGGCGCGATGGTGATGTGGAACGTCTGTCCCGGATGGAGCAGATCATTCGGAACACAGCAGAAGAAATCGCGCAAGAGCGTGACATGGCGCTGACTTTTGGACCGCTGTTGGGGCTGGAGCCTGTGGCGATGGACGCCCGATTGCGTCAGGCGCTGATGCAGGGTGCGCAGGACATTGCCCCCGGCCAATGGCGTGAAATGCCATCCGGCGCGCTGCATGATGCAACAAATGTGTCGCGTCTTATGCCGGTGGCGATGCTGTTTGTGCCCTCAATCGGCGGCATAAGTCACGCGTTTGAAGAAGACACTGATGAGGCGGATTTGGTCGCTGGGGTTTCGGTTTTGGTGCGGGCCATCAAGCATCTGGCCTAACTCCACATGACATCGCCCAGAAAAATATAACCCGCCCCATATATTGTCTTGATAAGCTGTGGATTCTTAGGGTCCTCGCGCAGTTTTGTGCGCAGGCGCGAGATCCGGACGTCCATCGCGCGGTCAAAGCTTTCGGACGCAGCACCACCCAGACTGGTTTGCATTTGATCGCGGCTGATCAGGCGTTTCGGGCTTTCAAGGAACAGGCGCAACACCTCGCCTTCCGCATGGGAAAATCCGGTTTCGATCCCGGCTGAATCCTCCAGTACATATCTGTCAAAATGCGCTTTCCACCCATTGAATGATGCCGTGTTCCCTGCGTGGGTGGCTGATTTCGGGCTGCGCAGGCGGGCGCGGATACGGGCGACAACTTCGGCGGGATCAAAGGGTTTGATGATGTAATCATCGGCACCAAGTTCCAGACCGGTCACGCGGTCCTGAACCTGTGCGCGGCCAGAAATAATGATCACGATTGCACCCTGTTCCAGCGCCAGCCTATGGACCAAGGTCAACCCGTCCGTGTCAGGTAGTGACAGGTCAACAAGGCAGACGTCAGGCTGATGCGTGGCCAATGCCGCCTCAAAAGCGCGGGCGCGACCAAAGCAAAGCGTGTCAAACCCCGCTTCCTCCAGCACATCCGCCAGCATGGTTCGGATTTCAGGTTCATCATCAAGGATCGTGACAAGCGGGCGGGTCATTCCGGGACATCCTTTGCCGTAGAAATAAGCGCGGCCAGATCGACGGCATCAAAGGGTTTGCGCAGCACCGGGGCCAGCGTTTGGGCGGTGTGAAACAATGCATGATCCGCGGGCAGCGAAGTCATCAACACAAGCGGCATGTTCGTGCCGATGCGTGCCGCCAGGTCCAGACCGGTCGCCTCGCCAGTCAACTGGATGTCGGATACAACACTGGCAATATCGGGCAGATCGGCAAGCAGAGCCGTGGCTTCATCCGCGCTTGACGCCTCAATCACTGAATGACCCAGCGACATCAGCATGTCGCGGACGGTGGCACGGATGTCATCTTCGTCTTCCACGAGCAGTACCAGACCGGTCGTAGCGGCCAAGGCAACGCGGTACGGCAAGCGTAGGATCACCTTGGCACCGCCTTCGGATGCGTTGGCCAGTCGCAGGTCGCCGCCTGCAGTTTTGGTCATGTCATAGACCATGGAAAGGCCAAGCCCGGATCCTTCACTGCCCTTGGTGGTGAAAAATGGATCAAATCCGTGTTCGAGGGCCGAGGCCGAAAATCCGGGACCTGAATCCTGTATCCGCCATTCGATCCAGGTGTCATGCACCAGATGTTGCGAAAGCCTAATTGTCCCTGACGCACCGCACGCATCACGGGCATTGAGGATGAGATTAAGCAAGCTGTCCTGCACCTTGCCCTTGTCGATCAGGACAGGTGTATCGGGTACGAGGTTTTGCACAGATAAAAGAACGTTAGGCGGCAGCGTTGGCGTGGCGAGCGTCACTAAATCGTCAAGAAGGATACCAAGATCAGTTGCAGTGGGCCGCATTGCACGCGGACCCGTGACATCTGCGATAGAGCTTAGCAGTGTACCGCCGCGGCGCGCTGCGGTTAACGTACCCTCAATCAGCGGTGCCGCCTCGGACGGCAAATCATGCAGGCGGCCAAGGCGGGATTGCATCCCGAGAATAATGGTCAGTAGATTTGAGAAATCATGGGCAAGCCCCGAGATCATTTGGGCGGCCAATTCGCGTTTGCGGGTTTGTTGCAGGGCCACGCGATTTTGCGTTTCTTCGGTGACGTCCATCGACAAGATGTAAACGCCACCCCGGGTGTCAGGGGTAAACGCGGCCCGGATGCGGCGCGCACTGTCATTGTCGGTGAATTCCTTGACTGCCGCCGTCCCGCCATAGGCTTGCGCCAGTGCAGGGGCGATACGGCTGTGCGCGGATTTTCCCAAAGCCGTACTGATATGCAGCCCAACGATATTGCTGGGCCGTCCGGGAATAACCGACGACAGGCGGCGGTTGGAATAGGTGTAATGCCCTGCGCTGTTCACATGCGCGATGTGGGCAGGCATCATCTCGGTGGTGAGCCGGGTGCGCGCCTCTGATTCAGTCAGTTGGCGCTTGGTTTCTTCAAGCGTGGTGATCATCGCGGCCAGTTCGCGGTTGGTTGCGGACAATTGTTCGGCGTGGGTCAGCACTTGCGTAGACAGCGCATCAGAGCGGGCGCGTAAAAGCAGCTCTTGCTGTTTGGTGGCGGTGATATCGGTATAAACCGTCACCCACCCCCCCTGAGGCAGCGGCGACCCTTCGACGCTGATTGTGCGGCCATTGGCGCGGGTGCGTTCCATGTAATGCGGTTCAAATGCGCGGGCGATTTCAACGCGTTCAGTGACAAACGTGTCGATGTCATCAACCTGTCCATATTCGCCGCGACTGGCGAGGTGACGGATGGTATCCTGAAACGTGGCACCGGGGGTGACAAGGGTCGCTGGCAGGTCGAACATGGTTTGAAAGGGCGCGTTGCAGACGGCGAGCCGCAGGTCTTGATCATAGATGGTCAACGCCTGCGCAATCAGGTTCAATCCTGCGCTGGTCATTGCCTTGGTCTGATTGTCGGTGATCTGCATCTTCTATCGCTAGCACCCGGCGCGGGGTCAGAAAAGAGCGCAGTGCACACTGTTACAATTCGTAAGGATTGAGAAAACATCAGGAAAAAGTTGACCTTCACACCAAAGAGAACATCCTTGTGCAACAACAGAATCGCACGAGCGGTCGGATCTGCCGAAAAGGCAGACATGGGAGGACTACAATTGGCCACGCCTGAAACGCACGCTGATGGACCACAATCGGTTCCAGCGCTTTTGCACCGCAACGCAGAGCAATTCGCGGATGCGCCAGCGTACCGTGAAAAAGAATATGGCATTTGGCAAAGCTGGACATGGGCACAGACCCGTGATGAGGTCGAAGCCCTGGCGCTTGGTTTGCTTGATCTGGGCGTAAATGAGGGTGATTTTGTTGCGATAATTGGGCGCAACCGTCCCTATCTCTATTGGGCGATGATGGCTGCGGAAATGTGTGGCGCGGTGCCTGTGCCGCTTTATCAGGATGCCAACGCAGAAGAGATGGCATATGTCATGAACCACTGCGGTGCCCGGTTTGCCATCGTCGGCGATCAGGAGCAGGTGGACAAGATCCTTGAGGTGCAAGAAGGGCTGCCCGATTTTGAGCATATGATCTATCTCGACCCGCGGGGCTTGCGGAAATATGACCACAGCCATCTGCACCAGTATTCCCATATTCAGGATGCAGGCAGGGCCAAGCGCGACGAGCTTACCGAGGAGCTGACCGCGCGGCAGGAAAAGCTGGATTACGATAGCATCGGCGTCATGCTCTATACATCCGGCACAACCGGTCAGCCCAAGGGCGTCGTGCTGAGCAATCGCAACGTTATTGAGACTGCGAAATCGAGCTCTCAATTTGATGACCTGCGGCAAACCGACGATATTCTCGCCTATCTGCCGATGGCATGGGTGGGCGATTTCATCTTTTCTGTTGGGCAGGCGCTGTGGACTGGTTTCTGCACCAACTGTCCGGAAAGTGCCGATACCTTGCACGTGGACCTACGCGAGATTGGTCCGACCTATTATTTCGCGCCGCCGCGTGTTTTCGAAACGCAACTGACCAATGTGATGATCCGCATGGAGGATGCCAGCCGCTTCAAGAAATGGCTTTTTGACGTGTTTATGGCGCATGCCCGCAAAGTTGGCCCCGACATTCTTGATGGCAAATCGGTGTCTCAATGGGATCGGTTCAAATACAAACTGGGCGAAGTCTTTATCTATGGGCCGCTGAAAAACACATTGGGGTTCAGCCGGGTGCGTGTCGGCTATACGGCGGGCGAGGCAATCGGGCCTGAAATTTTTGATTTTTATCGATCCCTGGGGATCAACCTGAAACAGCTTTACGGTCAGACCGAAGCGACTGTGTTTATCACGGCGCAGCCTGATGGTGAGGTGCGCTCGGATACGGTCGGCGTGACCTGTCCCGGCGTCGAGTTGAAAATCGCTGACAATGGCGAGGTCTTTTACCGGTCGCCCGGCGTCTTTGTTGAGTATTACAAGAACCCCGAAAGCACCGCAGACACCAAAGATGCCGAAGGTTGGGTCGCCACCGGGGATGCTGGTTTCATCGAAGAAGGCAGTGGCCATTTGCGGATCATTGACCGGGCCAAGGATGTGGGCCAGATGGCCGATGGACGGCTCTTTGCGCCCAAGTATGTTGAGAATAAGCTTAAATTCTTTCCGAATATTCTTGAGACAGTTGTGTTCGGCAACGGCCGTACGGAATGCACGGCGTTTATCAACATCGACCTGACAGCCGTGGGCAATTGGGCAGAGCGCAAGAACATCGGCTATGCATCCTATCAGGAACTTGCGCGTCACCCTCAGGTAATGGACACAATTCAGTCCCACGTCGAAGACGTGAACCGCTCTGTCGCCGAGGACGAAATGTTGTCGGGCTGTCAGATTCATCGCTTTGTGGTCTTGCACAAGGAATTGGACGCGGACGATGGCGAGTTGACCCGCACCCGAAAGGTGCGTCGCAAGATCATTGGCGAAAAATATGCTGACATTATCGCCGCACTTTATGATGGGTCCAAATCTGTGAGCACGGAGACCGAAGTGACATATGAGGATGGCCGCAAGGGCAGCATCAAAGCAACGCTGGAAATTCGGGAAGCCAAGGTCGTACCGGTTGCCGCAAAGATGGCAGCGGAATGAGTGATATGAACATGGCAAATGAAAGCTTTACCACAGCAGATGGCCGCACCATCGGACCTGTTCTGATGGAGATGAAAAACATCACCCTGCGCTTTGGTGGGGTGGAGGCGATCAAGGATATTTCCTTTGATATTCGCGAAGGTGAAATTCGCGCAATTATCGGCCCAAATGGTGCCGGAAAGTCATCAATGCTGAATGTTATCAGTGGCTTCTATATCCCTCAGGAGGGCGAGGTCTGGTATCAGGGTGCCCGCCGACCGCCGATGAAACCGTTTCAAGTGGCCGAACAGGGGATTGCACGGACCTTTCAAAACATCGCCTTGTTCGAAGGGATGACAGTGCTGGATAACGTCATGACCGGGCGATTGACCCACATGAAAACCGGCATGCTGGCCCAGTCGATCTGGAAGGGGCAAGCGGAGCGGGAAGAAATAGAAAACCGTGAAGTCGCTGAAAAGATTATTGATTTTCTGGAAATTCAGGCGATCCGCAAGACGCCCGTCGCCCGCCTGCCTTATGGCCTGAAAAAGCGGGTTGAACTGGCGCGGGCGCTGGCCGCGGAGCCGTCGTTGCTTTTGCTGGACGAGCCGATGGCGGGCATGAACGTCGAGGAAAAAGAGGACATGAGCCGCTTTATTCTGGATGTGAACGACGAATTTGGCACCACGATTGCGCTGATAGAGCATGACATGGGCGTGGTGATGGACCTGAGCGACCGTGTGGTCGTGATGGATTACGGCAAGAAGATCGGCGATGGGACACCATCAGACGTGCGCAATAATCAGGAGGTCATTGATGCCTATCTGGGGGTGGCCCATGACTGATTTTATTCGTCGGTATGTTGTCGGTATCGCGTCAGTGGAGAATGACCAATGAATGAACAGCTGGCCTATACCATTGAAGTGTTCGCAAACGGCCTGATGGCGGGGGTGCTTTACGCGCTGGTCGCCCTTGGGTTTGTCCTAATCTACAAAGCGTCCGGGATCTTCAATTATGCCCAGGGGGTGATGGCGCTGTTTGCGGCGATGACGTTGGTCGGAATTCAAAACGGGCAGGTGCCGTTTGCGCATCTGATCAATGCGATTTTTGGAACGGAGGTGCACCATTTTGGCTGGCATGTGCATTCGTTCCTCGCCATCGCCCTGACGGTTATTGTGATGATTGCGCTGGCCTGGATGGTGCAGAAGTTCGTGTTCAAACATCTGGTGGGCCAGGAGCCGATCATCCTGTTCATGGCGACCATCGGTCTGGCCTATTTCCTCGAAGGGGTGGCCGACCTGATGTGGGGGTCCGAGATCAAGTCGCTGAATGTCTGTGCGGCCGAAGGCACCTGTTTGCCGCAGGGCATGAATGTCTGGCTTGAAAGCACGACATACGAGGCGCTGGGATATGGGTTCTTTATTGATAACCTTGATATCGTCGCCAGCATTGTCGCCGCCATTCTGGTGATCGGACTGGTGATGTTCGCGCAATACACCAAGCAGGGTCGCGCGATGCGGGCGGTGGCGGATGACCATCAGGCAGCACTGTCGGTTGGTGTATCGCTGAACTTTATCTGGGTGTTGGTGTGGTCGTTGGCCGGGTTCGTCGCGCTGGTCGCGGGCATCATGTGGGGCGCTAAGTCTGGCGTGCAATTCTCGCTGTCACTGATCGCATTGAAGGCGTTGCCGGTGCTGATGCTGGGTGGGTTCACGTCAATCCCCGGCGCAATTGTTGGCGGGTTGATCATCGGGGTTGGTGAAAAGCTATTCGAATTCCTGATCGGTGCCCCGTTCCTTGGTGGCGCGACTGAGAACTGGTTTGCCTACATGTTAGCGCTTTTGTTCTTGGTGTTCCGTCCGCAAGGCCTGTTTGGGGAGAAGATCATTGAGCGGGTTTAAGAGCTTTTTCCTCAGACCCGCGCGGAAACCTTTTTGGGAGAAGGCGCGTGGCGAAGGTCTTCTCGGAATGAAGAGTTTTTTGGGTGGCATTATCTGTCTGATAATTGCTTTTTTCATAACCCTTCTGGTCAGTGGGGACAGCCATGGGCCAGTCGCAGTCCTCACAGGAAAAGCAGGAAACGGAAGCGGGTGGATGGAGTTGGTTTTGCTTGTCACAGCTGGCCCATTCTGGGCCATAGGTGTTATTTCGAGCCTTTTCGGAGGAATGTTATTGGTGTGGAGCTTTGCAACTTGGCTCGGAACCAGACGCACGCAACGCAGCGAAAAGGTTAAATAAATGTTCTACCGTGAAGCAGGCGACTTTTCGTCAACCTACGCCGAGGACCAACAAACATTCCCGATCAAGTTTGATCGTTACCGCTATTACGTCGTGCTGTTCATCGCCATCTTTGTTGTGCCGTTTGTGGTCAATGACTACTGGGTCAACTCGCTGCTGATGCCGTTCCTGATCTATGCGATTGCGGCGATTGGGTTAAACATATTGGTCGGATATTGCGGACAGGTCAGCCTTGGCACCGGCGGGTTTATGGCGGTGGGCGCGTACTCCTGTTATAAATTCATGACCGGGGTGGATATCTGGTGGGGCGGTGAATTGCTGTTCCGGCTGCCGGAATTCAACATCATTTTGAGCGTGTTAATGGGCGGGGTCATGACGGCGATCGTTGGTGTGCTTTTTGGCTTGCCAAGCTTGCGGATCAAGGGGTTCTACCTCGCGGTGGCGACACTGGCTGCACAGTTCTTTCTGGTTTGGCTCTTTAACCGGGTGTCCTGGTTCTACAACTATTCTGCCTCAGGTCAGATTAACGCGCCGGAACGCGATATTCTGGGGGTGCTGATCACCGGACCAAGCACGGCACCTTGGGCGACCTATCTGTTCTGTCTGTTCTTTACGATCACCTGTGCGGTCATTGCGCGCAACCTCACGCGCGGCGCATCGGGGCGCAAATGGATGGCGATCCGCGATATGGATATTGCGGCCGAGATTATTGGGGTGAACCCCCTGCGTGCCAAGCTGACCGCCTTTGCGGTTTCGTCGTTCTTTATCGGCATATCCGGCGCGCTGTTCTTTTCTGTTTATTTGGGCGCTGTGGAAGTGGGTGAGGCGTTTGGCATCACCAAGTCGTTCCTTGTGTTGTTCATGATCATCATCGGTGGCCTTGGCAGCATCTTTGGCAGCTTTGCCGGGGCGGCATTTCTGGTGCTGTTGCCTGTGGTGCTTAAGGTGGTTGGGGTTGATTGGCTGGGTTGGCCCACGGACATCGTGGCGCATCTGCAGTTGGTGATTGTGGGCGCGTTGATCATCATATTCCTGATCGCGGAACCACACGGCATTGCGCAACTGTGGCGCGTTGCCAAAGAAAAACTGAGATTGTGGCCGTTCCCGCATTAGGGGGCCGCGAAAAGAAGGTGGGGTGCACCCCGCTCGACGAAACCAAATCGGATAAAATCCAAGGGAGGAAACACCGATGAAATATAAACTAGGAACAATGGCCGTAGCGGCCATGATGGCGGCAAGCCCGGTTATGGCGGATCTTGTATTCCCATCACTCAGCTACCGCACCGGACCTTACGCGGCGGGCGGCATTCCGTTTGCCGATGGCTATGCAGATTACTTTACCCTGCTGAACGAGCGCGATGGTGGCATTGGCGGCGTTAAGGCCAATGTCATCGAATGTGAGACCGCCTATAACACCGAAAAAGGTGTGGAATGTTATGAAAGCACCAAGGGCGAAGGCGCGTTGATCTATCAACCGCTGTCCACTGGCATCACCTATCAGTTGATCCCCAAAGCCACAGTTGACGACATTCCGATCCACTCGATGGGATATGGTCGTACGTCCGCCGCGAACGGCAATGTGTTCAGCCACGTTTTTAACTATCCCGGTAACTACTGGAACGCGGCGTCGGGTATCATCAACCATCTGCTTGAGATCAATGGTGGCGACATCAAGGGCAAGAAGGTCGCGTTGGTCTATCACAACTCAGCATATGGCAAGGAACCGATCCGCACGCTGGAAGAACTGGCCAAGAAGCATGGTTTCGAGTTGAGCCTGCTGCCAGTTGATCACCCCGGTCAGGAGCAGAAGTCACAGTGGCTGCAAATCCGCCGCGAAAAGCCGGACAATGTGGTGATGTGGGGCTGGGGCGTAATGAACCAGGTTGCCATTCAGGAAGCCGCTAACATCCGTTATCCTATGGATCAGTTCATTGGTGTTTGGTGGTCTGGCGCGCAGCATGACGTTCTGCCTGCTGGTGACGCGGCGAATGGATACAAGGCTGTGACATTCCACGCGGTTGGCGATGACTATCCGGTGTTTGACGACATTCGTAAATATGTCGTTGATGCGGGCAAGGCCGCTGGGGCCGGCGATCAGGTCGGCACGGTGCTGTATAACCGTGGTCTCTATGCTGCCATGCTCGCCGCAGAAGCGGCTAAAGACGCGCAGGCGGCCAATGGTGTCACAGACATCACCGGCGGCATGATGCGCGATGCGATGGAAAACCTGAACATCACCGAAGAGCGGATGGCCGCGTTGGGGATGCCGAACTTTGGACCATCGTTCCAGGTGAGCTGTGAAAACCACGGTGGGCCGGGTCTGGTTGCTGTGGGTCAGTGGGATGCGACAGCAAAAGAATGGAGCCTGATCTCTGAATTCAAGGAATCAGATATGGAGATCATCCAGCCGCTGATTGATGAAGATTCCGCTGCGTTTGCGGCAGAAAACAACATCGAACCCAACTGCAAATAAATGAAACTTCTCTGGCGGCAGCATGTGTTGCCGCCAGAGTTCTAAGGTATTTTCAAAAGGGTGAAGCCCATGCTGGACACCGCCACCACTGTTGACGCCACTGCCACGAACCTGCTTGAGGTGAACAACATCGAGGTGATCTATAACCACGTGATCCTTGTTTTGAAGGGCGTGAGTTTGAACGTGCCCAAGGGTGGGATCACGGCGTTGCTTGGCGGCAATGGGGCCGGCAAGACCACGACGCTAAAAGCGATATCGGGGTTGTTGGCCTCCGAGCGTGGAGAGGTGACCAAAGGATCGATCAAGTATCGCGGCAATGAAATTCAGCACACCGATCCTGCCGAAACCGTGAAACGCGGTGTCGTTCAGGTGATGGAGGGCCGCCATTGTTTTGAACATCTGACGGTTGAGGAAAACCTGCTGACCGGGGCGTACACGCGCACCGAAGGCAAGGCGGCTATCGCCGCTGATCTTGAGATGGTCTATGAGTATTTCCCGCGCCTGCGCGAACGGCGCAAATCACAGGCCGGATACACATCAGGTGGTGAACAGCAGATGTGTGCGATTGGACGGGCGTTGATGTCGCGGCCTGAAACGATTTTGCTGGATGAGCCTTCAATGGGGTTGGCCCCGCAGTTGGTGGAACAGATATTCGAGATTGTAAAATCGGTGAATGAAAAGGAAGGCGTGACCTTTCTTTTGGCTGAACAGAACACCAACGTGGCCCTGCGGTTTGCGCATTATGGGTACATCCTTGAATCTGGCCGTGTGGTCATGGATGGTCCCGCCAAGGATCTGCGCGAAAATCAGGACGTGAAAGAATTCTACCTCGGCATGTCCGATGAGGGCCGCAAATCATTTCGCGATGTACGCAGTTACCGCCGCCGCAAACGCTGGTTGAGCTAAGCCGCACCACCCATCATGCGATACGCTAACATAGAAAGTCTGCTGTATGCCGACCTCCTCCTTTTTCGATGATCTAGAGACCCGCAGCGCCGATCAGCGCGAGGCCGAGCAATCGGCGCTGTTGCGCACCCGACTGGCGGCCATCACGATGGCACCGCAAGACTGGCGGGATGCGGCGGCTGAGGTCAAAACTGCTGCCGATCTGGTGCAGTTGCCGGTGCTGCGCAAATCCGATCTGGTTGAGTGGCAAAAGGCCCGACCGCCGTTTGGCGGGATCGAAATTGGTAATGTCACCCATGTGTTCCAATCGCCTGGACCGATCTATGAACCCGGCGCGCTGGAGAATGATTGGTTTCGGATGGGGCGGTTCTTGTATGCTGCGGGGATTGGCGCGTCAGATACTGTGCAGAATTGCTTTGGCTATCACCTCACGCCTGCCGGGCATATGTTTGAAAGTGGCGCGCGGGCGGTGGGGGCACGGGTGTTGCCCGCTGGCACAGGCCAGACCGAATTGCAGGTCGCGGCGGCACGGGATGTCGGGACAACCGCCTATGCCGGGACGCCCGATTACCTCAAGATCATACTTGAGAAAGCCGATGAAATGGGTGTGTCCCTTGGCATCACCAAAGCTGCCGTTGGGGGTGGGGCGTTATTCCCGTCTCTGCGTCAGTATTATCAGGACCGCGGCATTGCCTGCCTGCAGTGTTACGCCACCGCTGACCTTGGCAATGTCGCCTATGAAACCTCCGCGATGGAAGGCATGATCATAGATGAAGGCGTGATTGTTGAGATCGTGACCCCCGGAACTGGTATCCCGGTGACGCAAGGGGAAGTGGGTGAAGTTGTGGTCACATCGCTGAACCCGGATTATCCTTTGATCCGGTTTGCGACGGGCGATCTGAGCGCGGTAATGTCGGGTCAAAGCCCGTGTGGGCGCACCAATACGCGGATCAAGGGCTGGATGGGCCGTGCCGATCAAACCACCAAGATCAAGGGTATGTTCGTGCGGCCCGAACAGGTTGCCGCACTGGTCGCGCATCATGAAGAGGTCAACAAGGTACGGGTGATTGCCAGCCGCGCAGGTGAGCAGGATGTGATGACTGTGCAGATCGAAAGTGCAGGCGGTGATGCAGATGCCTATGCCCAGTCGGTCGTTCAATTGCTGAAGCTGAAAGGCAAGGTTGTGGTCGTAGAACCCGGCAGCCTGCCCCGCGATGGCTTGGTGATCGAGGATCAGCGGACATACGATTAATCCGTGCGAAATCATTGGACAAAGCCGCACTGGAAATCCCGACTGAAATAGTCGAAATAGGGGCATGACCCGAAACGATGCGCCAGCCTTGTCTAAAGCAAAACCCCGCGATGGGGTGAATGGCCTTGCCGTTGCGGCGGTATGTGTGGCGATCATCTGTGCATTACCGATGCTGGCCGTCCTGATTGCCGCACTCAGTGGCGGCACGGAGACAGTACAACACCTCATCGACACGGTATTGGGACGGTATGCGGCGACCACGCTGTTGCTGGTGGTCATGGTGTCGATCGGGACCTTTGCCATTGGCGTGGGGGCCGCGTGGCTGGTCACAATGACACGCTTTCCCGGTGCCAAAGTATTGGAAATCGCACTGGTTCTGCCGCTGGCCTTTCCGGCTTATGTGTTGGCTTATGCCTATACCCATGTGCTTGATCATCCGGGCATTGTGCAATCCATGTTGCGCGATGTGACAGGGTGGGGCCCGCGCGAATACTGGTTTCCTGAGATCAGATCGCTGGGCGGTGCGGCGGTGATGCTGATCCTCGTTTTATATCCCTATGTTTACTTGCTGGCCCGTGCGGCGTTTCTTCAACAAAGCGGCACGACCTTTTTGGCGGCCCGTGCCTTGGGATCAAGTGCTTGGGCGGCGTTTTTCAAGGTCAGCCTGCCCCTCGCTCGCCCGGCCATTGCTGGTGGCGTATTGCTGGCGGTGATGGAAACCATCGCGGATTTTGGCACCGTTGCGTATTTTGGGGTTCAGACATTTGCCACGGGCATCTACACTTCTTGGTTTTCGCTGTTTGACCGGGCCGGGGCCGCGCAGCTGGCGTTGTGTTTGCTGAGCTTTGCGCTTTTGCTGGCCATGTTGGAACGGTTGCAGCGCGGCCGTGCCAAGTACCATGATCCGGCCCGCAGAAGCCAAGCGATGCCGCCCGTGCAACTGAAAGGGTGGCATGCGCTTGCAGCCACGGTGCTGTGTGGTGTGCCGGTGTTTTTCGGGGCCTTGCTGCCGATTGTGATTTTGCTGGCGATGGGCCTGGGCTCAGAGCAGGATCTGCTGAGCCCGCGCTATCTGGGGTTCATCCGAAATTCTGTCACGCTGGCCGGGGTTGCCGCGATACTGACGGTTCTCGCGGCGATCTGCGTCGGGTTTTTCCAACGGTCGCGACCCGGACGGTTGGCGAGCAGTGCCGCCTATGTGTCGCGGTTGGGATATGCCGTACCGGGGGGCGTTATTGCCGTGGGATTGCTGGTGCCGTTTGCCGCGTTTGACAACGCGTTTGATGCATGGATGCGCAGTACTTTTGATATTTCGACAGGGCTGCTTGTTACCGGATCGATCTGGTTGCTGGTGACCGCCTATCTGGTGCGGTTTCTCGCGGCGGCGCTGGGTGCGTACGAGGGCGGGCAGGCGATGGTCCATGCCAATATGGACGCGGCCGCAAGGTCGCTGGGTCAGACCCCGATGGGCACCTTGCGCCGGGTGCATCTGCCCATCCTCGCACCCAGCTTGCTGACGGCGTTGCTGATTGTGTTTGTCGATGTGATGAAAGAATTGCCCGCAACGCTGATCATGCGACCGTTCAATTATGACACGTTGGCGGTGCAGGCCTATCGGTTAGCGAGCGACGAGCGGCTGGACGGTGCAGCGGTACCGTCACTGGTAATTGTCGCCATGGGGCTTCTGCCTGTGATCCTGATTTGCCGTCAGGTTGGGCGGCAGAAATAGACATGTAAACCACTGCCGTAGAACGGAAAGTTGAATTTTGCAGCGGTTTGGCCTATGGTCTGAGATCAGTTTAACAATGGAAATTGAATATGAGTGCAAGCGCAGCCATCATGTTATCCCTGCCCATCATGATTCTGGCGTTTGCCCTGTGGGTGTGGCACCTAAGGCGGCGTGCGGCGATGAAAGTCCCGCCGCAAGAGCATGCCGCCCATAGCCCGGAAACAGGCTATGATCGAGCTGCGATTGCGCGCAGCATCCTGGAAGGGCACGCATCGGGAGGGAACAGGTGACCATCAGGCCTGGCACCCGATCAATTCTTCACTAAAAAATGGTGGACCACGATGGCCCGTCATTCGTCTTTCAACCAGAGATATACCAGCGTTTTGGCCGCGTTATTCCCAGCCAACCGCATCAAAGATTTTCTGTGCTTTTGGCAGGTTTTCCGCCACCTCAGACAGGTTGACCTCGTCGGCCTTGAATGTGCCAAGCTGTTCCACCGATGCAGCCAAGGTGACACCTTGGACAGCGGGGTATTCATCATTTCCTGCTGAAAAGTATTGCTGGGCCTGATCTGAGGCGAGATATTCAAGGAATTTCACCGCATTGTCCTTGTTTGGCGCATGGGCTGCGACCCCCGCGCCCGACAGGTTCATATGCGCGCCGTTGCCGTCCTGATCGGGAAAGACATGACCGATTTTGCCGATGCTGGCGCTTACGCCGTCCACATCGGTGCGGATCGCACGGGCGAAATAGTAGGTGTTGGACACCGCAATATCACATTCGCCAGAGACAATGCCGCGCAGCTGATCGGTGTCGCCGCCCTGAGGCGCGCGCGCCATATTGTCGACCACGCCTTGCGCCCACTTTGTTGCAACCTCTTCGCCTTCATGAGTGACGATGGCGGCAAGCAAGGTCTGGTTGTATGTGTTGGTTGATGACCGAATACACACTTGGTTTTTGTAGGATGGATCAGCCAGTTCGAGATAGGTTTTCGGCGGATTACCTACGGTTTCGAGATTGTAAAAGATGATCCGCGCGCGCTGCGAAAAGCCGAACCACATGTTGTCGACGTCCTGAAGGTTCGCGGGGATACGCGCTTCAAGGGTTTCGCTGTCGATTGGCTGCAGCAGTCCCATGTCCTTGGCGCGTTTCAGGCGGCTTGTATCAACAGTGATCAATACGTCAGCGGGTGAATTTGCCCCTTCGGCCTGCATGCGTGCGGCCAGCTCGTCTGCTTTGCCTTCGATGCGGTTGATGGTGATGCCGGTCTGTTCGGTGAAATCGGAATAGAGACGTTCATCAGTGTCATAGTGACGCGATGAATAAAGGTTTACCTCACCTTCGGCGAAAGCGGGCAGCGCGACTGTCATAAGAGCAATTGCTGTGGTGGTTGTTTTGAAAAGAGCCATGGGGGAACCTGAGTGTTAAGTTAATCTGACTAAAACAGTAAGAAACAGATTCTCGTCTGGGATGCAAGGTATTCCTGATTATTTTACTTGGTTTATCGCCCCACCACTTTGGCGGTGGGGCGAAACCCTCATTCTTGCGGCGCAACTTTATCTTGGGTCTTGGTTTCAAAGTCCTCGGCATCATGCCGTTCGTGCAACTGCATTGAGAGGTCATCGCCAAAGGTCCGGTTGACCATGCGGCCTCGCTTCACGGCGGGACGTGCATCAATCGCCTCGGCCCACCGCAGCACGTTCTTATAAGAAGTCACATCGAGAAATTCAGCCGCTGAATAAAGCCGGCCCAGCACAAGTTGCCCGTACCACGACCAGATGGCGATATCGGCAATGGAATACGGGCCTGCAAGGTATTCATTGTCGGTCAAATGGCGGTCCAGAACGTCCAGCTGTCGTTTGGTTTCCATGGAAAACCGGTTGATCGGATATTCATATTTCTCGGGGGCGTAGGCGTAGAAATGGCCAAAACCACCGCCCAGATACGGCGCGCTGCCCATCTGCCAGAAGAGCCACGACAGTGCCTCTGTCCGCTGGGCCGGGTCCGTAGGCAGGAACGCCCCAAACTTTTCAGCCAGATAGAGCAGGATTGCCCCGGATTCGAAAACGCGTTGGGGCGTGTCACCGGAATGGTCCATCAACGCCGGAATCTTGGAATTGGGATTCACATCGACAAATCCCGACCCAAATTGATCCCCGTCCCCAATCTTGATCAGCCACGCATCATATTCGGCACCGGGGTGACCAGCGGCCAGCAATTCCTCAAGCATGATAGTGACCTTGACGCCATTTGGGGTGGCCAGTGAGTAAAGCTGCAGGGGATGTTTGCCAACGGGCAGGTCTTTGTCATGCGTGGCCCCGGCGATGGGGCGGTTGATGCTGGCGAATTGACCGCCACTTTCGGCCTCCCATGTCCAGACTTTGGGCGGTGTGTAGATATCGGTCATATGGGTCTCGCTTCATTTGGGGTGATCTCTTGGAGATATGTTGACCTGAAGCGGGCGCAAGGGCCAGAGGGATCAGGGCTTTGTGATGGGAGGATGCAGGCAGACGGGCCAGCAAGATGTACCGAGGTGCCCGACATTATGAGCCGATGTCTGCTTTGAGGCCAAAGTGACGGGTGCTGTGGTTCATAGCAAAGACGGCAAAGTCCGCAATCCGGTCATCCGGCAGTTTTTGCTGAATGCCCGGTGCTGGTAGAAGCTGCTGTCGAAGTGAGGGTTTTCGAACGATGGATTGCAAGGACTGCTTGACTTGATGAAGTGGTCATTTGAACAAAACAGTCGGATGACCGCATAGAACCCAATCTGACAGATGCTGCGCGGTGAACCATGTTTGCTCTTGCTATCCTACAGCCGAGATCAGGGAAATTTTTCGACCATGCGACAGTTCACTGGCGGATTGTGCCAACGCATATGCGTCGATGCGGAAATGATGATACAGCTCGGCAATGGTTCCAGTTTGACCAAAATGTTCGACGCCATGCGGGATCGTTTGATGTCCAAGAACCGAGCCCAGCCATGACAGTGTGGCTGGGTGACCATCGATCACCGTGATCAGGGCGCAACTGCGCGACACATCTGCCAGCAACGTTTCGATGTGTGACTTAGCATCCTGAATGCCGTTTGCACGCGCCCGTTGCGCAGCCGTCCAGCCGGCATTTAGTCGGTCTGCCGATGTTATGGCCAGAACGCCAACGTCTCGTCGGCCCTGAGCGATCTGACCTGCAGCCTTGATCGCCTCAGGTGCCACAGCGCCTTGATATGCAATCACGATCTCGCAGTTCGGGCCCGGCTTGCGCAGCCAATACGCACCATCAATGGCTCCCCGGCGAAAGGCATCGTCGACTCGCTTGCCGGGCTGCTCAATCGGGTTGGTGGTCAGCCGCAAATACACCGACCCACCCGTTTCGTCGCGCAGCCAGGTGCGCTCATCCGGGTCGCCTTCGCCATCTTTTTGCATGTAAGCAAAGGCCCATTCCATGATCACCGCCAATTCATCTGCAAAGGCAGGCTCAAACGCTGCAAGACCGTCCTGGCTCATGCCGATCAGCGGTGAGGCGATGGATTGATGCGCGCCACCTTCAGGGGCCAGCGTCACACCCGATGGCGTACCCACGATCATGAAGCGCGCATCTTGATAGCAGGCATAGTTCAGCGCATCGAGGCCACGCGACACAAACGGATCATAGACCGTCCCGATGGGGATCAGTCTTTTGCCAAAAACCGAATGCGACAGCCCTGCCGCGCCAAGCAGCAAAAAGAGGTTCATCTCGGCGATGCCCAATTCGATATGCTGGCCTTCGGGCGTGAATTCCCATTTTGCCGTGGAGGGGATGTTTTCCGCCTTGAACGTGTCTTCCTGATGGGCACGGGCAAACAATTTGCGCCGGTTGACCCACGGGCCAAGATTGGTTGTGCCGGTCACATCGGGCGAGGTGGTGACAATACGCTGCGCCAGCACAGTGTCGCCTTTGGAAAGATCATCCAGGATCTTGCCAAACGCCATCTGGGTTGAGATTTCTCGATCCGAGGACAGCGCAATCGCCGGAACATCAATAATATCATCCGTGTAACGACGGCGGCCTTTGGCGAAGAAGGGCGCGTTGTTCAGCATGTCCTGAAAGGCTGCGGTGTCCGCAATGGTGGCAAATTTTTCCCATTCCTCACCCTCGGCCACACCCATGTATTTCTGCCATTCGGCCATCTGGGCCTTGTTCATCAATCCGCCGTGATTGTCCTTGTGGCCTGCGATTGGCGTGCCCCAGCCTTTGATCGTATAGGCCAGAAAACAGACCGGGCGGTCGTGATCAATCGACGCAAACGTTTCGGCCATGGTCTCGACGCAGTTGCCACCAAGGTTTTCCATCAAAGCGGCCAGCTCATCATCGCTACGCCCGTCGATCAGCGCGGTCACATCACCCTGATCACCCAAAGCATCCATGAGACGTTGCCGCCACACCCCACCGCCCATGAAGGTCAGCGCGGAATAAAGCTGATTGGGACAATCATCAATCCACTGACGCAATTTGTCGCCGCCGGGCTCAGCAAAGGCCGCCCGCTGCAGCACACCGTATTTGACCCGCACGACATCCCAGCCGAAGGCGTCAAATATCTGCTCAACACGGCGGAACAGCCCCTCGCGCACGATCCCGTCCAGCGATTGGCGGTTATAGTCGATCACCCACCAGCAATTGCGCAGATCATTCTTCCAACCTTCCTGAAGGCATTCATAAATGTTGCCTTCATCCAATTCGGCGTCGCCAACCAGCGCCACCATGCGCCCCATCGGCACCCCTTTGCCCCAGGTTTTGGCCTGAATATAGTCCTGCACGATGGACGCAAACGACGTGATGGCCACACCCAGCCCAACTGAGCCGGTCGAGAAATCCACGTCATCCACGTCCTTGGTACGGCTAGGATAGCTTTGCACCCCACCAAAACCGCGGAAATTTTCCATCTTCTCGCGCGTTTGGTTGCCCATCAGGTATTGGATGGCGTGAAATATGGGCGAGGCATGCGGTTTGACTGCCACCCGATCCTCGGGCTTGAGCGCCGAGAAATAGAGCGCCGTCATGATCGACACCATCGACGCCGAAGATGCCTGATGCCCACCCACCTTGATACCATCGGCCTTGGGGCGAATGTGGTTGGCGTGGTGGATCATCCAATGCGACAGCCACAGCAGACGCTGTTCAATGGCTTTGAGGTCTTTGGACATGTCGAATTTCCTTATGCAGCGTTGCGCGTTTGCGGTTTGGGCAAAGCTTGTTCCAAATCGTAAATCACGTCATCAATCCCCTCGAGCCCGATGGACAGGCGTACCAGCCCTTCGCTGATGCCGTGCAGGGCGCGTTCTTCGGGTGTGTAGGTGGAATGGGTCATGCTGGCGGGGTGCTGCACCAGCGTTTCCGCATCGCCCAGTGACACCGCGCGGGTGATCAGTTGCAGCCTGTTCATCATCGCGCGCCCTGCTTCCAGGCCGCCCTCCAGCTCAAACGCAATCATACCACCAAACTGCGCCATCTGTCTTTGGGCCACGTCATGCTGCTCAAAACTGGTCAACCCCGGATACCAGACCTTCTGCACGCCATGTGACTGCTCCAGCATCTCGGCAATGGTCGCGGCACTGGAACAGTGGCGGTCCATGCGCAGTTCCAACGTTTTCAGGCCTCGCAAGATCAACATCGCATTAAACGGTGCCATCACGGCACCCGTCATATCCTTCATGCCATAAAGGCGAATTTCCGATACCAGTTCGGCAGAACCAACCAGCAGCCCAGCAACAACATCGCCATGGCCCCCCAGATATTTGGTGGCTGAGTGCAGAACAATATCCGCGCCATGTGTGATTGGCTGCGTCAGATAGGGCGTTGCATAGGTGTTATCGACCACAACCAAAGCGTCATGTGCATGCGCGATATCAGACACCGCCTGAATATCGACCAGCCGCATGTTGGGGTTTGCGGGGGTTTCAAAATACACCACCTTGGTCTTGGCGCTGATCACCGCTGTCAGGTTTTCCGGCGTCGTCAGGTCCACATGGGTCACCGTCACGCCAAATTTGGCCAACCCGTGCTGCATGAACGAAAACGTGCAGCCATAGAGGGTCTTGTCCAGGATCACCTCGTCTCCGGGGGCAAGAAGTGTCCACATGGTCGCAGTGATCGCCCCCATGCCCGATGCCAGCGCCAATCCGGCCTCGGCCCCCTCCAGCACTGCAATACGACGTTCCAACAAATCACATGTTGGGTTGGAAATCCGAGAATAGATATGCCCTGCGCGGTCCCCGGCAAACATCTCTCCGCCCGCCTCCGCCGTCTCAAAGGCAAAGGTTGATGTCAGATGCAATGGCGGCGTCAAAGCGCCTTCGTTTGCCATTGGGTCATAACCATGGTGGATGGCACGTGTCGAAAAGCTGTCTGGTCGATTGCGCATTGGATTGCTCCCTAGTTTCAAGGATCAAAATATTGCAACACCACAGCACAGCGATTTCAAATTATGCTTTGAATAGCTCGTATATTGGCACTATATGCTAATGAATGAAGAAAATTGACAGTAAAGATCAACGGATCATCCGAGCCCTGCAGCGAAATGGCCGCATTACGAATCAAGACTTGGCGGCAGAGGTAAATCTGTCACCTTCTCCCTGTCTCAGGCGGCTCAAGCTGCTGGAACAAAGCGGAGTTATCACGGGCTACAGTGCCAACATTGATGCGGATGCCTATGGGCTGCCGGTCACCGTATTTGTTCATATCAAACTGGAAAGCCACACAGAGGCTAAGGTCAGGCAATTTGAAGCAGACATCGCGCGCGTAGATCAGGTGCTGGAATGCTTTGTCATGACTGGCGCGTCGGACTACTTGCTTCGCGTGGTTGTGGTCGACCTTGCAGATTACGAAAATTTCGTACGTCGAAAGTTGCATTCTATTGGCAGTATCGCATCCATCGACAGCAGTTTTGTCTATGGTGTCGTTAAGAAAACAAACGTGTTTCCATCTATCAGGTAGAACCGCTTTAACCCGACTTGATGAAAAGGCGGTCTTACGCCCTGCGAATACATCTTCCAAACCTGGACATCAGACCCGGACTGTTCATCTTTGATCCGATCCACCGGATGCCGGGACTGAACACCCAGTGCCCGACATGACAGGGGCGGCGGGTGGAACACCTAGGCAATGCGGCCCGAGTGGATTGGAAATTACCAGTCTCTGAATTGGCCGCCATCATGAATTAACCTACGCGCGATGGGATTCAGTGCCTTGTTTGGCCCGCATAGTAATGTGCAACTCTCGTGAACTTGCGGGCAAGTTCAAGTTTCCCGTCTGCATAAAGCTTCACTTCTTGGCGTCGCGCGGAAACTGCGGCGGTGTGACTGGCACATAAGGGAAACGTCCGCGTTGCTTAGTTGCGGTTGTGCTGGGGTCGGTGCCGCCACGGACATAGACTTTGCCGGGATCATAATCGGGCCCGAAGTCCCATGTCGGGAAGCGGCCGTGCTTCATGGCTTCATGAACGAACATGCGCTTCTTCTGCGAGTTGCGTATCCGCACCTCTAGGTCCGCCTCGTCCCATCGCTCCATCATGGCCGTGAACATGCGTTCGATTTGAGCTTGATGCTCAGGCGCGTCCGCAAGGTTGGTTAGCTCCAGTGGGTCAGCTTCCGTGTCAAAGAACATCTTGGGATCGGTACGCGTGTAGACCAATTTTTTTGATCCTTCGATCATGATGAACGCAGGGCCATAAAGGCTTTCGCCAGTAGATTCGATGAAAACCCGGTCGTGGGGTCCGTTGCGTTCGGGTCGGTCCAGCAGGCTTTGGCCATCGTGAGGCGCGACATACCCGTCGAAGCTGCCGCCGCTGGCGATATCGGTGAATGTCGGCATGAGATCAACAAGCGAGGCCAATGCCTCCTCGCGATGACCGGCCTTGACGCCGGGGCCCTGCATGATCATTGGCACACGAATTGAGGCCTCGTAAGGGTTGAACTTGAACCACATGCCACGTTCACCCAGCATTTCGCCGTGATCCGAGATTAGGAAAACATACGTATTGTCCAACTGCCCAATGCTTTTCAATGTCCCGATCAGGCCGC
This sequence comes from Sulfitobacter sediminivivens, assembly GCF_042611115.2. Lineage (NCBI taxonomy): Bacteria > Pseudomonadati > Pseudomonadota > Alphaproteobacteria > Rhodobacterales > Roseobacteraceae > Sulfitobacter > Sulfitobacter sediminivivens. Next base: position 53,591 of record NZ_JBHGAR020000002.1, read on the forward strand.
CGACGAGTTCATCAATCTGCGTGACCATGGCAAAATAAGCGCGGCGTGAATTGTGCAGCTGTTCCGGTGTGATGTCGAATTCGTCCTGCCGGATGGTCATGAAATAACGCTGCGACCAGGGGTCCCGCTCCTCGTAGGGGATAAAGGGCACTTCTGGTTCGGGAATGTCGCGGCCTTCGTACATGTCCCAGTATTTGCGGCCCGCGACGAATGGGTTGTGCGGTTGTGTAAATGAGACGTGCAGCATGAACGGGCGGTCGTCGGTGGATCGCGCGTGATCATAAAGCTCTTTACGGGCTGCGATGAAAACCTCTTCGTCATAATCCAATTGCAGGTTTCGTTCGCAAGAACCGGATTCAACCACGCTGAGCAGGCTCATAACCGATGGGGCATAGGCCTCGTCCGTTTTGTCCCAGTCCATCGTCCAGGCAAAATCGGACGGGTAGATATCGGTGGTCAGGCGTTCCTCGAACCCGTGCAGTTGGTCCGGCCCGACAAAGTGCATCTTGCCCGAAAGCGTCGTCTTGTAGCCAAGGGTACGCAGGTAATGGGCATAGGTCGGTTCAGACGGCAGAAACTCGGCCCCGTTGTCGAAGACGCCGACATCCGAGGGCAGCCGCCCGGTCATCATCGAGGCGCGCGAGGGGCCGCAGACCGGGTTGTTGCAATAGCTGTTGGCAAAGGTCGTCCCATTCGCAGCCAATTTGTCGATGTTCGGTGTTATCGCATAGGGCTTGCCATAGGCAGATAGGCAAAGTGCGGTCATCTGGTCGGCTTGAATGACGAGGATGTTGGGGCGTTTCATGGGATTTCCTTGCGCAAGTGTCTCCGCCCGAAAGTGGGTCCGGGCGGAGTTGGGAGGGGTGGATCAGCCGCCGGTGCGGGTCACGAATTCCTCGATGCCGGGCACACCGATTTCGCGGTAGTATTTCAGCGCACCGGGATGCAGTGGGGCACCAAAACCGTTCAAGACAGTTTCCTTTGACACCCGGCTAAACGCAGGATGCACGCCTGCCAACATGTCGAGGTTCTCAAAAATTGCCTTGGTCATCTCGTAAACGCGATCCTCGGAAACATCCGCCGAGATCACCAACCCGTTGGCAAGTCCGTAGCTGGGCGTTTCGCTCGGCACGTCTTCATAGGTGCCTCCGGGAATTGTGAGGCGGAAATAGGGTGGATACTTGGCGTTGAGTTCGGCGAAAAACGCGTCGGAGATCGGGATCAACTTCATGTCGCGCTGCGCGGACAGTTTGATAACGGGCGGCAGCGGGAAGGAGCCGTTCCAAAGCGCCGCGTCGATGTTGCCATCGCTCAGCATGTCCACCATGTCGCCAAGACGCACGCGGAAGGCTTCGAAGTCTTCGCCAGCCACCATGCCCATCAGCACATTTGCGTCCAGCATCGACACGCCACCGGGCTGACCCATGCCGACCCGCTTGCCTTTCAGATCCTCGACCGAATTGATTGGGCCACCTTCTAGGGCGATGATATGCATCCCAACTGGTGCGATGGACATCCATGACATGATCTTGCCGGGCTCGGTACCCTCATATGGCCCGGTTGCCGCCCAAGCTTCGTAAGAGGACAGCGAGGTTGCCATCGACGCCTCGATCTCACCATCCTGCAGCAGTTTGATGTTGGCGACGTAGCCTTTGGTCTCCTCCGCCGTGGCTTCAATGCCTTCGACGTTCTTGTTGATGACATCGGCGATGCCAGCCGACCACGTGTAGGCCGTGCAGCCGACGGGGCAGGACCCGATGGACAGGAATTCGGCGTGGGCCGCGACCGGTGCAAGAACTGTGGCCGCCGCAAGCAGGGTGTTTCTAAGCGTATATTTCATTGGATATCTCCCTTTGAGGTTGAATTGACCGGTTCTGATCCGATTTCTGTTGTTGTGAATGTGTGAGTTGTGCCCTTGCGCATGTGCCAGACGATCAGCCCCGCTGCGACCAGCACCGCCAAAGCGTCTAATCGCCAGTCCGAGCTTACGAACAACAAAGCTGCCAAGGCAAAGCCAAGCCGTTCAATGATACTCAGGCGGTAGGCGAAAACGCCCATCATCGCGATGCTGGCGCAGACGCCGCCTGCAATTGCGGTGAGGAACGACAATATGACTTGGACCCAGGTGACGTCTATCCCCAGAAGGGCGGGATCATAGACGAAGAAATAGGGCACGGCGAAGGCACCCATGCCGAACTGGCAGGCCAGAACAGCGATCTTTAGCGGATTACCCTGCGAGATTGAAGCCGCCGCGTAGGCCGCGAGCGCGACAGGAGGCGTGATCGAGGACAACATCGCCGAATAGAGCACGAAAAGATGTGCCGCCAGAAGCCCGACGCCCAGATCAACAAGCGCAGGTGCGACCAACGTCGCCACAAGGATGTAGGCCGCTGCCGTGGGCAGACCCATCCCAAGGATCAGGCAGGTGAGCATGGTCAGCACCAGTGCCAGCGGAAGATGCCCGCCAGACAGCAGCACAACGAGGGTCGAGAATTTCAGTCCGACGCCGGTGAGTGTGATAATCCCGATGATGCACCCTGCCGCCGCGCAAGCCAGCGCCACAGGGATAACAGCATTGGCCGCCGCAACAGCCGTCTCGACCATTCGGCGCGGTGTTTGTGCCGATGCCCGGCTGAAGAAACTGACGATCACCGACGCCGCCACGGCCCAAAAGGATGACAACATGATCGAATAGCCGTTCAGCAGCATGCCGACAAAGACTGGCAGCGGAGCCAACAGGTAGGACCGTCTTAAAATGGATTGCCAGTCGGTGATCGAATCTGCGTCGCGCAGGAGGGGAATGTTCCGTTTGACTGCTTCGAAATGCACCATTGCCAACAGGACCGCATAGAAGATCACCGCAGGCAGAAAGGCCGCCTTGGCGATGGTCAGGTAGGAGGTCGAGGTGAATTCGGCCATGATGAATGCAGCGGCACCCATGACAGGCGGCATCAACTGTCCACCGGTGGAGGCGACAGCCTCGATGGCTCCGGCGGCTTCCTTGCGATATCCGCTTTTGCGCATCAGTGGGATCGAGATCGGACCGGTGGTCAACACATTGGCCACGGCGGTGCCCGAGATCATCCCCATCAGGCTGGACCCGACGACGGCGGCTTTCGCGGGCCCGGCGCGCATCCGGCCCGTCAGCCCAGTGGCAAAGTCCATCAGCACCTGCCCCGCGCCGGTCTTTTCCAAAAGCGCACCCAACACAACGACCCCGGTGACAAAAGTGGCGCTGACGCCCAAAGGTGTACCGAAGATACCGCCGCCGCCCAAGTAAAGTTGTGCCGCCACCCGTTTCAGGGAATAGCCCCGATGCGCCAGGCCATCAGGCAGATAAGACCCAAGCAGCCCATAGGCGATGAAGATCGCCGCCAGGATAACGATGGGCCAGCCAATGGTCCGGCGGCAGGCATCAAAAAGCGCGATCACCAGAATAACGGCAAAGATGATTTCAAGCCCGGTGATTTCGCCCCAACGGTCGTTGATGGCGTCAAAATTGATGATGTGATGCCCGGTCGCGATAATGCCCGCGGTCAGAACAACCACAATCCAAAGCGTTTGCAGGGTCCGCGATGGGCTGCTTGACCCTTCGTCTTTAAGTGACGTACGCAGGGCCGCCACATACACCAGCGCCATCACCAGAAGCAGATGAGCACTGCGCTGAAGCCCGTCCGGGAAAACCCCGAAATACGCAGTGTAAAGCGTCAGGCTGACCAGCAGCAAAGACACGATGCCGATGGTCCAGTCAAAAAACCTGTCTGGTAATCCGCTAAGCATAGGCTGCACCTTTGTCATGATTTGACGCATTGTCGTTCAGGCGTTCGAAATCGAGCCGGTCCGAATAACAGAACGTATGCAGCGCCAGAAGTGCTGCTGCCTCCGAAGGAGAAACCTCGCCTTTCACCAGTTGGAAGCTGTTGTTTGGCCCGTAGCCGTAAGCGGCCGTCAATCTTTGCTTAGCACCTTCAAAGTAAGCGTTGCTGGATCCAAGAATTCCGCTCAGGATGATCAGCTCAGGTGCCAAGATCTTGGCCACCGGATCCAATGCATCGGCCAGGCCCGCCCCTGCTTCTTGCAAGTACCGGGTATTCGCGTCGTCATCGATCACTGCCAGAAGTGATGTGGCATAGACCGGAAGTTTCGAGCGATCAAACGTGTCGTGGTCCAGTTTGCTCAGCTTCGCCAGCACACCGAACCCCGTAGCGGAAAGGTTCAGACAATCGTCTCGTCCGCACGTGCAGCGCAACGGCTGTTGGTGCGAGCGGAAGTGGCCAATGCGCCCGGCGTCACCAGAAGCGCCACGCACAACGCGCCCTTCCGAAACGGCTCCCACGCCTGCAAAAGTCGCAACATGGGCCAAAGCGAATTCCGAAATGCCACGGGCCGCACCGAACCGCATTTCCGAAAGTGCAAGCGCGTTGGCGATGTTCTCGATCACGACGGGCAGGCCGGTGTTGCGGCGCACTTCGTCCCAAAACTGACCGCCATCGTTTTCCCAGCCAAAATATTCCGATCGGACAATTTCGCTCCGATCTGGCGAAGTTTTGGCGGACAGGGCGACGCCGACACCAACGATCCGGCTGATGTCGATGTCCGTATCCTTCATCAGGGCGTTCAGTGCGTTTGAATAGAGGCGGGCAGTTTCGGCGGCGTCTTCAAAAGAGCTGTTGTTGACCTCCCTTCGGGCAATCGTCTGCCCGTTCGCATCGCAGATCGACACTTCCGAAAAATAGGCCGAGACAGTTATGCCAGCCGCAAAGACCCCTTGCGGATTAATCCGCAGGCCCTTGCGCGGACGTCCAAGACGGCGTTGCTTGCCGGTGTCTTCGTCAGGGAGATCGAATTCCTCGATGATCTCGGCACCAAGCAAATCCCGCGCGATGCGCGTTGCGGCCATCTCGGAAAAGCCAAAGCGTCGTGCCAGTTCGGCGCGGGACACACCCGGTTCTGCCTGAATACGACTTAACACAAGACCCCGGTGCGTGCGACGGAGACTGGCGGGGGTGGCGCTGGAGGATTCTTTATTAACCATCTGTTAGTTTGTAATTGTGGTGAATTGATTCTGTCAATCATTTCTCGGCCAGACGGGTGTATTTCAGGAGTTGCCAACATCCTGCCGGTCTTCTGAAAGGTAGCTTGGCAATGTCACGCGGCCGGCAATAATCGCGGCCACATCTTCTTGAGAAAGCTCAGGAAAATGCGCTGCGATCGGTTCAACTTTGGGCAAACGGCGATTGGCCTTGGTCCCGTCTACGCCGCCCGATCCACGCCGCACATAGCGCGTCTCGTCGCCGATGCGGGCGACGAAATCCCAGTCCTCGGGCGTGCCGGGCGTTGTTTTCAGAAACAGCCTTTCGGCTTGGCTGGTGCGAATCTGTTGGTCGATTTCGTCGGGGTCCCATCCGTCCAGCAGAATGGATTTCAGCCGCTGTAACGTCTCATCATGGGTCGGATCGACCGCAAGGTTTTGCAATTCGTCCGGGTCCGCCTTGAGATTGAACAACAGGTCTGGGTGATTGTGGGTATAGATCAGCTTGAACTGTCCTTGACGGACCATGCGGTAGGGCACACAAGGCCCGATGCCATAGTAGTCCGAGATCACCAGATCGCGGGTTGCGCCCCCGGTCAAAGCAGGTTCAAGGCTTTCACCATCGCATGGCAAACTCACCTCGCCGCCCCCGATGCCCACAAGCGTTGGCAACAGATCAACCAGCGACACACAGTCTTGGACCCGTCTGGGCGCGTATCGTTGAGGTGCGGACACCATCAAAGGCACTCGCGCGGACCATTCATAAAAGCTTTGTTTGAACCACATGCCCCGCTCGCCCAGCATCTCGCCATGATCCGCGCAGAAGAGGACGACTGTGTTGTCGGCTTGTCCGCTGGCCTTCAAAGCCGCGAGGATCTCACCGACCTTGTCATCAAGGAACGAGATCATGGCGTAGTATCCGTGGCGCGCACGACGCAGGTCATCTTCTGTCACCCGATGCCGATGCCGCCCGTGGGCAAAAAACAGCGCGCGCGACGCATGGTCAAGATCGTCGAAGGGCAGGGTACCGACCTTTGGCAGATCAATCTCGTCAGGATCGTAACGATCCCAATATTTCCGGCCTGCAACGAAAGGTGTGTGCGGGCTGGTGAAGGACGCAATCTGAAACCACGGGCCTGCATCTTTGCCGCGCCTTGCCAGATCGTAGATCGTCTGCACCGCAGCATGCGCGACTTCTTCATCAAAATCTTCCTGCAGGGTGCGTGCGGCGGGTCCGGCATCGACGACACCGTTCAATCCTGTGGCCGATGGCACAAAGGCCGGTCCGGCCTCCCAATCGGCAACCCAGTCAAAGCCTGAGGGGTACACATCCGTCACCGTGCGCTCTTCAAACCCGTGCAGTTGATCGGGTCCGATGAAGTGCATCTTTCCTGATAGAACAGTGTGATATCCCAGGTGCCGCAGATGGTGTGCCAGTGTTGGTTGGCCGGAGGCCAAGGCGCAGGCGTTGTCCCAGACCTCTATCGCGGGCGTGAGCCGTCCTGACATCATCGAGGCGCGCGAGGGCACGCAGACGGGATGGTTGCAATAGGCATTGTCGAACACCACGCTGGCGGCTGCCAACCGATCAAGGTGCGGCGTCTTGCAGACCGTGTTGCCATAGAACGACAAGGCTTGCGGGGCCAGTTGGTCGGCCATGATCATCAGGATGTTTGGTTTGTCGGTCACGCCGTTACACCTTTGCCCGGCGATAGACTGTGTGCTCGGTGGTATAGAACTGGATGGTCGACGGGCCGTTCGATCCGCCGACGCCCATGGCACTGTTCTTGACGCCCACAAAAGGCAGGTGGTTTTCCGGAAAGCTGCCCGCGTTCACATGAATCATCCCGCTTTCGCTTTCGGCGACAAATCGTTCCACCACGTCTGTGCGTTCCGAGTACAGACAGGACGACAGACCAAAAGCGACATCATTGGCGATGCTCATCGCTTCGTCCACCGTGTCATAAGCGATCACCGACAGGACCGGGCCAAAGACCTCGTCGCGAGCAACCTCCATGTCGCGCGTGACGCCGGAAAGAATGGTCGGCGCATAGAAATAACCGCCAGTGGGTGTGTCGAGCATGTGCCCGCCCGCCGCGACCGTCGCGCCCTCGGACCTGGCGCGGGCGACAAAGCCGTCCACATCCTCAAGTTGCTGTGCGCTGGACAGCGGGCCAATTTTCGCGCCCTCTGCCGTGCCGTCCATTGGTTCCATGATGTTTGCGCGCCGTGCCAGTCCTGCGACGACGTCCGCCTCCAGCGCGCGGCGCACGATGACACGGCTGACTGCGGTACACCTCTGGCCACATACCGCGAATGCCGACGCCATGATCTGATCAAGTGCGGCGTCCAGATCGCTGGCGTCGTTCAGAATCGCCGGGTTCTTGCCGCCAAGTTCAAGCGACACTTCCGCCAGATGTTCCGCCGCCGCGATGGCAACCCGTTTGCCGACGTCGACCGATCCGGTAAAGCTGACGGCATTGACACCCTTGTGCCCGGTCAGGGCATGTCCCAACGTACCGCTGCCGATCACGGCCTGCAAAAGGTTCGCAGGCAGAATGCCGGTGGCGATTTCGGCCATCAGGGCAACTGCCCCCGGCGTGAGAGATGCAGGTTTAAGCAAGATTGCGTTGCCATAGATGAGGGCAGGGATTGCCTTGCGCATCGGTGTGCTGAACGGGAAGTTCCAGGGATTGATGCCAAGGATCACGCCACGCGGGCGGCGCGTCGAGTAGGCGACGGTGCCGGGGATTTGCGACGGAAACACCTCGCCAATCGGTGCACTGGCCCGGCCAATACAGGCCCGCGCTTCGCCTATTGCCTTGCCGACCTCGCCCCGCGCCTCTGCCATGGGCTTGCCCATTTCCCGGGTGATGGACAAGGCGATGTCCTCGGTGCGGGCTTCCAGCGCATCAATGTACCTGGCGACCAGCGCACCGCGCTCCGGCTGCGGTTTCTTTGCCCAGTCAACCTGAGCCTGACGCGCTTGGCCAACACAGTCGTCCAGAGCGTCCATGGGCATTTCATCATAACTCGCCACGATCTGGTCCGGGGCGGCGGGGTTGCGGATTTCAATGGGCATGGGCATTGTCCTGTCTTGCACCTAAGGCGGCATCGCGGATCATCGCGGCAGCCTTTTCGGCGATCATGAAAGTGGGGGCGTTTGTGTTTGCCGACGTGATTTTGGGCATGACCGAGGCATCAACGACGCGCAGCCCCTCAACGCCGTTGACCCGCAACTGAGGGTCCACAACTGCGCGCGTATCCGACCCCATGCGGCAGGTGCCGACCAGATGATAAACCGTTCCGGCCATCTGGCGCACGGCGGCCAACACCTCTGCGTCGCTTTGATGCTCGACACCGGGGATCACCTCGCGCCGCCAGCGATGGCGAAATTCGGGGCGGTTGTAGAGTGCGCGGACCAGCCTGACACCTTCGACGATGACCTTTTGGTCTTTCTCAGCCGACAGATAGTTCGTGCAAATGCGCGGATCGGCAAAAGGATCGGTCGTGGTGATCCGGATCGAGCCACGGCTTTCCGGGTGGCACTGCCAGAACGAGGTCGTAAAGCCGGAATAACGATGCAGCGGCTTGCCCGGTTTGTCGACGGACAATGGCATGACGAATAGTTGTAGATCGGGGTGCCCACTTTCGGCGTACTTTGTGCAGGCCGCACCCCCGACCTGACCGGCACCCACAGTCAGTGGCCCGCGCGACTGCAACAGCCACTCCAACCCCATTTTTGCCATGCTAATGGGGTTGCGCATGTGATCGTTAAGAGAGGCACCGCGCGCGTCCAGCTCGACAATTGTGCGCATCTGCAGGTGGTCCTGCAGGTTCTCACCCACCTCAGGCGCGTCGTGGCGCACCGAAATGCCGTGGTCACGCAGCAACTCTGCCGGCCCTATACCGGACAACTGCAGAAGCTGCGGCGATTGGACGGACCCACCACACAGGATCACTTCGCAATCGGCATGAACCTCGTGTGCATTGCCGTCCTTGACATAGCGGACGCCGGTTGCGCGCGTACCATCGAAGAGGATCTGGGTAACGTGGGCATGGGTTTCCAACGTCAGGTTCGGGCGCTGCAATGCGGGATGCAGAAAGGCCGTTGCCGCGCTGTCGCGCCACTTGCCCCGCAGCGTCAATTGATACGCGCCGACGCCATGCGCGCTTTCACCGTTAAAGTCGTCGTTCTGCGGCAGACCGTGACCCTTGGCCGCTTGCAGCCAGTCCTTGCAGGCGGGATTGTCGTTGCGCAGGTTCGAGATTTGCAAAGGCCCATGTGCGCCGCGGAGTTGCGAGGGCGGGCCGGCATAGGTCTCGACCGCGCGGAAGTGTGGCAGGACATCGTTGAACGACCACCCATCCGCGCCAAGCGAGGCCCAATCGTCGAAATCTGCGTGTTGTCCACGAATATAGATCAGACCATTGATTGAACTTGACCCGCCCACAACACGTCCGCGCGGGCAATCCATCTGTCGCCCCATGATGCCAGGGTCCGGATCACCGCGATAAAGGTGCGAGACGCGTTTGTCGTAGATGGATTTGTAGTACCCAACCGGCAGCTTCAGCCAGAAACCGCGATCAGCACCACCGCCCTCCAGGACCAGAACGCGCGCTGCGTCGTTTTCAGACAAACGGGACGCCAATGTCGACCCTGCCGTTCCCGATCCGATAATGATGTAATCAAAGCCCGCCACGATCCACCCCAAAAGTTCTAATAATGGGATTAATCCAAAAGCTCTGGTGATGCAATAAAAATTCTATATATAGGACTTTAGAACTAATATGGACGACCTCCGCTATGACAGACACGCTCCGGCAAAGCCGATCCCCGCTTTATCTTCAGATCGCCGAGATCCTGAGACAGGATCTGGATCGGGGCGTTTGGACTGCGGGCGAACTTTTGCCAACAATTTCAGCTCTTTCGGCACAATATTCGGTGGCAAAGATTACCGTGCGGCAAGCTGTGAAGATCCTTGAGGAAGAGGGCCTGCTGGAATCGCGGCGCGGCCGCGGCACAACGGTGCTGCCGCCCCCTCCATCGAGGGACAGGTTGCATCTTGGCACACGCCTCTCAACTCTGGCGGATCTCTATCGCGGTGACAAACCGGCATTGGACCTTTTGGAGGATCGGGACGCGGATGTGGCGGGCGAACTGTTGATCGGCACGGTGTCAGAGCGTGGCTATCACCTGTTGCGGCGCACCCATACGCGCGATGGCGAGACCTATTGTGTCATCTCGATCTACTTCGAAAAGGATGTCTTTGCCCGCCACGAAGCTGAGTTCCGAACCCAGCTTGCCCTGCCGGTGCTGGTTGATTCAGGCGACATTGATATTGCCCGCGCGCGCCAGTCGCTCACCATTGGCAAAAGCGATTATGACACCGCGGGCCTGCTGGGCCTTGCGGTTGGCGACCCGGTAGTCGAAGTCCGGCGCGTGATCTGCGACGCGCAGGATCGGATCATTTACCTCGCCGACGTTACCTATCGCAGCGATTATGTGCGACTGGAAATGGACCTGCTTGCATGATCGAAATCACCCGCATTCAGGCATGGGCCTTTCGCAGCCCGACGAAAAAGCCTGTCGCCACATCATTTGGCGTCATGCATGACCGCCCGGCTGTGTTGGTCCGCATCGAGGATCGGGACGGCGCTTTTGGCTGGGGTGAGGTCTGGGCCAACTGGCCCGCCGCAGGGGCCGAGCATCGGGTGCGCCTGCTGGAAATGGATGTCGCACATCTGGTCTTGGGCGTTTCCTTCGCCTCACCAACCGACTTCTTTCAAAAGCTCGACGCGCAGACCCGAATCCGCGCCGTGCAATGCGGCGAGGTTGGACCTTTTGCGCAAGTCATCGCCGGGCTGGACATCGCGCTTTGGGACCTGGCCGCGCGGCGCGAAGGGCTGCCGCTGCGCCGTCTGATCGGCAAGGATGCGGCTGACAGTGTGCCGGCCTATGCCAGCGGCATCCAGATTTCAGCAGCGCAGGATCTGATGCCGCGGGCACGGGTTGAGGGGCACCAGCGTTTCAAATTAAAGGTCGGCTTTGATATGGACGCCGACATCGCCGCAGTGCACCGGATACAGGTGGATCTGGCGCAGAATGAACTGATCGCCTGCGACGCCAATCAAGCTTGGTCCCTGCAACAAGCCAAGGACTTCCTGTCAGGCATTGCGGGCGTACCGCTGCATTGGCTTGAGGAACCGCTGCCGGTATACAGCGATGCCGCCGACTGGCGGAGTCTTGCGGATCACGCAACCGTACCGCTGGCAGGCGGAGAGAACATCATCGGGCGAGCCGGCTTTGACGGGGCGATCAAGGCAGGCGTTCTGTCCGTGATCCAGCCGGACGTCGCGAAATGGGGCGGCGTCACAGGTAATCTTGCGGTGGCCCGCAATGCGCTTGCCAACTCTCGCCGCTATTTCCCGCACTTCCTTGGCGCAGGCATCGGCATGGCGGCATCGGCAGAACTGCTCGCGGGTGCTGGCGGCGACGGCCTGTTGGAGGTCGACGTCAATGAAAATCCGCTCCGTTCGATGTTTTTTGAGGGTGGTGAGCCTGTGTCGGGCGGCATGTGGCGGTGTTCTGACGGACCTGGGCTTGGCATTCGTGGGATCCCCGAGGGGTTGGCGCAGTTCGAGACTCTTTGTGCCGAGATGCGCTAGGCGCTCAGACCGACCAGACCACGCGGAAGCCGTGATGGGTTGTCGAACTGTCCGGTGACGAGCCGGAGCGGGCGGCGATGCGGTATCGATAGCAATAGCTGCGGTGACAAAGAAACGATCCGCCCTTTGACAGTTTATACCGCTTCATCCCAGCCAGCCGCGCCTTGACCGAGCGTTTCAGCGACTTGACGCGGTAAGGATCAGCGGTCCACTCCCATACATTGCCTGCCAGATTGTAGAGGCCCCAGGGGTTCGGCTCAAACGACCGGGCAGGTGCCGTCGTGACATACCCATCAGTCGCGTTGTTCACTTTTGGAAAATCACCCTGCCAGATGTTACAGGGGGTGAACGTGGCGTCATTCGGCTCGTCATCGCCCCAGGGAAACCTGACGTCACCCTGACCGGCACGGGCGGCGTGTTCCCATTCGACTTCGGTCGGAAGCCGTCCACCGACCCAGGCCGCATAGGCGCGGGCGTCATGCCACGAGATGTGGACAGCAGGATGATCCGGCAGACAATTGTCTTCGGTTTCGGGACCGTTTGGGGCGAACCAGCAGGCACCATCGACCCTTCGCCACCATTCAACCTCGCTGACCGCCTGGGTGGGGCCGACGCTTTGTGGGACCTGGCTCCAGAACACGAAAGACCAGCCAAAGCGCTCCGCCTCGGTCACATAGCCGGTATCCTCGACGAAAGCGCGGTACTCGGTATTGGTGACGGTGGTGACGGCCATGCGAAAGGATTTGACCGCGACCTTGCGCAGCGGCCCTTCTCCGTCGTCCGGGATCTGCGGCGCGTCGGTGCCGACGAAGGCAGACCCGGCGGGGACAACTACGGTCTCTGTACCGCTGTGACTTCCGCCATCCTTGAAGTCCAATTGTGGATGCTTGAGCGATCCGCCCCTCGCGGGTGTGCAGCAGGTCTTTTTCGTTTCTTGTTTGATAGTTTGCATCAACACCCCACGGCAGTCTTCTGAAATGAACCATTGGCTATCCGCTCCCACATCTGGTGAAAAGGGGGGCAGTCGTATGGGCAGTGGACAAGAAAGAAACGCTGCACCGAAATTGTATCGGACTAATTTTGACTAGACTACCTGAAAACACCGAACATGCGTCCGGGTCCAAGTAACAGCTTCGAATATCCCGAGACAAACTGGTGGCAGAACCAGCGGACTGCCTGCAAAGGCATCAGATACGAAGTGCAATAACTTAAAAAGCTTGGCGCGATCTCGGCCCCGCTAATATACCTGTAGCAGTATCAATCCATGATCACGCTCCGGCCTCTGTGGTTTCGAAGGAGGACATAATCCTCGCCCAAGGGAATGACCGGCTTCGTCGTCAGATACCTAAACAACGATCTTTTCTAACAGCCACTCCGCACGCTCAATTTGTTCACTTACGATCGCGAGCTTGCTTTCAAGACGGGTCTTTTTCGATGGCTTTTCCGCACTATCTAGCTCCTCTTGCAGCAGCTTTTGCTTTGCACGAAGCTTTGAAATCACTTTCTCTACATGGTTGGGTTGAATCTTGGCCGCTTTGCCCTGTTCAAGACGGTTGAAGTATCTGTCCAGTTTCTCGCCGATTTTCTCGAGTCTCATTTTTTTCTCCCGTTGTCAGACCAACATATCGCCACCTTGAAGCAGCGATGTTACACCTGTGTGCATCACAATCTCCGCTGCTTTACAGTCACAAATGGTGCGGCAGCCACCAGATCGTTCAATTCATCGTCCTCTACTTCCAAGATGCGTTCGACCTCTGCCATCGCGTCTTCGGTTTCGATGTAATAGGCCCGCGCCGCGCCGAGAAGATCGCGCATGGCGCTGTAGGCGTAATTTGAATCGTTCAGAAATGAAGTTGCCATTTTTGCGTCGATCTTTCGGGCGCGGATCAGCCTGTCGATCTTGCTGTTGGTTTCCTGTTCGTCCTGTTCGACCTGAATGCGTTCCTGATCCAGCCAAAGGCTTGATCGGTGTTCTGGATCCGCCAGCTCAAGCTTGCGGATTTCCACAAGGATGCGGGCGATCTCTGTACGCAAGTCATTGTAGAGGTCCGTGATCACACCCTGCTTGCGCACCGTGTAATGGGTGGCGTTGCGCCGCAGGTGTTTGATCGCTTTCACGGCCCTGACGATACGCCCGGCAACATCTCGCATGGTGTAAATGTCTTGCATTACATCCTCGGGCATGTCCTTGGCCCCGACCCGTGTCGCAAATTCGATGATCGCGGAATAAAGTGTCTTGACCCGTTTTTCATAGCGTTCACCGATATCGAATTCAAAGGATGCACGGCTGGCTGCGACAGTTGCAGCGATATCCTTGGTTTCGAACAATGCGCTCCGGTGAAGGTTTAGACCATGGGTGATCAATTCGACCGCATTGTCGTAAAGATGCTGAACTTCCCGGCGCATCGCTGTCCGGAAAGTTTGCGGAAACTCGTCTACCGCTTCGCTAAGATATTTCGGCTGGCTCAGGTCTTCCTTTGGTTGTGCGATGGCGAATTCAAGGAATGCGATCAACTGATGAATGAGTGGGAGCATCAGAACGACGCCCAGCACATTAAAGATTGAGTGGAACACGGCCAGTTTCAGCGCGTAATCGGTGTCTGGAATACCGACGCCGGCACTTATGTAATCTACCGCCAAACGAATTTGGCTGATGAAAATCAGCGCCACGCCTGCAGTGACAAGGTTGAAGATAAGATGTGCCAGCGCCAGCCGTTTACCCTGAAAATTCGCGGTAAAAGCGCCGATGATCGCGGTGACGGTGGTGCCGATGTTGGCACCGATTGCCAGCGCAATTGCGTTTTCATAGCTGATCTGCCCGGCGGCCAGTGCCGTGATAATCAGCACCATCGTGGCATGGCTTGACTGCATGACAACGGTCGCCGTGGCCCCCACAAGCGTATATACGACAAGCCCAAGCAGCCCGGTCAACGCAAAACGGGTCAGATCGAACTGGTCTTTGAAGGCCTCAAAGCCCTCCTTCATGTGGTGAATGCCCAGGAACAAAAAACCAAGCCCCGCCAGAACATAGCCGGCACCGCGCAGGTATTTCGACTTTTGAAACACCAAAACGATCGCAATCGCCAGCATAGGCAAGGCATAGGCCGAAATGTTGACCTTCATCCCGAAACCGGCAACCAGCCAGGCTCCGGTCGTTGTTCCGATATTGGCACCGAATATGATGCCGACCCCTGCCAAAAGTGAGATCAGACCCGCACTGAGGAACGAGATCGTGATCACTGAGACCAGAGAGCTTGATTGCATGATCGTTGTGGACACAACGCCAAAGCCTACAGATTTTGCGATCGATCCGGTTGCTTTCTCCAGCGCGCGTTCGAGAAATCCGCCACTGAAAAGCTTGAACCCGTCTTCAAGCATCAACATGCCGAAAAGAAAGATGGCCACGCCTGCGGCAATCTCCTGAAAGTTGGAGCTGGCCCAAAACCCCAGGGTAAGCACCAATAGGATGACAGGCAAAAGCAGTCTCTTAAACATCACCTGTGACCCCCTATGGCAACATCATCCCGCGTAAAACGAAATAGAACATGGCGGCCAGAAATGCCGACACCGGAACAGTGATGATCCATGCTGACACGATCTTGAAAAGCGACGACCGCTTGACCAGCTGCCGTTTCAACGCCTTTTGCAATTCCTTTCTCTGAGCGGCATCAATGACGGCCTCGGACCCCATTCTTTGAAGTTCCTTCAGAATGCGCTGTTTGTCTTCGGGTGGTGCGTTCTGAAAATCCATCAACACCTTTTCGGCCTGCTCAAAGTTTGGCTCGCCTTTGTGCTGAGCCAGCACATCTTCGACGACCCTGCCCAGCCGCAACTCAAGGAACTCGCGCAGGAAGCCAACCCCGAACACGGCCCCAAGTGCGACGTGGGTCGAACTGACCGGCAATTTGAGGTGGCTCGCAATGATCACGGTGATCGCGGCCGACAGCGCAATACAAAAGGCGCGACTGCGGTCCAGTTCGGTGATTTCCGAACCGACGGTGCGGATCAGCTTGGGCCCGAACAGCGCCAGGCCCACCGAGATGCCCATCGCGCCGATAACCATGACCCAAAGCGGGATCGCGACTTTTGACGCGCCGCCCTCACCGGCGGTGAGAGCATCGACAATGCCGGCAAGAGGACCAACAGCGTTGGCAACATCATTGGCACCATGCGCAAAGCTGAGCAGGGCCGCTGAGATGATCAGCGGGATGGTGAAAAGCTGGTTCACCCCTTCGCGGTTGTTTTCCAGATTGGGGGCCGCATTGTTAATGAGCGGGCGAACGATGACGATGGCAAGCAGACCGGCAACCAGACCGATCAAAATCGCATTGGTGAAGTCAATCTTGACGAGTTTCGCAATACCTTTCAGCGCAATGTATGTGGCAAACGCCCATGCCATGATACCGATCATAAACGGCACGACTTTGCGCGCCGATTCCACAGGCTCGGACTTGAAAAAGATCGTCCGCTTTAGAAAATACAAGAACAACGCGGCAATGATACCGCCGGTGATCGGCGAAATGACCCAGCTTGCCGCAATTTTTGCCATCGCGTCCCAGTTTACAATATCCCATCCAGCCGCTGCGATGCCTGCACCCATGACACCGCCCACGATTGAGTGCGTTGTCGATACCGGCGCGCCAAGCCATGTAGCGGCGTTAAGCCAGATCGCCGCGCCGGTCAGGGCACCCATCATGACCCAGACAAAGACTTGCGGGTCGGCAACATCGGCCGGATTGATGATGCCTTTCTTGACTGTGCTGACCACATCGCCGCCGGCAATGATTGCCCCGGCGGCTTCGAAAATCGCAGCGATGATGATCGCCCCGGTCAATGTCAGCGCAAAAGAACCAACTGCTGGCCCGACATTGTTGGCAACGTCGTTGGCCCCAATGTTGATGGCCATGTAGGCACCGATTACTGCAGCAGCAACCAGCAAATACGACTGTTCTACATGGGCAAATTTAGATCCCGCATAGACCATCACGCCAACAACAAACAATATCGCGGTGCCCAAACGCCCCACTTCTGTACGGCTTAAATCAGTCGCACTTTCGATCTTTAAATAGTCCTTGATCTTCATTGATTACCCCCCCCGGTATCTTCAATCCGCGCAAAACAACCCAGCACGCTCAATGGTCGAGCGGGCGGGTCACGCTGTTGCGCTAATCTGAACACGGTCAGAAAAGCGGACCATGAGATGGATCAATTTCAGCGTTGGTAAATCGACTGAAAGCTCAAAAAGGGAAGGAGGTTCGGTGTGTTCCCTCAAGTGCTGGCGGAGCCGCACTGGAGTTAGATCACCTAATCAGCGGGCGGTGCTGTGGGATCCACTGGCTGGCAGCAGCCTTTCCACCACGCACCAATCTGATCCGCATGGGTGCTGCGGTTTTCCGACCAGATACCGTCGGTGTCATCCATGAAACCGAAATGATGCACCCCGACAAGCACCCCATCGGCATTGAAAACCGGCGACCCCGACGACCCACCTGCGGTATCGCAGGTATGGGTAAAGTCGCTGCCTGACGCGCGCCCGTCCACGCCTGTCTGCACTGCGGCGCAGTTGATGAAGGAAACCTGTTTTGGCTGTGACCCAGGGTGCTGAATAATGAAAAGCGGGCCGACAGGCTCTGGCATGTCAGTTGTGATATCCACCGGCACATACTCGGGCCCGACGGGGCGGTTCAGCCGGATCACCGACACGTCCAGATCAAATGAGCTGCGTGTATCGTCATATTCGGCACAGCGCAGTTGCGGCCCCATGACAAGCCGGTTCTGCGGATCGAATTCATAGCCGAATACGGCGGTCATGCTCCGGCAGGTCTCGGCGCTGTTGATGCAGTGTTCGTTCGTCGCCAGCAGATCGGGTTCGATCAGAAATCCGGTGCAGGTGCGGGCAAAACCGCCGTCGATGAATGATAGGAATGCGACGGGGGCGGCCAGCGCACGAATAGCCTCAGGGACTTCCTGCGCGTTGATTGGCAGGATCTCATTTTCGCCCCAGGTAGAATAGAGCGACCCTTTGGCGCTTTGCACCGCGAGGTTTTCAATAATCAGCGCCGCCTCCTGCGGCACGCTCTGAGAAACCAGCGCCAGCCGCACCCGGCCAAGCGGCATCAGATTGGTCCAGTATCCCTCAGGCCCGATTGTGGACAGAGGAATGTCAAAGCTCTGGTCAAGTGCAGATACAAGGCGGACAAAAGCGGCGGGGTCAAACCCCTCCCCCTCGATCCGCAAGAGCAGGCGGATATAGTCCGCACCGGGTTGGCTGATCTCACCAGTCCACAGAACCGGCGGTTGGCCGGTCATGCGATCTGGCCCCACACGGATGTCGCTGCCGCGCACCTCACCGTCAACATGGGCTTCCATGACCGGCGCTTGTTGTGCTGCCAATGGTGCCGCGAGCGCAAAACAGATGAGGATCAACAGAGGTTTCATTCGTCGAACAACGGCGACGTATAATCTTTGATGTCGGCAAACCGGAATTCCACAATCTTGAACCCGTCCGCAACGCTGGTTTGTACTTTCACTGGAGCTGACGCTGTGGTCACATTGCACGAAGGATACCTTTCCAGGGTCCCATATCGGTCACCCAGATCACCGCCGATGTGTCTGAAAATGATGTGCCGATTGCGGGCCTCATTGAAGACCAGCCGCCGGACATTCCACCACTTCTGAAACTTCTGGTTCTCATGTGGCGTGCGACAGGAGAATTCGTCTGGGGCCTGCTTGACCTGTCCGACGATTCTGCGGCCATCGAAAAGCTCGAACTGGGCGTCACCAAGATGCATCGACCTGCCGATATTCAGCCGTCCGGCACTGACGTTACCGCTCAACTCCCCAAAAAAGTCAGCGGTATAGATCAGCCGATCCTTGACGATCTTGGGGGCCAACTGCGCGCCGCCCTGAGCGTCCCGATAGATAAATTCCCCGGCAGAAAAGATAAGTGAGGCGGCGGCGGCAACTTGTGGGGCTGCAATCGACGTGCCCGATTTATGCGCGAAACGGTTGTTGGAAACTGTGGACAGGACATTTTGCGCAATTGCGCCCACATCGAATTCTGGATTGGTATTGGTCGCCGCCGTATCGGTTTGCCATGGGCGCGGATCAGCGAGATCAGCGTTCAGCCCGACGACCGTGATAACATTGGGCAACCCGTTCAGGCAGGCGGGCAAGATACGGCAGCTTTCATCGTCCATCGCCTGGCCTTCATTGCCGGCCGCCGCAACAAACAACATCCGGCTACCTTGCGCTGCCAAGGCGGCTTCGACCTCATCGAAATTGCCCCAGATTTGCAGGATACCAAAGCTCATGTTGGCAACGCGGGTCCCTTCGGGAATATCCTGCTGCAACTGGTTTACCAGATTTTCGATCTGGGTTTCTGCCACAGCATTCTTGTCGAATTCCAAAAACCGCAACTGCGCCGCAGGATTGAGGCCGATCATGCCCTTGCCATTTTCCTGCGATGCGATCAGCCCACCAACCGATGCTGCGTGATCACTGTCACTCAGCGCCAGCTCATCGATCTTGGCACAGTCCACCCTGGGTATGGCCGCAGTCGTGTTGTCATTGGAGGCTTCAAGAACATCTGCTGTAAACTCTTCAACCGGGGCAACCAGTTCGGTCCCGTCTGTTGTCGATACATTTGGCCAGTCGCAATGACCTGACAATAACCGGCTGTCGATCACCACAACACCTATGGGGCGCTTATATTCATCTGGCATATCCCCAGACGCAGCAAACGGATGGTTTATCAGCTTGAACAGATCAATCTGTTGGTCAAAGTATGGCTCATCTTCGGCCGCGTACTTGGACACGGACCCAACAGGGCGCAGATTTTTCTGCATGGCATCCAGCGCTAGATCATTGGGCGACTCGGTGGTGATGATCTGGTTCCATTCCGCTGAGCGCTCCGTGACGCTCACAAATTCGCGTTCCGTCTTGCTGCCGGGTTGCGCCATGCCGAGGTCTGTCAGTGCTTTGCTGAAGCTGGACTTGCCGTCTGCTTTGAGTGCAACCGTTGTTGCCAACCGAAGCTGTGGAACCGTAACTTTGATCGTGCCCGTGGGCCGTTTAATCGTCGTGGGGTTGAAACGTTTCACGAGGTCTTCACAGCTTGCTTTCCAGGCGGAACACTCCACCCCTGCCGGTACCACATAATCCTCAGCGCGCCAGTCCGCCGGCACTTCGATGCGTGACAGGACCGTCACGCTTTCGAACAGGTAATCCGGGATCAGGATTGTCGTGCCTGCCCGGGTCGCCCATCGCCCTCGGCTGATGGTAAACCCACCAATATGAGCGGCAACGTCCGATATCGTCTTTTCCGACACGGCTTTGCGGGTTCGCGAACAGACATCTGGGTTCAGATCACACAAGAGCGCGTCCAGCGCCTCGGGAAAGAACGATCCCATGAACACGCCCTCTTCGCGAAGCAGAATCTCGACAAAGGGTGATTTTGCCGTGGTCGCCTCGCGGACTGTCAGATTGCCTGAGTTGTAGAGCACGACATAAAGCGTGCTCAGTTCAATCGCCAATTCTGCGTCTGACTGGCTGGCAGAGCGCCACTCCAGCTCTGCAACCGGCACTGCACTTTGGGCCCACACTGGCCCCGCACCCCACAGCAGCAGTGCAATAACTAGGGAAAACACTTTCATGGTCATTCCTCCTTACTGAGCTTCGCAGGTCATGGGCCCGTGTGGGTGACGGTGATGGCGAACCGTCCCGTGTCATACCCGTGGACAGCCACAAACGCAGTGCTCTGCCCCGCGGGCACGTCAACAGCACAGGTTTCATCTGCGCCATCGGAATATGGGCGACAGTCAAAGTTTGAGATCAGCGCTGGACCGCCAAATTTGACATAAAGATCAGGATCACCTGACGCGGGACCATCCCCTGTCATCACGGCGCTGAAAGGGGTTCCCGGCGCGACAGGAAACTGGCCAATCAGGATGAAATCATCCTGTGCCACATCCATGGGCCCAAAGCTTTCTGTAACGGCCGCGCCGCCGCTGCCATGCAGAGGCGTACAGACCGAGGTGTCGATGACAAACCCTGCCGCCGCACCGTAGATACAGGCGACGCCGTTCTTATCCGTCTCGGTCAGGCGCAAAGTCCAGTCGCCCAACCCGTTGCACTGCGGATAATGCATCACTGAAAAGGCGTCATAGTCAGTCACGGGTCGCCAATCGGTATCTTCAAAACAGGCCCCGGCGTCAGGGCGAACATGTTCGTGTCGTGCACCGATGACGTGCCCCAGTTCATGCCGCAGTATCCCCCGCAGCGTCAGGTTGCCATTCGGATCCAACCCAAAGGACGAAGGGTCAATCACAACGCTGCGGTCATCGCGTGGGTCGTTCGGGAAAAACGCCGCGGCTAAAAACTGACCGCCAGCATTGACCGGACGCACGTCAAATAGCACCCTGTCATTGGATGTATCACAGATTGAATCCTCGCTGGGATGATAGATAAAATCCAAATCTGCCACGGCCTCCCACGCTGCCGTTGCACCTTGCATGTCTGCCACCACCGCAGCATGACGCCCGCCAAAGGCGGTACTGACGCAATAGCTCAGCTGACGTTGCTGAGTGGCACCCCAAAGCTGGTCAAGGCCGCCGTTGGTGATGATCGTAAATTCGGGGACATTGCCGCTGGTGACTGGCGGTGTGTTTGCGATGTTCTGTTCATAAAACTCGCGCAACAGCTTCTCGTTGCGTATCGGCGTGTCGCCATTGACGTAGTACTTTCCAGTCTCGGGCACGAAAGGCGTCTGGTCGCGAAATTCTTCGAAGGTCAGTTGTTTCGCTTGCGTCCTGGCCGCTTCTGCCGCGGATTTCAGTGCCTCTTGGGCCT
Organism: Sulfitobacter sediminivivens; assembly: GCF_042611115.2. NCBI lineage: Bacteria > Pseudomonadati > Pseudomonadota > Alphaproteobacteria > Rhodobacterales > Roseobacteraceae > Sulfitobacter > Sulfitobacter sediminivivens. The sequence continues at coordinate 75,141 of NZ_JBHGAR020000002.1, forward strand.
CTTCCGGTGTGGCCTGCTGTGCCGAGGCAAGATGCGGCGTTAGTGCCAGTAAGGCTGCAATGAGTATCCTTGTTGTCATCTGAAATCCCCTTAATGATTGTGGCGATCAAACTCTGGAAACGATCACCCGCCGTTGAAAATGTCCTCAAAAACCGGATGCCCGGCAAAAAATTGTGAAAGCCGGGACTGTTGCGCGCCATCAGCCTCCAACCCCAGATATCGCGCGGCATTGCCTCCCATGACGCTTTCTCGGGTGACATCATCCAGTGCCAGCTCATCCAGTGCCTGTCGCACACCTGCAAGATACTGCGGATGGCTTGGCACCCGCCCGATCATTGACCAGTCCGACCCATACATCATCCGGTCCAGCATTTTGGGCGTCCGCCCAAGCAATGTTGCGACCCGTTGCATCACACGGTCCCTTGATGGAGACTCTGGATCAGCGGCGTCGGTCCAATAGCTTAGATCGAAAAAGAGGTTCGGATAGGTCTCCAGCATGCCTGCAAGGGTTTCTTCCCAGTCCACCCCGGTCGCCAATGCCCCGGCTGGTGCGCTCTCATCAAAGCCGCCAAAATGCGCGAGGTTAAGGCGCAGGTTTTTCAGTCCAGGCTGGTCCAGCACGCCGCGCCAACCATCGGGCGAAGCAAACGCACCAGTATCCAGACCGGCGGCAATTGAATTGTTGGCATGCGCCTTGATCGGCACGTCATTCGCCACACACCATTCATAAAGTTTGAACAACTCCACATCCAGTGCTGCGCCGCCTGCCTTGGGCTTGCGTGGTGCCCATGTGATGTCGATCCGGTCATTTCCGGCCGGAACGAACCCCATCGGCGGATAGAGTTTCACACCGGCGAACCCGAATTCGAGAACCGCCCGCTTGACGTGGCGCAATGTGTCGGCATTCGGATCATCCTCAGTTTCAAGCGCGGCCTTGAGCGGACAGAACGGTGCAAAGTTCAAGATCACAGCATCCGGATAACCCTTGGCAATCGCAGAAAACAGCATGATCAGATCCTCTGTCGGAGTGACCGTTTCTTCGGTCAAAAACCAGGCGCTGAAGTCCACCAGCGAAGGCGAGAATATGCGGATGCCCGATGACCCGCCGTAAAGCCGCCCCAACTCTGCGAGTATATCTACGCGCGGTCGCGTCAATAGGCCGGCCCAACGGATCGTTTGCATGAAGGGTGAATAATGGACATAGCTGCGCGTTTCGCCTTGTGACAACGCGCCGGTATTTCCTTGCCTGAAGATCTCGGCGGCCAGGGTGCGCCCTTGATTTTCTGGTGTTTGAAGCGAGTTTCGCAAATTTGGCTGCCCCACCTCTGCGGCAATGCGGTCCAGCACTTGTTCCTCTTCGGTTCGTGTAGTGCGCAACCCGGCGGTCTGCTGACCCAGATTGCGGCTGAACGCGGCCAGCCCCGCGGCCACGTTGCGTTCGTCGCGCTTCAGGACTTCTGGTTCTGGCGCAGAGACGAAACCTTGCGTAGCCAACGTCTCAAGTTCCGGTCCAGCGCGCGGTGTTCCTGACAACATGATGGCTTTGAGCAGTTTCAGGAAAGCGCCGGTGACGGGCGCGCTTTCGACCGGCTGGTGCGGGTCGCGTAATACGGTCTGCTGTAAAAAGCCCACCAGCGGCACATCCCGGCCATTAAAAATATGCGCGTGAATGTCGATCGCGGTACGGGAAACCTCGGGCTGGAAAAAGCTCTTGATCCGCCCGCAGCCCGGCATAAGCGACAGCCCAACAAAGCCAAGGCCGCGTTGCAAGAGCCGTCTGCGGGTGATCATTATCGTCTCCCTCTCATCCGAGTGCCTGCGGTTCCGCTACTCCATTACCAGTGCAAATTTCATCCATTTGGCAATGCTGTCGATGGGGGTGCCATCGGGTGCCTTCAATGGGCTGTCCTGCGGCGTGAAATCAAGCGACAGCGCAGAATCCGGGTCCGCGAGCAGGGTTGCAATGAACGTGCTTGCTACGATCCAGCTGCCCAGCTCGCCCAGATGATCGCCGCCTGTCGCTTCGGCTTCGGCCAGGCAGTAGAACCACAATGGTGTTCGCTCGAACATGCGCGACTGCGACCCTTCCAGAAACGCCTTTAGGTTGGGTTTTCCGTCCAGGAGGTCGGCGACATTTGCGACAGGATCGCTGGTCACCGCGCCAACGGATTTCAGATGCGCATGCAGCGCTTGGCCGGTTGGCAACCGCAAGCTTAACCCGCGCCGAAGGTTGCGCCGCGCAAGGTGCCGGAACAACGCTTTGATGTTGGGGTCGGCTTCGTCCTTTGCCTCGTTGTGCAAATCGCCCAATGGTGGTGCCAGCAGCGTATCAATTTTGCGGGCCGTTTTGGCAGGATGTCCATCGGCACTGTTGCCGTCGGCCTCTACGAATCTGGTCCAGTCGATGATCCAGTTTTCAGGTACCCGGGCACCGCCTCTGAATCCACCGCCACCGGTGAAGGTAAATATCTGGTCGAACGGAGCGGAGGGCAGGAACGCTCCGCCGGTCGAGCGACCAAAGTTTTTGTTATAATCGTAGGCATCGCGTACCATGGTGTGCCCGAACCTGAACGCCGCCACGGAAAATTCCAGCGCCATCGCGTTGCCCAACGTCTTGGCACCGACCCTATCGGCATGGGCGGCACGGAATTCAAAGAAGTGCCGCGCTTTGGCCGCCAGAACGGCGTCGACCACCGCAGGGTCACAAATTTTCTTGAGATATCCGTCGACGATCAGCCATTGATAATGCAGCCGAGTAAGCGCCTGCGCTGCATGAAAGTCAGGTATCCAGCCGGTGTCATTGGCCTCAAGAAAGTCCACCGCGCGATTGTGAAAACGCAGAAAGCTCAGATGGAACTGTGCGATGATGAGGTTCTCGTCGTTGCGCATGTCCCCGATGATGGCCCGCTGCGGCAGACCAGCTTCGAAGGCGGCAAAATCCGCCGGGGACAGTCTGTCGCGCAAGATGTTCAGATAGGCGTCGCGCACTTCTGGCTGCACCTGCTGAAACCGGGGCAGATCACGGTGCGGGTCCAGCTCATCTGGCAAAGGTCCTATCGCCTCTGCCGTGCCGACACGCATCTTCGCAGGATGCGCCGGATGCCGCATGCCGGAGATGACCTTGACGACATCCGGCGTGATATCGACGCCCACCGGCAAACCGCCATAGACACTGTCCAGATCAAAGCGTGGTGTCCGTGCATTCTTGAGTTTGGTCTCAATTTCTGCGGCTGACATCAACGGAACTGCCGTATCGATCTTGGAAATATCCGTCTCGCGGTCCGTACGCGCTGTCAATTCGTGGTCCAGAAACTGACCCCAATAGGTCAAGATCGGGGGGAGGGTCGAATCTGGTGTAACATGCAAATTGCCAGGATCTTCGTCGGGCACCATCAGGTTGCCCAGCTCATCCAGTTCACCCAGAACATCGTCAGAAAGATAATCGCCGGGATTGCCGGATGGTGGAAACAGATACCCGAAATCAGCCGCTTCATCGACGGCGACATCGCCTGTTGCGGGAACCAGTGCAGATGGCGCAGCCGCGGCTCTGGTCTTGGGTTTTGAAACGCGGTTAGAACCGCCATGCGATTGGAAAAATATGGACATGAAATACTCCATCTATGTAATAAAATACTTATAATGTTAACGTAACGGCAGCTTTCTAGCTATGGTGGTATTCCATGCCTGCCCAAAACGTCTGTATTTATTAGATTATTTTGTCTCTCAGTTCTCGCTTCGCGCGAAAAGACCGCCTCATCGAGCGCGAAGTTCATGATTCGTTTGGTTAAAAGATCGATATTCTTGCGGCCACCAATCCTGCTGGTGTGACCTGCGTATGGCTGATTACAATGACATCGTCGGACCTTATTTCAATGCCGATCAGGACAGGAAATTGCGACAGGCTTTCGCCACCACCAACTCTTCGTTTGTGGGTATCACGAGGACTTTTACCTTGGATGCCGCTGTGCTGATCACGACCTCGTTGCGGGTGTTGGCGGCGTCGTCCAGCGTGACGCCAAGCCAGCCAAGCTGATCACAGATCTGCCTGCGGACAAGGGCCGAATTTTCACCGATGCCCGCAGTAAACACCACGGCGTCCAGACCGCCAATGGAAGGCACAAGTCCCGCCAGACCGCTTGCGGCCCGATAGCAGTAAAGTTCGATAGCATCCTTTGCATGTGGATCGTCGCTGTTTTGCAGCACCTGCATGTCGTTGGTCAGCCCTGAGACACCCAAAAGCCCGGATTTCTTATAGAGCAGTTTCTCAATCTCTGCGGCTTGCATACCTTTGGATTGCATCAGGTATAACACCACGCCGGGATCAAGCGTGCCGCAGCGGCGGCCCATCATCAACCCATCCAGAGCTGTGAAGCCCATGGTGGTTGCCTGGCTCTTGCGATCCTTCATCGCACACATGCTGGCCCCGTTGCCAAGATGGGCGATAATGATCCGCGCATCCGCCTGTTTGCCAAGATGCTCTGGCAGGACACTGGCAATATGATCGTAAGACAGACCATGAAACCCATAACGGATGATGCCCTCGTCGGTGAGGGAGCGGGGCAGGGCAAAGCGCTTTGCCGGCCGCATCTGGTCACGGTGAAAGCTTGTATCAAAACACGCAATCTGAGGCAGGTCGGGTTTCCAGTTCGCAACCGCGCGGATGGACGCGATATTGTGCGGCTGGTGCAGCGGGGCGAGCGGCGCAAGGGTCTCCAGCTTCTGCAACACCTTGTCGGAAATGCGTTCTGGTGCAGTGAAGTCCCGACCGCCGTGCACAACGCGGTGTCCTACTGCGGCAAGCGCCCCCTGACCATGGTGCGTTTCAAGCCATGGCAACAGACGTGCGATCACCTGATCATGGTCGGCCGACACCTCGAGCGTTTCGAGCATTCCTTTGTCGAGGGGCGCGCCGTTCTTGTCCCGCGCAGAAAATATGGGGGCATTACCGATCCCCGCGATCTTGCCGAAAATCACGGGTTCAGTTGAGCCAGTATCGCCCTCGAATACTGCAAATTTTACGCTCGATGATCCAGCGTTGAGCGTCAGTAGAACCCTGCTCATGCAGTGCAGCCAGCAAAAGGGTGCTGGACAGACACCCGCGCTGTCACCGCTGAGGCCAGACACATCGCCCTACCAAAACAGACAGTGGCAAAACTATTGGGAGACTGTCCACAGGTCTGCGGGGACATCTGGAACAAAGAAGTCGCGTTACAAGGTAAGATGCCGCCCGCCATCATGCAAACCGTTCTACAGCAAAGTAAATTCATGTCCATCTTATATGGACCAGACACTTGATTATTGACCTTTGTCAATCAATCGCAGGTCTCATGTGGCACTCCTGAGTTTAAGCAGATCTTGTCGGTCCGACCCTGTGACTTTGGGCCGAACAGTTCAAAGACCGAATTGGAACGCAGGTGTCACCTGTGGACCGAAGGAGAAGGCCAATGCCAAAAGATTTGACCATATCCATAGCACAAACGGGCGTCTCGATCTTTTGTAGTCGGGCGCATGACCGGATGCACACAATCACGGTGGTTCTTTTCGCCACATCGGGGGCGTGAGATGTTGGTTGTCGCTGCTGTCGGTGGAAACGTACTTTTGCAAAGGGGGCAGCCTCTGACCGCAGAAACGCAACGGGCCAATGTCAAAACGGCGGCGCAGTCGCTGGCGCAGATTGTGCAGGCCGGTCATCAGTTAATCGTCACCCACGGCAATGGCCCGCAGGTGGGGTTACTGGCGTCGCAGGGCGCTGCCTATAGCCAAGCTGAAGCCTACCCTCTGGATGTGCTGGGGGCCGAAACCGAAGGGATGATCGGTTACCTAATCGAACAGGAACTGGAAAATGCGCTTGGTCACGATCACGCGGTTGCTACACTTTTGACGCAGGTGATTGTGGATGCTCACGACATCGCTTTTGGCACGCCGACCAAATTCGTGGGCCCAACTTACACCAAGGACGAAGCGGAGGCGCGGGCCAAGGCAGCGGACTGGACCATCGCACAGGATGGTGCATGCTGGCGACGCGTCGTTGCGTCACCCGAACCGGTCGAAATCCCTGATTTGCGGGTGGTGCGAATGCTGCTTGATCAGGGCGTGATCGTAATCTGCGCAGGCGGCGGTGGGATCCCGGTGATACGCCGCGCTGACGGCAGCCTGATCGGGGTCGAGGCAGTGGTCGACAAAGATGCTGCCAGTGCGCTTTTGGCTGCCGATATCGGCGCGGACGCCTTGTTACTGTTGACGGATGTGGATGCTGTCTACCAAGGCTTTGGAACTGACGCCGCCATTCCGCTCCGCCATCTGACACCAAATGAGGGCCGTGCGCTTGATGTGCCGGCGGGGTCGATGGGCCCCAAACTGGCGGCTGCATGCGATCTTGCGGATCGTGGCGGCGTTTCCGGCATTGGCCGGCTGACAGATGCGCTGGCAATCCTTGATGGCACGGCGGGCACCTGCGTGTCCCAGAAAAACTGAGGCAAACGGATGGCACTTAAGACCCCTTTGAATCCCGACTCAATGACCGATGGCCGCATCGCGGCCATTCGTGGTGGCGTTGTTGATGTAAAGTTTGATGGGCCAGTTCCGAGCATCCATGACTTGCTTTATGTGGGCAAGATCGCGCTGGAAGTGGCCGGGTTGATCGGCAACGGTATGGTCCGGGCCATTGCCATGGCACCGGTGCGTGGGCTTGGCCTTGGCATGACAGTGCGGGCGACAGGGGGGCCGATCCACGTTCCGGTTGGAGACGCTGTTTTGGGCCGAATGCTGGACGTCTTCGGCGCGCCGATTGATGATCGTCCGGCCCCGATGGCAACCGAATACCGATCGATCCATCAATCTCCACCCAAGCTCAGCGACCGTGTGCTGCATTCCCAGATCCTCGAAACTGGAATCAAGGCCATTGATCTGCTCTCTCCCATCGAACGGGGCGGTAAAACCGGATTGTTCGGCGGGGCGGGCGTGGGCAAGACCGTTCTGATCACCGAATTGATCAATAACACCGTAGAGCGCCACAAGGGCGTGAGCCTGTTTTGTGGCATCGGCGAACGCTCACGCGAAGCCGAGGAATTGTACCGCGAAATGGGTGTGGCAGGCGTGCGAGAGAAAACAGTGATGCTTTTCGGCCAGATGAACGAGGCCCCGGGCGTGCGATTTCTGGTGGGCAACACTGCGCTGACGATGGCCGAATATTTCCGCGACGACAAAGGGCAAGACGTCTTGCTGCTGATCGACAACATCTTTCGGTTCGTCCAGGCCGGGTCCGAGGTGTCGGGCCTGATGGGGCGGATGCCGTCACGTGTTGGCTATCAGCCGACGCTGGCCACAGAACTGGCGGCACTTGAGGAACGCATAACATCCACAATCCGCGGTGCCATCACATCCATTCAGGCGGTCTACGTGCCCGCCGACGATTTTACCGACCCGGCAGCGGCGCATATCTTTTCGCATCTGTCCGCCTCCGTGGTCCTGTCGCGCAAACGGGCAAGTGAGGGGCTCTATCCAGCGGTTGATCCACTCGCGTCTGCATCGGTGATGTTGACGCCTTCGGTCGTGGGACAGCGGCATTACGACATTGCGCGCGCCGTGCGCCGGACGCTGGCCGAATACGAAGAATTGCGCGACATCATCGCCATGCTCGGACTTGAGGAATTGTCGTCGGCCGATCGCGCCACTGTGGCGCGGGCGCGGCGGCTGGAGCGGTTTCTGACGCAGCCCTTTTTCACGACGGGGTCGTTCAGCGGAATGGACGGCAAGCGGGTGGCGATCGAGGACACGCTGACCGGTTGCGAGACCATCCTCGCGCAGACGCAATTCGATCGCCCTGAGAGCGCCTATTACATGATTGGTGGCCTTGATGATCTAGAGGCCAACCCATGAGTATGGCACCTGACATGAAAGTTACGCTGCGCCTGCCAACCCACACGCTATTTGAGGGACAGGCAACACGCCTGACAGCGATGGGACAGAACGGCGCATTCGGCATCTGGCCCAATCATGTGGATTTCGTCACTGTACTGGTCCCGTCGGTCATGACGCTGCGCCTAGTCGACGGGTCTGAAGAAATTTTTGGCATCGACGAAGGTCTGCTGGTCAAGAAAGGACAAAAGGTTTCTGTTGCCACCCTGCGCGGAGTCCGTGGTGATGATCTGGGCAATCTGCGAGAAACTGTTGAGGCAAGTTTCGTCCAAATGGATGAAGAGGAGCGTCAGGCCCGATCCGCCCTGTCGCGACTTGAAGCCAATATGGTCCGGCGGTTCGCCGAATTGCAAAGGTCGTGGCAATGACACCGAAACCCGACAAAGCCACCGAAGAAATCGCCCGCCAGGCCAGGCGAATGAAATCCACACGCGATCATCCGTCGCCAAGCCCGCTGCGCGGCATCGGTACATTCGGCATGATCGGTTGGTCCGTCGCGGTGCCTACGGTCGGCGGAGCATTTCTCGGCCTTTGGCTGGATCGTGTGGCCCCACAGAGTTTTTCCTGGACCATCGCTTTGATCCTAGGCGGCGTCGTCCTGGGCGCGTTCATTGCCGCTGCGTGGATCAACAAAGAAGGAGGCGAACGATGATACACATTGACTGGTTAACCATGATGCTTGGCCTTGCGGTCGGCAGCATTATGGGGGCCGCCTTTTTCATCGGGCTGGCTTTTGGGATGCGGCTTGCCCTAAAGGCCCGAAACCCGATCAAAATTCTGGCACTCAGCGCAGCTTTGCGGATCTCTGGCTTGCTTGGGGTTGGTTGGATCGTCGTAGGGCTGGGCGGGCTATGGGCCGCTCTTGGGTACGCAACCGCGTTCTTTTTCGCGCGTTTCATCGCCACGACCTTTGTAGGCACAGGCGCACCTGCCGGAGGCGCGCCGTGAATCTGTCGCCCGATCAAACGATCATATTCGACGTATGGGGATATCCCATCAACGCGACCATCTTTTTCACCTGGGTCGTGATGGCGCTGCTGACGGTCGCTTCAATGGTCATTACCCGCAAACTGCAGCCGGATGTACCGCCAAACCGATGGCGCACAATGCTCGAAGTGATTGTGCAAGGCATCCAAGGACAGATTCAGGAAATCGCCCCCGGCCCGTCACGCTACCTGTTGTATTTCGCAGGGACGTTGTTTCTGTTCATCGCCGTCTCAAATCTGCTTTTGGTTATTCCGGGCTTTGATCCGCCCACATCATCCCTGTCGACGACAACAGCACTGGCGATTTCAGTTCTCATTGCGGTCCCGCTCTTTGGTGTGATCAGCCGAGGTCTTGGTGGGTATCTCAAGACCTATCTGGAACCGTCTTTCGTCATGCTTCCCTTCAATATCATTGCAGAGTTTTCGCGTGGTATCTCACTTGCCATCCGGCTTTACGGGAACATCATGAGCGGTGCCGTGATTGCGGCGATCCTGCTTAGCGTGGCACCATTCTTTTTCCCGGTGGTGATGGATGTGCTTGGCCTTCTGACCGGGATCATTCAGGCCTATATCTTCGCGATTTTAGCGACGGTCTACATCTCCAGCGCTACCGGTGCGCCGACCCCTTCCCAGCCCGAAAAGGACACGCCATGACAGACCTTGGAATCATCGCCGCCATCTCCATTTTCACAGCGGGACTGACCGTCTCATTCGGCGCTATCGGTCCAGCGCTCGGCGAAGGACGCGCCGCCGCGACGGCACTGAGCGCGATTGCCCAGCAGCCCGACGCCGCCTCGAATATCTCGCGGACCCTGTTTGTGAGCCTCGCCATGATCGAGTCGACAGCGATCTATTGTTTTGTCGTTGCCATGATCCTGATTTTTGCAAATCCTTTCTGGAACACGGCTGTGGCTGCGGCAAAAGCGGCAGGTGGCTGAGCCATGTCCATCGACTGGATCACTGTTGCTGCACAGATCGCCAACTTTCTGGTTCTGGTCTGGCTCTTGAAGCGGTTTCTCTACCGCCCGATTCTGGACGGTATTGACGCAAGAGAGGCTGAGATCACCAATAGGATGCAAGAGGCTGTCGAGGCCAAGGATCAGGCAGCGGCAATCGAAGCAGAGTACCGCGAAAAGAAGCGGGCTCTGCAAGTTGCGCAGTCCGAGATGTCTGAAACGATCCGCAAAACCGCCGAGGAAAAGCGCGATGCACTGTTGGCCGAAGCGCGCCAGCGGATGGAACAGGAACATGTCAGCTTGCAGGCGCATCTGGACGAAGAAGCCCGTCAATATGCCACCAAGATGCATCATGCCGGGGCCGGTGCGTTACTGTCACTCACGCGCAAGGCGCTCATTGATCTGTCGGATGAAACGCTGGAAGAACGGATGGCGCGGCACCTTGTTCAGCAAATCAAACCGATGGCGGCAGATCTGCAACATGCGGCCGGTGAGGTGATTGTTGCTGTGATGACAAGTCATGAGCCGTTGCCGAAATCGGCGCAAGATGGCTTTGCTACCGAACTGAAGGCTGTGTTCCCTGATGTTTCAGTGGAATTCGCCACGGATGTAGATCAAGCGCCGGGTGTGGTGCTTCGCATGGGTGGGGCGCAGTTGGCTTGGACTGTGGACTCTTACATTGATGAACTTGAATCGCTGATTGGCAAGCGGCTCGCCGGAGGTTCCGAGTTGAAAGTGCAGCCTCGTGAGCAGTGACACCATCAAACAGGGTGCCGGTCCTGAGGCCCTCTTGAAGGTTCTTCTGGACAGTCCGGCCCCTTCGCCAACGCTCAGTGAAATCGGGCAGGTTGCCGAGTTGGCTGACGGAATTGCCATTGTAACGGGGCTGGAACGGGCCTTGTCGGACGAAGTGCTGCGCTTTGAGAGAGGCGTGCAAGGCATCGTGCTTGATCTTGAACCGGGACGTCTGGACGTTGTTCTATTGGGACCGTCTGATCGTGTTGCGGTGGGCTCAAGCGTTCTACGGACGCGCTCTGTGGTCAGCACCAAGGTTGGCCCTGCACTTTTGGGGCGGGTTGTGGATGCACTTGGTGAACCACAAGACGGCAAAGGCGCGATCAAGGCAGAGGCCTCGCGCCCTGTTGAAGCCGAGGCACCGAAGATCCTTGATCGACAGGCCATTACTCGGCCTCTGGCGACAGGCATCAAAACCGTAGATGCCGCAGTGCCAATTGGCCTCGGGCAGCGGCAACTGGTGATCGGGGACAGGCAGACCGGCAAAACATCATTGGCGGTCGATGCGATCTTGAACCAGAAAAGCACCGACATAATCTGCATCTATTGTGCCATCGGGCAACGCGGCGACGCGGTTGCCAAGGTGATCGGTGCGATCCGCGAGGGCGGTATGATGGCGCGATCTGTCATCATATCGGCCAGCGATGAAGATGCGACAGGGCTTGCCTATATCGCGCCCTATGCCGCGCTGACCATTTCGGAGTATTTCTCAGGTCAGGGTCGCGATGTGCTGGTTGTGCTTGACGATCTGACCCACCACGCCCGATCTTACCGGGAATTGTCGCTATTGCTGCGCCGTCCGCCGGGGCGGGAGGCTTTTCCTGGCGATATTTTTCACATCCACGCGCGTTTATTGGAGCGTGCGGGCCAGTTCACGGAATCCGCTGGCGGTGGGTCGATCACGGTTCTGCCGGTTGTCGAAACGCAGGCGGAAAACCTGTCCGCGTATATTCCGACCAATCTCATTTCGATAACCGATGGTCAGATATATCTGTCGCCACGCCTTGTGCGCAAAAATCAGTTTCCTGCTGTCGATCTGGGGGTGTCAGTCTCAAGGGTTGGCGGCAAGGCACAAAGCAAGGCGTTTCGATCCGTGGCCGGAAATCTACGCGTGACCCTGTCACAATTTGAAGAGCTGGAGGATTTTGCCCGTTTTGGTACACGGCTGGACGACGCAACACGCGCCCGACTGACACGGGGTGCCGCGGTCCGGGCCTCGTTACGACAGACCGAACGCGACCCAACCCCCGCCATCGAACAGCTGACCGTTCTGGTTGCCGCGATGGACGGCCAATTCGATGGGTTGAGCGAGGCTGACACCCTTGCGACCATGGTCTCCCTCAGAACCGCTGCTGCACGTGATCTGGAAGATATTGCCGAATTGATCAGGCGGAACGAGCCCTTTGACGACAACGTCCGCGCCCGGGTCGTCGCACTTGGAAAGCAAGTCCGTGAAACAATGGGAGGGCAAAATGGCGCAGACGCTTGAGGCGCTGTCACGGCGCACAACCAGTATGCAGGGCATTCGCAGCGTTGTTCACACAATGAAAACCTTATCGGCAATCAATTCTGCGCCCTATGAGCACGCGGCCCGCGCTATCGAAGCCTATCATCACACGGTGCTGGACGGCTTGCATGCCCTGCTGTCGCAATCAGGGCCGTTGGATCGTGCGACTGCGGCCGTGGCTCAGCGGGTGGTGGTCGTATTCGGATCGGATCATGGTTTGTGCGGCAACTATAATGAGGCACTTGCCACGCATGTTGCGCAATACATTTATACAAGCAGTGACAAGGCAACGACCGTTCTTTGTGTTGGAGCGCAAATGACGGATGCGCTGGCGGGCAATGGCATTAGCGTGGAAAAAGCGTTCTTTCCGCCAGCATCCGTCGACGGGATAGGACGTCTGGCAAACCTTCTGACCCAGAAACTGGACGATTTGCAGCGTCGCAGTCACCCGCGTGACATCGCCGTCTCGCTTGCTTATTTCGCGCGCAAGGATGGCGGAATGCAGGCCCCTGAATTAATGCCCTTGCTGCCTCTTGATAGCGCACTTGTACGGGATCTCGGGTCAAAGCCCTGGGTCTCGCGCAGCCTGCCATACTTTTCAATGCCGCAAGACGATCTTTTGAGGGCACTGGTCAGGGGCCATCTGTTTGCCAGCATTTTCCGGGCTGCTGCAGAAGCGATGGTGACTGAGAATGCAGCGCGGCTTGCGCTGATGCAGCAGGCGGAACAATCGGTCGACGACAGGCTGGAAGAATTGAAGTCAGATACGCGCGCTGTGCGGCAATCCGAAATAACCACCGAGCTTCTTGATGTGATAATCGGGTATGAGGCCCTAAAAAAGCGAGCACCGATAAACTAACGCAGACACTGTGAGCACTAGAGACCTCTGACTTGTCATGCTTATCACTTGAATCAGGAACCAATTATTTTCGCAGCCATACCCTATCCGGCGTGCGCCAGCGCTTGAGGCGAGGCTTAAACTCCGTAGAATTCCGCGCAGAATTTTTCCCGCCCGCGCACAATGCGCCGCCCGTCTAATGCGCCACCGTGTTGCGTGATGACGGTGGCCTGACCTTCGGCATGGCCGTCGCGTTCAAAATAGATGACGACCCAGTCACGGGTTCTTCCGTACTGATGCGCCGAAGCCGAGTTGGAATAGAGCGCGGTGAACTGCCATTGGCCGCGCTCGGTGTGCAATATGGGGATGCGGCGATTCCCGGTTTCGTTAAAGCGGCGCGGCTTGATGGCAGGTAGGGCATCCGCCGCGCTGCGGTATTCCTGATCCACAGCCAGAATATCGGCAATGGACGGCTCTGCAGTTCCCTTTCTTGGTCCCGATGGTCGCCGTCGCGCCAGCAGATCATTCAGGGAATGGCGGATGCTGTCGACACGCCGCTGGCCCATTCCCTTGACTGATTTCAGTCGACCATCGACGGCCGCGGCTTCCAGAGCTTCCAACGTGTCAATATGCAGCTCATCATGGATTGCGCGTGCAAGTGTCGGGCCAATCATTGGGACGGTCTGAAACAGTTTTTCGGGGTCTAAAGACCCACGTAACCGGTCCAGAACGCCCAAGGCACCGGTATCAAGCAACTCGGCAATAGCGGCGGCGATAGACACGCCGATTGTCGGAAGATCCTCCAGCCCGCGTCCGCCCTGTATTTGATAGACAGTGCGGATCGGATCAGGCAGTGTTGCGACATAGTTTGCGGCCTCTCGATAGGCCCTCACGCGAAATTGCGCAGCGGCCTGTTGGTCAAGCAGGTCGGCGACTTCTCTCAGCTTTTCCGCGACAAAGACGTTCTCCGCAATCGGGCTGGTTTCAATAAGCTGCGCTGCCATTGGTGGTTGCCTTTCCATATACTTCAGGCAGCTTAAAACGATGATCTGTGTGCGCATTGATCGTTGTCAAATCGGCGCAAATGACAGTCTTAGTTCATAAAAAGGGTGGGACCGACCAGGGTCGCAACACACGTGACCAGCCTGATGAAGGCGGAAGAAACCAGCAAGCTGGTCAACGCAATCGCAATCAGAGCAGGAGCATCCTTGAATGACTGCAAAACAGTTGGCAGATCACCAATGAGTTCGGGTTGGTGCCATTTCCCCGCAAATCTGACTTTCCCGACAATCCCCCAGACCGCAATCAATCGGGTGAATAGAATGATCATTACCAGGAAGAACCAAAACGGCAACGACACGTTTGTTGGAAATTGGCCCGTGCACCCCATAGCGATTGCTGAGGTCAAAATAACTGCTGCAGAAATCATTAAAGTTCCGGTGCTGACCGTCAGCGAAGGTACCTTAAACGCAGCCTCGACAAACGCCGTTTCTCCAACGCTTCGCTGAAAGGGGTCTGACAATTCGGCAATGCTGCCTGAGCCAAGCAACCTGACGAGAGCGGCCAACAGAAATGACGATGGAGCTTTTTGTCATGCCCGAGCGGCGGTTGTGCCGACAAGCACAATTGTACCGGCACCAATTGCGATGCCCAGCCCGTAAAAGATCAAAAGCGGAAGGGTGATGGCGCGTCTCAGGGTCGGAGTTGCGCTTGCATCCGCAAAGTGCACGCGGTTTTAGAACTTATGAACCACCATTGCGACCTGCCATATCGGCGAGGGGCGGAATATGTGTGCTGTGTTCGAGCATTGCGTTCATTCCGGACATGCCAAACACCAGCAGAGGGCAGCGGGCGACTTCAAGAAGTCGCGCAAGATCATCCAGATTGTGAATGGGTCCTTGTGTCAGATCCACAAGCACGGCTTGCGCATTTGTGCGTGTGAGGGCCTTTAGCGCGTCATCAAAAGTCTTAAACTGAAACACTTCTGGATGCCGCTTTGCAGTTGGCCGGTCGACGCCTTTATCGACTGAAAATACCATTCGATCTGCTGATAATTGTTGTGCCAGGCGATTGGACGCCTCTCTCACGGCGTCACTTGGATGATGGGTTGCTTCGAGAACGACAATTTTTCCCGGTATCTTGTGGACCTGGCGGTATCCAATCACAAGAATGTCCCAACCTGTGGCAGCACGAAGTGCCGTACCGACAAGCTCGCCCCTGTCTTGTGCAAAAACCCAATCAGCGCCTGTTGGACCCGCGGTGTGTGCCAAAGACCTCTGAAACGCCCGCGCATCCGCTTTTAGAAGTGTGCGCATCTGCGAGTGAGTGGGTGCCAGACTTGTTGCGCCGCTGACCAGCACGATGCGTTGATTTGGTATTTGGCATGAGGCAAGTGTGTCGACCTCTTCAATCAAAATGCCACCAAGTCCGGCTTGGAACGCATTGGGCAATTGCGCGACAACACGCAGCGCCGCGGCGGCGTCAGCAAAAGAGCCTGCACCGACGAGAATGCGCAGGCCCGGACGAGGTGTTTCTGCCATCAGTCCGCCCCCCTGTCAGGTTGCTTGTGATCCCGAGCCGCAAAACGGCGGCGGTTTTCGGCAAAGCTGCGCAACTGTGCTTCGACCAGACCATTGATGCTGTCAGGAGGGAATTCACCGCTGCGTCCACGTTTTCCAGCGGACGTCCCCGTCAGCACTTCTATGCCCTGATCAATCGTCTTGATCGGAATGACCCGGAATGTGCCGGCCTTGGCAGCGTCGACGACATCACGACGCAGCATAAGATGATCGACATTTGATGCTGGAATGAGAACCCCCTGTTTGCCGGTTAATCCGCGCGCATGACATACGTCATAGAACCCTTCAATCTTTTCGTTTACGCCGCCAATCGCCTGCACCTCTCCGTTCTGGTTCACTGACCCGGTAACGGCGAACGCCTGACGGATCGGAACACCTGACAGGGCCGACAGCAACGCATAAAGTTCAGCCGATGACGCACTGTCACCGTCAATACCGCCATAGCTTTGTTCAAAGACCAGGCTTGCATGCAAAGACATCGGGACATCCAGCGCAAATCGGGTGGCAAGATAGCTGCTCAGAATGAGCACACCCTTTGAATGCAGAGGGCCGCCAAGCTCTACCTCGCGTTCAATATCAATCAATTTGCCCGCGCCCATACGCGCGTGCGCCGTAATCCGTGAAGGACGGCCAAAATGGTGCGTACCAATTCCGACAACCGAGAGGCCATTAACCTGACCGACCGCACGGCCACTTGTATCGATCAGAACTATTTCGCGTGTGATGGCTTCCTGCATGCGCTCCTTGATGCGCGACGATCTGAGCGTTGCCTGTTGGATCACCTGTTTGATGTCGCTGTCTGCAATCAAGCTACGTTTTTGCTGCGCTGCATAAAAATCGGCTTCGCGCATAACATCTGCCAATGCGCCCAGTTCAAGCGTGAGCTTCTTGGCGTCGTCGGCAAGCCGTACGGCGTGATCAAGCAGCGCCGCGACGGCCGCGGCCGTCATTGGCCTCAAACCTTGACTGTTTGCATGTCCGGCCACAATTCTTGCCAGTGCGCGCGTGTTTTTGGCGGTGCGGGGCAGGTCGTCCTCAAAATCAGCCTGTATCTTGAAAAGCTGACCAAACTCGGGATCAAGAAGAACCAGCAGCATGTGAAGCCGTCGATCGCCGACCAGCACCACGCGGACATCCAGCGGGATCGGATCAGGTTCAAGCGTAATGGTAGAGGACAGGCTAAGGCGATCCGCGAGCGATGTGATCGAAATCGAATGGCTTTGCAAACAACGTTTGAGACCATCCCATGCATAGGGTTCCGACAACAGGCGCTGGGCATCCAGAACCAGATAGCCGCCATTCGCACGGTGCAATGCACCCGGCTTGATCAGGGTGAAATTGGTGGCCAGAGTTCCCATTTCAGAAACATGTTCGATCCGACCGGTCAGGTTGTTGAGCGAAGGCAGGTCTTCCCTGACAATTGGTGCGGATCGTGGACCCGCGTCATGAGTAACCATGATATTCACGGCATATCGGTTAAATATTGGATCTTTGTGATACTTGCGGATGACTTCCGGAAACGGGCCGGTGTTGCCCGCCCCTTTGGACACCAGAAACAGATCGGCATTTGACACCATGTCTGTGCGCACCTGTTCCAGATAGGAGCCGATATTTGCATTATCCAAAAATTCAGCTTCGACTTCACGCACCCTAAGAGAAACAACACGTTCGGCCATTTCCGCGTGCAGCGCCTCTACCTTCTGCCTGTGCTCCTTTTCCAACTGCGATCCATTTTTCAGAATGCTGGCTAGATGTTCTTGCAGTTCTTCGATTTTTGCATCGATCTCAGACCGTTGTTCGGGCGTCAGCGCTTCGTAGACCTCTGGCTTAATCGGCTTGCCATCAACAATCGCCGACAGCATGAACCCCATCGGCGTCCTCAACAGCGCCACATTCTCAGCCTGTGCACGTTCTGCAAATTCGGCAATTGGCACCTCGTGCTTTTGCCCGAATTCTTCTTCAATGGCGCGCCGCTGGGTCTGATATTCCTCGGATTCGAACAATGCCGGAATTTCAATTGCAAGATCATCGACCAAACGCTGCATCGCTGATTTCAGCGTGGCGGCGGTGCCGGGGTCCAGCTTCATCGCGTTCGGTTTATGCGGGGCCTCAAAATTGTTGACGTACACCCAGTCGCAAGGTTTCGGGCGGCTTTCTGCGGCTTTTGATAGCAATTGATCAACCACCGTATGACGCCCCGTACCCTCGCGCCCCAAGACATATAAATTGAAGTCTTTGCAGGCGATTTCGGCGGACAGTTTAATCGCACCGATGGCCCGATCCTGGCCAATGAGTCCCGGCGCGGGTTTGAGCTTGGCAGTCGTTGTAAAGCCTAGTGTCCCGGGGTCGCATTCCGCGCGCAGGCGCCGGGGGGGCAAGCCCGTTGGTATGCCTGACTTGTTGGATGTTTTGCGCATCACATCACCTTCCCCAGGCTCTTATATGATCGGCAAACTTAGGGCCATTATTTGGGCAGGGGGCGGGCACCGAACCAGCCTGAAGAATTTCAATGCATTCGTCTCGGCCCCTGATCGCTCCCTCCAGCAAGGCTGCGCTTGGAAGACGCCGGATGACCTCTTGCGTATTGTTCTGCATGGCAATGCTCCGCCCATTTGTACCACCAGACTGCACATATCAACGCGAACTTCATTGATGCGTATCAATGCATTGAGTTGTTCTTGGGTTTGGGGAACACCGAGATAATTTCTTGAGGATGGAGGTCAAAAGCGTTGAGATAGAATTACACGAACCAGTGTCCGTGCGGAGCGTGATTTCTAAAGACAGCAGCCATAGGTCAACAGCTTGCGCCTGCATGGCTGAGGGGACGCATCGCCGGAGGTATCGTGCGCCAAGGCCTTCTGTTTGATGGCCCACACGGCACCATCAGATGGATGGCGGTTTTGCATCGGGCAGGTGGCCCGTCTTCATCCAGACTTTTGCGCCATCCTCACCTGCCACTGCGGTCAGCGATTGACCTTCTGGCAGGCGCAACCAAGCATGCTTGCCAAGTGTATCCCCATCTACGCTGACAGTGCCCGCGATGATCAGCACCTCAATCCCACCAGCATCCGCATTGACCAATAAAGCGCCTGCGTCTAGGTGGCTGTAAGTGACCGTTTCGCGGCTGTCTTTGTGCAAGACAGCAGTTGCAACGCCATCAATCGGCGCTTTCAATTCCGCAGCCATATCCTTGCGAAACTGGTTCCGATCATCCATGTCGAACTGCCAAAGTTTCACAAAGATTATGCAGCCAAGTTCAGAACCTGGGGTGTGTGATGTTGTAGGCGGGTTGCGCACATAAGTGCCTTCTGGAAAGTCGCCGTGTTCGTCCTGAAACACGCCATCAAGCACGATGAACTCTTCGCCACCCGTGTGGGTATGTGCCGAGAATTTGCTGTTGGGGGCATAGCGCACGATGCTGGTCGCACGCGCAACTTCACCCCCGATGCGGTCCAGCATGCGGCGGTCGACACCGGGCATCGGCGAGGCGTTCCATTCAAGCTGATCGGAATGAACAACCACGCGTTCGCGGAAATCTGCATTCAATTCCATTGCGTGTCCCTTCGGTGTGGTCGGCGGCGGTTCTCAATCAGCGAGGAGTTCGCTTCCGTCGCTCGTTTCTTAACCCGACATCCGCGGGCGTTCCACCTATAATTGCAGGGCGCTAAACGGTACCGCCAAGCGATCCCTCAAGCGTAGCCAACTCTTGCCCGCCAGCCATCATATCCTGCAACTCCTCTGGCGTTATTTCACCCTTACTGGCGGTGCCATAGGTTGTGCCGCGATTGAGAACAGTGAACCGATCACCGACAGCCATCGCGTGTCGAACATTGTGAGTGATAAACACAACTGAGATGCCCTGTTTGCGAACTTTGTCGACAGTGGCAAGCACATTGGCCGTCTGCCTGACGCCAAGTGCAGAAGTGGGTTCGTCAAGAATCAGAACCTTTGCGCCAAAATGCACTGCACGCGCAATGGCAACGGTTTGACGTTCGCCGCCCGAAAGGGTTCCAACCGCCTGATCGGGACCACGCAGGTTGATGCCCATTTCGCGCATTTCTGTCATTGTCGTTGCGTTGGCGTGGTCATGATCAAAGAACCGCAAACCGAACTTTTTCTTGATCGGCTCGTTTCCCATAAAGAAATTACGGCTCACTGACATCAGTGGAATCATCGCCAGATCCTGATAAACCGTGGCAATCCCGGCCGCAATGGAATCCCGCGGATCGTCAAAGTGCATGGGTTTGCCTTCAAACTTGATCTCACCCGAAGTGGGTTTGTGAACGCCCGACATGGTCTTGATGAATGTCGATTTCCCCGCACCGTTGTCACCCAGCAGGCAGTGACATTCTCCGGGGTAGAAGTCGATTGTGACACCGGCGAGCGCGATGACAGAGCCAAAGTGCTTTTGGATGTCTTGCATTTGAATGATCGGTTCCATCAGCGCTCTCCTGTGATCAATCGGCGAATATAGGTGTTCAGAATGACCGCGAGTAAAAGGATCACACCCAGAAACACCCGGAAAAGCGAGCTTTCTACATTGGCGAAAAACAGGCCCTGTTGCACGACCCCAAAGATCAATGCGCCAAGGGCCGCGCCGATGACCGACCCGTATCCACCCGTTAACAAAGCGCCGCCGATGACGACCGCAATGATCGCCTCAAATTCCTTGAGCAGGCCGCGATCAGCCCCCGCTGATCCAAATTCCATTACCTGGCAGACCGCGAATACGGTCGCGCAAAAGGCTGTGAACATGAACATTCTGATTTTGACGCGGTCCACAGGAACACCCGCATAGCGCGCGGCCTGGGCGTCACCTCCGGCGGCGAAAACCCAGTTTCCAAAGCGTGTGCGGGTCAACAACACATGCCCAAAGATCACCAATGCGATGGCCCAGATCATCAGCATCGGGATACCATCAACAACCGGTTCACCTGCGCGGTTGCCGCGGGTAAAAACACCAATGACGCCGATGTCCCCCAGCCACTGAAAGAACGGGCCACCGATCTTGGCACCGAACAGAGGTGCCAGCCAATCGCCCTCAGCGGCTTCTCGAATGCCGCCGATAATGGTTTTGGATTCGATTGTCTGGGGAATAAAAATCGTGAAACCACGCAGAATAAAAAGCGTCGCCAGAGTAACGATAAAACTGGGTAGCCCAGTTTTCACCACGATGTAGCCGTTCAGCCAGCCAAACGCGATGCAGATGACAAAAGTCACAATGATTGCAAGCCACATCGGCCACGCCATGACCACGCCAAAGATGGCGATCATCATGCCCGCAAATCCAATCATGGAACCAACGGAAAGATCAAATTCGCCAGCGATCATCAAAAGGCACGCACCCACCGCGATGATCATGAATTGCGCGGATACAATGGACCAGTTCATCACACCTTGCGCATTGAACATCCCGCTGTCGAAAGCGAACAGAATGAAAAATGTGAAGACAGCAACGGTACCGACCATGCCGCCCAATTCGGGGCGGATCAAGGCGCGCCGCAGGCCCGACATTTCCTTTATTCGTTCATCTGTGTTGGTGGCGTCTGACATCGTCTTGACCTTTATTCGGATGTGATTTCGAAAAAAGGGCGGCCTTGATGGTTTATCAGGGCCGCCCGGATTCAGATCGCTTTAGCGGAATTCGCCTGCAAACTTTTCAACCATTTCCAGAGCATCAGCTGTCACAAAGCCCGGGCCAGAGTTGATGTTGTTGCCGGGCAGAACGCCATACCGGTCATAGTTGGTCAGGACGACAACCGGCAGGTAGGCCTGCAGGAACGGCTGTTGGTCAATGCCCCACTTGATTGTGCCATCTTTGATACCGTTCACGATCTCTGTTCCCAGGTCAAATGTCCCGAAATAGATGTCGCCTGCGATACCCATTTCTTTGACCGCCAGAATGGTCGGGTCAGCAGAAGTTGGACCAAGCGTCAAAATCGCGTCCGTTTCGGGGTTTGCCGTCAGATAAGCGATCACACGGTTCTTGATTTCGGCAGGGTCTTGGCCGGAATCGATCATGGATGATCCCAGTTCAATCCCCAGACCGTCCGCAAAGCCACGGCAGCGTTCGGCGACGACTGTGTTCGAAATCACATGGTTGACGCAAACAAAAGACCCGACACCATCGCCCTTGGCGCGCAGACCCGCAGCAAAGCCGGCGTCATATTCGGGCTGACCAACGAACATCAATGCGCCAACTTCGCGCGTTTGCTCTGGTGTGCCGGAATTCATGATGATCACATTGATGCCTTGGTCGACAGCAGATTTGATTGGGCCGGACAAGACGTCAAAGTCCGCCAGCGTTGTAATGATCCCATTCGGATTTGACGCTGCGGCCTGTTCGATGATGCGCGCCATATCAGCCAGATCACCCGTGGGCGGATTCCGATATTCGACAGTTACGCCCATCTGTTCGCCGGCAAGTGCGATGCCATTCTTGATCGTGTTCCACCAGCTGTCGCTGTCAGGGGCGTGACTGACCAGAACATACTTCAGGTCATCGCCATGGCCATCTGCAGAGGCCATAAGTGGTGACAAGACCACCGCCGCTGTCAGCATCAATTTCTTCAAAATAGATTTCATATTTTCTTCCTCCCAAAAGCAAACTTGCTGTTTACAGAGCAGGCTTGAGCTGTCTCTGAGCAGGAGGGAACCATGGATTCGAATTTTTTGCAACCGGTTGCAAAAGGAATCGAATGGAATTTTACTGCAACCTCATGGATTAGGCTGTAATCAGGCCCGGGTAACATTGACCGACAGGATGACCGCATGTCAGCAACGTTAAAGGATGTGGCATTAAAAGCTGGGGTTTCGACCTCGGCTGTTTCACGCACTTTTACGGATGGCGCTTCGGTGTCCGACAAGATGCGTCGAAAAGTGGAAAAAGCTGCGAATGAGTTGGGTTACAGCCCCAATTTCCTTGCGCGCAGCCTGACAACACGCCGTACCAAGTTGATTGGTTTGGTCAGCAACAACTTTCACAATCCTATCTTTCTGGAAGTGTTTGATCTCTTTACACGAGGGCTTCAGGACAGAGGGCTGCGCCCGTTGCTGGTCAACCTCAGTAACGAAACCGACCCTGAACAATCAGTACAGATGCTGCGCCAATATTCAGTTGATGGGGTTGTCGTGGCGTCCTCAACCTTACCACCAGCATTTTCCAAAGCGTTTCGAGACAAGCGAATCCCTGTCGTAAATACATTTGGTCGGTATTCCAGCAGCCCCGAAGTTCATGTGGTGGGGATTGATAATGCCGAGGCGGGGCGTATGGCCGCGCGCGAATTGATTGCCCGCGCATACAAGAACATCGCGTTTCTGGGCGGGCCAGAAGAGGCGACCTCGACGCAGGATCGCCTCAAAGGATTTCTGGAAGAGGTCTCAAAATATCCAGATATCAACGTCAGTTTTTCGTTCGCCACACAGTATTCGTTCCAAGCGGGACGGGCCGAAATGATGCGCCTGGCAAAGGGCAAGTTGGCCGAGGCCTATTTTTGCGGTGATGATGTTCTATCCATCGGATCTCTGAGCGCGGTCAAGGACCTCGGTTTGAGCGTGCCCAAGGATGTTGGGCTGATTGGCTTGAACGATATGGAAATGTCGAGTTGGGAAAACATCTCGCTGACGACCATTCATCAACCAATCAAACAGATCATCAACTCTTCGGTTGAATTGATGGAAGCGATGTTGGACGAGCCCGACCGCTATCCCGAAGCGCGGCTTTTTCCGTGTCGGGTGATAGAGCGGAACACATTGCGGCCCGGCCCTTAGGTTATGTTCGAAACATCGGTGGTCTGGCATCCACCCAAGCGCCATTTTGCTGTGCCGACGCCACAGCGGCATAAACTGCCCCCATCGATCTGACGCCATCAGCGGCACTTGGCAGGCTATCGCGCACCTCGCCCGAAATCACATCCGCCAGATCGCAGTAGATGTTCGCGACCGCCAATGGGAAACCCTCTGGATGCGCAATTGAAACGCGCGACAGGCGCTGCGCATCTTCATGCAGCCCGGCTTCGCCCTTTTCGATGATCTGCGTACGTCCGCCCACAGGTGTATAGACCAGCTGATTGGGCTGTTCAGACGCCCAACGCAGTCCGCCCCTTTCCCCGAAAACCTGGATGTCAAACCCATGCTGGCGGCCAATCGCGACTGAGGATGTCCACAGGCGACCAACTGTGCCTCCGGTCATGCGGAAGTTGACCATTGCGTCATCTTCCAACTCGCGGGAGGGGATGGTGGACGCAAAATCAGCGGATAGTTTTTCGACCTCGTCATCGCACACAAAGCTTGCCATGTGCATCGCGTGGATGCCGCAATCCGCGAACTGGCCGGACACGCCCGCCATTGCCGGATCATACCGCCAGCGTACACGCGGGTTATCCGCGTCCGTTGCGTCGCCATGATGGCCATGGCTGAAGTTTGTAACAACCAGCCTAATTTTCCCCAGTTCCTCGGCCCGCACCATCGCACGCGCCTGACGCACCATTGGATAGGCAGAATAGCAATAATTTACCGAACAGACCTTTCCGGCGGATTTGGCAACACGCACGATATCTTCACCCTGTTCGACCGTCATCGTCATGGGTTTTTCACACAAGACGTTGAAACCAGCCTCCAAGAATGCCTTGGTGATTTCGAAATGAGTGGCATTTGGTGTTGCCACGGTAACAAGGTCAACACGATCGGCACGGTTTCTTTCCCCTGCCAGCATCTCGCGCCAGTCGCCATAGGCACGATCAGGATCGATGCCCAAACGCGTGGCATAGGCCCGCCCCGCATCCGCGCGGTGGTCAAGCGCGCCTGCCACAAATTCGAAACGCCCATCCGCTTGCGCCCCCAATCTATGCGCAGGTCCAATCTGGCTGCCTTCGCCGCCGCCGATCATACCCCATTTCAGCTTTTTCATATGAATTTATCCTTAGAAACCAATTGACTGAAGGTATTCGCGGTTAGCCCGCGCATCTTCCAGAGGACTGCCGGGCAGCGCCGGGTCGCAATCCTGCTCGACGGTACACCATCCTTCAAAATTCGCATCCAGCAGCCGTTGACGCACGGCTGGGAAATCCACATCGCCCTGACCAAGATTGCAGAAAATTCCCTGACCGCAGGCCGAATAAAAATCGGTGCGGTTTTCCACCACATCCGCCTTTATGGCCGGGTCAATATCTTTGAAGTGCATGTACGAAATCCGATCCATGTGCCGATCCATGAATGCGACGGGATCATAGCCCGCATAAGAATGGTGGCCGGTGTCAAAGCAGATTTTCAGAATTCTGTCGTCAACTTCATCCAGCAGTCTTTCAAGCTCAGGTTCAAAATCCATAAAGCCCGCCGCATGTGCGTGAATGCCAACGGTCAGCCCGTAGTCGTCAGTACCCAGTCTGGCGATGGTGGCGATGCGGTCCCGGAATGCTGTCCATTCGGCTTTGTCCATCTGTTCGGCCTCGCGCGCGCGGCCTGCGGTGGGCGCGCGGCGCGGTGAAATGCTGTCGATTAAGACAAGATGCTGCGCGCCGTGAGCAGACAACGCTTTGCACGTGCGCACAGAGGCGTCCATCACATCATCCCACTTTGCCGGATCATGAAAGGCGCGAAAGACAACGCCACCGATGATTTCCAAACCGCGTGCGTTCAGCTCGGGGGCCAACACATTGGGGTCCTCGGGCATATAGCCAATCGGCCCCAGTTCAATCCCTGTATATCCGGCAGCCGCACATTGATCCAAAACAGACTGCCAGGATGGATATGAAGGATCGCTGGGAAATTCGATGCCCCAAGAACAAGGGGCATTGCCGATTCTTATTGTCATTTTGATGCCTTTCGCAGAGTTAGACGCTGGCCACGTCGATCCATGTTTTACTGCGGGACGACGCCATTGCAGCAGCGATAATTTGGTTCACGTCCATGCCATCCTGAAATGTTGGCCAAACCTGGGATTTGGTCTCAATCGCGCGCAGAAAATCCCGCGCTTCAATGATGATCTGGTCTTGATACCCTGTGCCATGCCCAGGGCCTTGGCAAAACGCCTCATAGTCCGGGTGTGCGGGGCCGGTCAGGATCTTGCGAAAACCACGGGTTTTTTCAGGCTCGTCCATCGAATAGAGCCAAAGTGCGTTTTGATCTTCTTGATCAAACCGAATGGCACCTTTGGTCCCGGTTATTTCGTAGGCATAGCCCATTTTGCGCCCATGACTGATCCTGCTAAAATACATTTGTCCCATGGCACCGTTATGAAATCGGCACATCATCTGACCGTGGTCGTCGTTGGTCACATTGCCTCCCGGTCGCTTGTCATGTACCGTTTCAACTTCGGCAATCAGGGACTTGATCGGTCCGATCAGGGCCAGTGCCGCGTTCACCATATGGGGGGCGAGATCGCCCATTGTGCCGTTTGCATCCCCCTCGGTGCGCCAGTTGGCAGGCGATTGGGGATCCGCCAGGAAATCTTCGGTGTGTTCACCGCGAAACCACGTAACATCGCCAATCGTGCCATCGGAAATCAGCTGCCGCGCGAATTGGCTGGCAGGCGTTCGGATGTAATTGAAACCCGTCATGCTAATCTGGCCAGCGGCGGCTTTCACCATGGCTCTGCTGTCGGCAAGTGATGCGCCAAGGGGTTTTTCGCAAAACACCGGTTTGTTCAGGGCGAACGCGGCCTCGGCAATTGCGCGATGGGTTCCTTGCGGGGATGCGATAATGATCGCTTCGACCTTTGGGTCGGCAACAAGCGTTTCCCAATTGTCTGTTGCACGGGCAAAGCCAAAGGCTTTACGGTATATTTCAGCACTTTTGGCGCTGCGGGCACAGACCATTTCAAGACGGGGACGCAGCGTTGTGTCAAACATCGGGCCGACGGCTGACATAGCAACCGCGTGGGCCTTGCCCATATAGCCGCCGCCAATAATACCAATGCCTATTTCAGTCATTGCACTGCGCTTTCCATGAATTTAGGTTTGCAACCGGTTGCAAAATAAGTATCGTCAGATTCGAAAACACGCAAGCTGCAATCGCTCAAGGTGGCCAAAAATGGGATTTCATCAGCAATGACCGACAGCACAATTCGACTGACGACCGCACAGGCGATCATCCGGTTCCTGGCGAACCAGTATATTGAGGTTGATGGCCAAGAGTGGCGCGTCTGCGGTGGTGGTTTCGGCATTTTTGGTCACGGCAATGTCACCTGTCTGGGTGAGGCGCTTTATGATGCCCGCGATGCGCTGCCGCTTTATCGGGGTCAGAATGAACAGAGTATGGGATTTGCAGCTGCGGGCTATGCAAAGCAATGGTTGCGCCAGCGGTTTATGTTTTGCACTGCCAGCGCAGGACCCGGTACAGCGAACCTTTTGACCGCAGCAGCACTGGCGCACGCCAACCGTCTGCCAATGTTGATGTTGTGCGGCGATACCTTTCTGACGCGGTTGCCTGATCCAGTGCTGCAACAGCTTGAGCATTTCGGAAATCCGACGTTGGGGGTGAACGATGCCTTTAGATCCGTGAGCCGCTTTTGGGACCGCATCACCCATCCCGCTCAAATCCTTCAATCGCTGCCTGCCGCACTTGCAACGATGCTGGACCCTGCCGATTGCGGCCCTGCTTTTATCGGATTGCCGCAGGATGTGCAGGGATGGACCTTTGATTATCCTGAAAGTTTCTTTGCAAAGCGCGTTCACCGGATCAGACGCCAGCCGGCGGATGCGTCTGAGGTTGCTGATGCGGCGAAGCTGTTGGCAGGTGCAAAACGCCCGGTCATCATTGCAGGCGGCGGTGTTCAGTATTCCGGGGCGGTTGCGAAACTGACGGCCTTTGCAGAGGCGCATGATATTCCCGTGCTCGAAACGATCGCGGGCCGCGCGAACCTTACTCAAAATCACTTGCTTAACATCGGCCCTGTGGGCGTCACCGGGTCAGACAGCGCCAATGCGGTGGCCGAAAAAGCGGATGTGATCTTGGCAGTCGGCACGCGGCTTCAGGACTTCACGACCGGGTCATGGACAGCGTTTGCCAAAGATGCGCGGATCATTGGGCTAAACGTCGGGCGGCATGATGCCATGAAGCATTTGTCACTGCCGGTTGTGGGGGACGCCAAACTTGGGTTAACGGCGCTGGGTAAGGCGCTGAGCGGCTACAAAACGCCGAGCGACTGGACGGGATTTGCCCAAAACGCGCGGTCCAAATGGGTTGCCTACACTGATAAGGTCACCGCACCGGGCAATGGACCCAATTCATATGCCCAAGCGATCCGCGTGGCGAATGATTTGTGTGATCCGCGTGACCGTGTTGTGGCCGCCGCTGGTGGCCTGCCTGCCGAAGTCACAGCACATTGGCAAACCAAGGACATTGGCACGGTCGACGTCGAATTTGGCTTTTCCTGCATGGGATATGAAATTGCCGGTGGATGGGGTGCGCGCATTGCCCAATTTGAACGGGAACCCGACAAGGATACCATCGTGTTCACTGGCGACGGTTCCTATCTGCTGATGAATTCAGACATCTATTCATCCGTCTTGACGCGTCGCAAGCTGATCATCTGTGTGCTCGACAATGGTGGATTTGCCGTGATCAACAAGCTGCAAAACAATACGGGCAATGAGAGCTTTAACAACCTGATCGCGGATTGTCCGACGGTGCCCGATGCCTTCGCCGTCGACTTTGAGGCGCACGCGGCATCGATGGGTGCACATGCCGAAACTGTCGCAAATCCGGGCGAATTTGGCGAGGCATTCAAACGTGCCAAGGCCGCCGACAAAACCAGCGTTATCGTCATGAAAGTTGACGCTTACGAGGGTTGGACGACCCAAGGGCACACGTGGTGGGAAGTCGGCACGCCGCATCTGTCTGACAATCACAATGTCACCGAAAAACACAAAGAGATCGAAGCAACACGCAACAAACAACGAAAGGGTGTTTGATGAAGAGTTTCACAGCAAAGACAGCAAATCCTGATGTCATCGTTGATGAGTTGCTGAATGGTGGTGGAGCCGTCAAAATCTCTGGACTGTTTACGCCCGAGCAAATCGCCGAAGCCCGCGCCATCATTATGGAACATTCCGAACAGAACGCGGAGAAAGTTACGCACTTCCAGGGTGCTGCTGAACAAGAAGGCAAAATTAACCTCCAACGCCGTGTCTGGAACCTGCTCGCCAAGGGCGAGGTGTTTTCGCAGATGGCCGCCCATCCTGTTCTGATGGATATCTTGCGCAAATTTCTGGGGACCGAGTTCATCATGGGCTCGATTGCTGCGAACCGGATATTGCCCGGTGGGCCGGGTCAGGAACCGCATGTGGACTATCCTTATTGGGACTTTCACAAACCTGAAACGCACCCCGTTGGCTTTAATGGATCGTTTCCGATGAATGCACAGGTTTCCATAATCCTTGATCCATTCACCGCCGAAAGCGGTGCCACTGGATACTATCCCGGCAGTCAGAAAAAGCTGCGTTACCCGACGCCAGAGGACAAGTTTTACGACAATTGTGCCCAGATGACGGGTGAGCCGGGAGATGTGGCACTGTTTTACGGCGTGACCTGGCATTGTGCGATGCCTAACAATTCTGATCACGACCGCAGCGCGATCCTGATTCAATATCTACCCAAGTGGGTCAAACCGATGGAGGATATTCCCGCCGCCCTGCCGCAGTCGTTCGTCGATGGTGCCAGCGACGATATCCGCCAGTTAATGGGCTTCAACTATCCCTATCCAGAAGTCCTGGACGCGGCCAAGGCTGGAAACACCGAAGGACGCAAATGACCAATGTCATGGCAGGTATCAAGCGCAACGCATTTGTCGTCGTCGGACGGGTTGGCATGGATTTGTACCCCGCACCCGGCGTTGCGACAGAACACGCCGACAGTTTTACTGCCGACATGGGCGGGTCATCTGCGAACATTGCTGCTGGCATTGTCAAACTAGGCGGCACTGCATCGCTGGTGACCTGCGTATCAGACGACGCCGTGGGCCGATTTTGCACCAATAAACTGCGCCACTATGGTGTCGATACCAGTTACGTGAAATCCGTTGGCGGCGAGGCCCGCAATTCGCTCGCGCTGTATGAAAGCCGGATTAAGGATCATCAGTCGGTGATTTACCGAAACGGTGCTGCAGATTTTGAGATGACAGTAGCAGATGTAGAGGCGGTGGATTACAGCCGATTTGGCGCGTTGGTCACAGCAGGCACCGTTTTCGCGGCAGAGCCTTCCCGCACGGCAGCTTTTCGCGCGTTCGCGCTGGCCCGAGCAGCGGGAATGCCAATCATTTTCGACGTTGATTATCGACCGTATAGCTGGCCCTCATCTCAAGTCGCACAAGAAGTTCTATCTAAGGCGGGGGATTTGTCAGACGTAATCGTCGGCAATGATGAGGAATTCGGATTCATGGCTGGCGGGATCGAAAATGGCATGGCCAAGGCCCGCGAGTTGGCAGCCAATAGCGGACGGATCGTGGTCTATAAAATGGGCGAAAAAGGCGCTGTGACATTCTCAGGTGGTCAGGAACTGCGCACCGGCATTTACCCGGTCAATGCTTTGAAACCCACAGGTGCCGGCGACAGTTTTATGGCTGGTTTTCTGACGAGCCTGGCTGCCGGGGATCAGATAAAATCCGCCGTCCTTCGCGGCTCTGCTTGCGCGGCCATTGTTGTGGCCAAGCCGGGCTGCGCGCCTGCGATGCCATACCCGGTCGAACTCGACACCTTTCTTGCCGATCATCCCGGCCCAACTGACGTTGCCTAAAGGAAAATCCATGCATATTGCGCCGCACGACAACAAGAACAAAGCCATCGTTGATGCGAATGACCCTACGGTCCCCCTAAACTACTTCAATATCGTCACATTAAAAGCGGGCGACGCCTTTGAATATCAGGTCCCAGGGTATGAAACCTGCATCGTGCCTGCAACAGGGACCGTTGATGTGTCTGTTGAAGGGGTCTCGTTTGCCGCCCTTGGAAAGCGGGGCAGCGATGTCTGGGACGGTGAACCCGAAGGCGTTTATGTTCCCGTCGGTGCCAAGGTCACGATCGTTGCCACAAAGGACACAGAGACCTTTGTCGCCGGAGCCAAATATCACAAAGTGCTCGACCCCTTTGATGTGCGCGTGGCCGAGTTGGACAAGGTCCAATATGGCAGCGATGACACCAAAACACATCGCAAGATCAAACATATCCTCGGCCAAAAGCAGCATGGCAAAGTAGGGCGTCTGCTGGTGTCGGAATTGTACACGGTCGGCCAAGGTGGCTGGTCGGGTTTTCCTGCACACAAGCATGACACGGACCGCACAGACGAAAACGGCAACATCATCGAAACGCGCCATGACGAAACCTACAATTTTCGGTTTCGCCCAAACCATGGGGCGGGCGTGCAAATTCTTCAACGTGAAGAAGGAAAGCCAGGCGACGCCTATCAACTGATGGACCGTTCGACCATCTGTATCGACAATGGCTACCATCCCTGCGCCGTTATGCCGGGATATGAGATGTATTATTTCACCATCCTTGGCGGCCTATCGCAGCGGTCACTGGTCCAGTTTTTCCAACCAACCCATGCCTATCAGGTTGAAACCATTCCCGGCATCAAAGACATGGTGGCCAAGTTCAAATGACACTTGCCACACTTGCTGAGGTTCTTCAGCCCGCTCTAAAAGGCAATTATGCGGTTGCCGGTCTGGTGACATTGGGCTGGGAAGACATGCGCGCGTTTGTTGCAGCAGCTGAGGCCGAAGGGTGCCCCCTGATACTTCAGGCCGGGCCATCCTGCCGGGCCCATACACCTTTGCCGATACTGGGCAAGATGTTCCGCCATCTGGCGGAAACGGCCAGTGTCCCGGTGGTGGCGCATCTGGATCACGGCTATACGCTCGAAGAATGCCGCGCCGCATTGGACGCCGGATTTACGTCCTTGATGTACGATGGTTCCCGCAAGCCGTTGGCCCAAAACATTGACGAAACCGCTACGGTTGCAAGGATGGCCCATGATGCTGGCATCTCTTGCGAAGGTGAAATCGGCTTTGTTGGCTACGCCGAAGGCGAAAGTTCGGCGGGAACTGATCCAAAAGAAGCGGCGCAATTTGCACGTGAGACCGGTGTGGATGCAATGGCAATCTCGGTCGGAAACGTGCATCTGCAACAAGATAAACAAGGCGGTTTGGATGTTGCACGCATCGCAGAAATTGAAGCGATGTCAGATGTCCCGCTTGTCATTCACGGCGGCTCTGGCGTGCCCGTCTCACAGCGCAGGGCGCTGGCAACGGGGTCGAAAATTTGCAAGTTCAACATCGGTACAGAACTAAGAATGGCGTTTGGGGATGCTTTGCGCCACGCTGTTAACAGTGATCCCGAGCGGTTTGACCGCGTTGCGATATTGAAAGAAACCCACGAACCGATGGTGAGGGCAGCAAGAACTGTTCTATCTGCCTTCGGCCATTATCAAAAAGGGGCGTGAATGATGCGAATCGGAATATTGGGGTGTGGCCGAATTGGTCAAGTACATGCCCGCTCCTTCATGCGGCTGCGCGATGCATCACTGGTCGCAGTTGCAGATGCATTCCCCGAGGCAGCGCAATCACTCGCAGAACAAACGGGTGCCGAAGTGCGTGACGCTCAGGCGATTATCGGATCAAAGGATATTGACGCGGTCATCCTCTGCACTCCGACCGACACACATTACGATCTGATTCACGCGGCTGCACAAGCTGGCAAGGCGATCTTTTGCGAAAAACCTGTAGACCTGTCTGCTGCGCGTATTCGCGATTGTATAGACGTTGTGCGCACCAGCGGCGTGGCGTTCATGACTGCGTTCAACCGCCGCTTCGATCCGAACTTTGCCAATGTCCAGGCACGCATTGCCGAAGGTGCCATTGGTGCGGTCGAAATTGTGACCATCCAATCCAGAGACCCAAACCCACCACCAATCTCGTATATCAAAAGCTCTGGCGGGATATTTCGCGACATGATGATCCACGATTTTGACATGGCGCGTTTCCTTTTGGGCGAGGAGCCGACCAGCGTCTATGCCGTCGGATCGGCCTTGGTTGATTCTGAAATAGGCGCGGCGGGGGATGTGGATACTGCGGCAGTGACATTGACCACGGCGGGCGGAAAAATCTGCCAAATATCCAATTCACGCCGGGCCACCTATGGCTACGACCAGCGGATCGAAGTCCACGGTGCAAAGGGGATGCTGCGCGCTGATAACATCCTTGAAAACACGGTAGAGCAGGCCACAGAGACCGGATACGTCCGGGCACCTGCGCAACACTTTTTCCTGGAACGGTATGAGGCAGCGTATCTGGCTGAAATAACTCATTTCGTTGAGGCAGTGAGCAAGGGTGAAGCGCCAAATCCTTCGATCAACGATGGGCTCAAGGCCCAATTGCTGGCAGATGCCGCAGCACTTTCGCTTGAAAAAGGGCAACCCGTTTTTGTCTAGCGGATTGAATTTGGATCCCACGAAGTTAGGTCAAACTCGGAAGCGATGATACAATTTGCCGAGGAATGAGGTTGACCCAGATGGCCATGAAAGACAGCAAAGATCTTCGTTCTGCCCGATGGTACGCACCTGATGACCTGCGGTCCTTTGGGCATCGTTCTCGCACTTTACAAATGGGGTTATCTGCCGAGGATTGGGAAGGTAAACCCATCATCGCGATATTGAATACTTGGTCCGACCTTCAACCTTGTCACATGCATTTTCGAGATCGTGTGGAGTTTGTGAAGAAGGGAATTTTACAATCAGGCGGCATGCCTGTGGAGATCCCAGTGCATTCTCTGGGCGAACAACTGCTGAAACCCACTGCAATGCTTTATCGAAACATGGTCGCGATGGAGGTCGAAGAAGTTCTGCGGTCTAACCCCGTTGACGGTGCTGTTTTGATGGGTGGCTGCGACAAATCCACACCTGCATTGATTATGGGGGCGGTGTCGATGGGATTGCCGTTTATCTATCTGCCAGCCGGACCGATGTTGCGCGGAAATTATGCGGGGCGAACTTTGGGTTCCGGTGCCGACGTATGGAAATATTGGGATGAACGGCGCGCTGGCAATATATCCAAATCAGAATGGCAAGGTGTCGAAGGTGGTATTGCGCGGTCATACGGCCACTGCATGACAATGGGCACGGCCAGCACGATGACCGCTCTTGCTGATGCGTGGGGTCTGTGCCTGCCGGGTGCTTCTTCAATCCCAGCGGCAGATGCGAACCATCAACGCATGAGCGCTGCATGCGGGCGGCGGATCGTTGATATGGTTTGGGAGGATCTGACCCCTGACAAAATCATGACCTCGGCCAGCACCCGCAATGCCGTCACGGTGGCCATGGCAACGGGATGTTCGACCAACGCCATCATTCATCTGGTCGCCATGGCACGACGGGCCGGCATTGCCCTTACCCTTGATGATCTGGATGCGATTGGCCGCACAACTCCGGTGATCGCCAACATTCGCCCCTCTGGCACCCAATACCTAATGGAAGATTTCTATTATGCGGGTGGCCTTACTGCCTTGATGAAAGAACTGGGGCCGAAGTTGGATTTAACCACGCTTACGGTGACTGGTGAATGTCTAGGCGAAGGCCTGAAGGATGCAAGAAATTACAACGAGGATGTGATCCGGCCCCTGACCAATCCGGTCTATCATGAAGGATCACTGGCGGTTCTGAAAGGCAATCTCGCCCCGGATGGTGCGGTGATCAAACCGGTTGCAATGGACCCAAAATTCATGACCCACCGTGGCCCGGCGATTGTGGCGAATTCCTACCCGGAACTATCCAAAATCATCAATGATTCGCTGGCCCATATCACAGCCGATCACGTGCTGATCTTGCGCAATGCGGGGCCACAGGGGGGACCGGGGATGCCGGAATGGGGCATGATCCCCATGCCGCAAAAGCTTTTGAACGAAGGTCATCGCGATATGGTCCGGCTGTCTGATGCACGGATGAGCGGGACAAGCTATGGCGCTTGTATCCTTCATGTTGCCCCGGAAGCGTTTGTCGGAGGACCCTTGGCATTGATCGAAACCGGAGACATTATTTCGCTGGATGTCCCGAACCGCCGTCTGGAAGTCGAACTTTCAGAAGATGAGCTGACCCAGCGGCGGGAACGGTGGCAGCAGCCCGAGCCAAAATATGAAAGGGGCTATGGCTGGATATTTTCCAAACATATCGAACAGGCTGACAAGGGCTGTGATTTCGATTTTCTGGGGACCGAATTTGGTGCGCCTGTTCCTGAACCTGACATCCATTGACCGATTCGCGTAAGGGTCCGGTTTAACCGCTAGAAAATTCGGCAACCACTCTCAGTGATTGGCCCGCGTTGCACAGGGCGGCCGGGAACGGGATTAATAATCACTCTTTGAATACCCGTCAGATTGCGCATACACTGATCGGCCGCCTGTCCACCTGCATTTTTGCCATCCACATAGATATCAAGCCAGACATGACCATTATATCCACTGTGACAAGGACCATATTGTGGTGTGTTGCCGTCCCCGCAGAGATCTTCGACAATTGCATATTTTCGCAGGCGGGGAATGTAAAACCGAGTGCCTGCCGGGAAGTCCATCACGCTGCGCCCCGCATGTTTGACATGACCCACGGCGAGCGTGACCGGATCGCGGTACGTCCCGGAGCCACCAGCCTGATGGTGTACCACTGGGCGCGCGATCTGGCTTGATCCTCTGGGTGTGTTGTCCCAATAACTGTACCCTGTCAGAAATGCATTAAACTGCTGTTCCGCCGATACCATGTTGGCACCACATGCCGCAAAAACAGCACATGCCAAAATCCGAAAGTGCTGACCAAACTCCATCTCGATTGTCCCCTTTTCAAATTAAACCGCGTGTCTGGCCGCCACGTGCGAGAGGCCGAGCGATCATGCAAAGGTGGACAGAAATGGTTGATGAATGCTTAAGAAGTGGGGGCGAAAATCAGTTAGAAATATGAAGGTTCTTATGGTTGCACTGAAGTGGATCGAGAAGTCGGTCGATTTTACAGCCCCTCAGGATCAACTTGAGTCAGCGCGATCTCAAGGAAACCAAATTCAACAGAAGCAGAATTTAGAATCAGGTAGGGTAATTGGATATCTATTCAACTTGTAATTGTCTTTATTGAAAGAAGTCACGTTGAAGGTGATCGTAAGAGCACCAATATCGGTTTTCTATGAAGATCATGTTCTTTTTTAGAACAACCTTTCTACTGTCGGTTGAGATTGTAGGAAATTGCAACGCAATCCGTGACACGACATTGGATATCATCATATATTATTGGGGGCTACTTTGGGTCAGCAGGCATTTGTGAGGCTGCTGAATCCGGTTAAAGTTGTTAATTCTGGGCGGATCCATTTTCTGCGAAACTGCGCTGAGCGCGCCGTACTGGAATTAGGTGATTGGTGAATTGTTGGGTGGGGTGCTGTTTCTGATTAATTGTTGGCTATTTTTATAAAATTTCATTCGAATTCTTCGTGTGCCCAAATCGTACCTGGGAATTCATGCCCTCAGCAGTGAGAAATTCACTGTTTTATTAACGTTTTTCCGGAGTGAAGTTTGCACAAAACGTCACATTCATTTCGCGATCCGAGGATCGAACGCGGCTTGTCTGAACGAGTTTTTTTCGATCCGAGCAATCGCCGGCGCGGGCGAATTTTGTATTCCGGGGCAACATTATTGGTTGCCGTTTTTTTATGGGTGATAATTTTTTCAGTGGGGCTCATGTCGACCCACGAATTGGAAGCGGCTCTTCCAGACGATCTTGTCCACATAAAGGGACAGTTCACCCAAACCGGATCAGAAAATGATCGAAATGCGCTAGACCGAATTGATGGATTTACTACTGCAATCGAAACGTATCATCGACAAGCTGCCGCAGAATATCGATGCCTGCCGACCAACGGGCAAGCAAAGGAGGGCGCGGCGGCACCCGTAAAAAAAATATATGGCTTTGTTCCCAGCACGCATTCCTGGAGCGGCGATGCGCTTGACCAAAGTTGTGATACGATCGATGTTCTTGTTCCTGAATGGTACGAATTGGGCGGCGGTCCCCAGGGGCTTGCAATGCACGACCCCAACGCTGAGGCGCGGGCGACGTTGCTTGAAGATGCGGCGCGCCATCCCCGTCAGATAGAGGTTTTGCCGGCGATCTCATTCGGGGAAACCGCAGCACGGCTATATCTTACCGCGCCAGGGCAGGCTGAAATCAATGTGTCACTGGCCCGTTTCTTTGATCGATGGAACCCTGACAGCGATGTGGCCGGTGCGTGTCTGGATGTGACCAATTTATCCAAACAAAGCACGGCTGCGTTTGCGTCCCTGCTGAGTCAGGTCGGACGGAGCCTGCGAGAACAGGGACTTCAAACCTGCATCATAATGCCATGGGCGGCCGACCGTCGTTTATTCAGGATAGCAGATCGCTTTGCTGATATCATTGTGGCCAAGGCATTTGCCGAACCCTGGATAGGATCGGCACCACAACCGCTCGCGGCGACCGACTGGTTCGAACGTCATGTCGAAATGTTGCAGAAGACGGTCGTGCCAGAGAAGCTGGTGATTGCGCTTGGCACGTTCACGGTCGATTGGGTATCAGGCACGCCAAAGCCGCAAACCGTTCCATACGCCAAAGCCATGTCCGCCTTGGCGCAGGCCGAGAAAGCGCCGCAGTTTGAACCGACCGTTGGCAATGCGCGTGCCGTCTTTGTAGATGCCAAGGGATTTCAACACCGGCTCTGGATGCTGGATGCGGTAACGATGCATAACCAGCTTTTGCTGTTGAATGACCAAGATGTGGCTTCCATCGGAGTTTGGGGTTTGGGGTACGAAGATCCGGGAATTTGGGCAGTGCTGGATCAAAAACGGAAATCACAACCACTGTCCGCCGACAGCTTGAGTAACGTCGTCTTTTCCAACTACGTTGAACGTTTTGGAAATGGCGCGTTTGTATCGCCGATTTCAATGCCGATCGTTGGCCAACGTGACGTGTCTGTTGATCCACAGAGCAACCAAATAGTGTCGCTCAGCTATCCCAAAATGCCACAGGCCAGTGTCGTTCGCCTTTATGGACAGGGGCAGGCAAACAAGGTTGTGCTGACTTTCGATGATGGACCTGATCCAGCCTTTACGCCCAAGACACTGGACATCCTTAAAAGTACGGACACGCCAGCAACATTTTTTGTGTTGGGCAATAATGTTTTGAAATCTCCGGAATTGGTCGAGCGCATTCTGGCAGAGGGGCATGAATTAGGATCGCATACCTATTCCCATCCTCGCATGGGTGACATTTCCGCCGGGCGGGCAACGATCGAAATCAACTCAGTCCAACAATTGGTTAACGGTCTTACGGGCAAGGAAATGCGTCTGTACCGGGAGCCATACATGGTCAGCGGCGGACCTGTATCTTCCAAGCAGGTCGCATCGTTATTGCCGCTGGAGAAGTTGGGATATGTGATCGCGGGCATGGATATCGTGCCTGATGACTGGGTGCCACAA
Organism: Sulfitobacter sediminivivens; assembly: GCF_042611115.2. NCBI lineage: Bacteria > Pseudomonadati > Pseudomonadota > Alphaproteobacteria > Rhodobacterales > Roseobacteraceae > Sulfitobacter > Sulfitobacter sediminivivens. The sequence goes on from NZ_JBHGAR020000002.1 coordinate 113,185, forward strand.
GCCCCCGAACTTTTGGTTAGAAAAATTGTTGCCGAAGTAGAAGAAAATGCAGGTGGCATTATTCTCTTGCATGATGGTGGCGGTGATCAAACTCACATGGTCAAAGCCTTGCCAATGGTGATCAAGACACTGCGCGACAAAGGATATGTATTTACGTCCATAGCTGATTTTCTTGAGACGTCACCACAAAGCCTGCTGCATGATACCGGCGGCCTGAATTCAACATTTCAAAAGCTCTCTTTTCAGGCAGTTGGCAACAGCTGGTCCGTGCTTGAAATCATTTTTTGGTCAGTTCTGACAATTGGTTTGCTGCGGTCGGTGTTCCTTTTGATCCTGACTGCCGCGCGCCAGCGGCACCTGCCACCTAATGGCCATGCGCCATCTGTCACGATTGTCATTCCCGCGTTCAACGAGGCGGACGTGATTGGTGCATGCATCGAGAATGTTCTGGCGACAGAGTATTCTGATTTTGACGTGATCATTATTGATGATGGGTCAACCGATGGCACCTATGAAGCGGCGATGGCATTTGCGGATCACTCGCTGATCACAGTTCTGAAGCAACCAAACAGGGGCAAGGCCAGTGCGATAAACGCGGCGTTGTTTGAAACGGACAGCGACGTGTTGATCTGCATTGATGCTGATTCACATATTCACCGCCGGGCCGTCGGATATTTGGCCGCGCATTTCAAAGACCCTGCAATCGGTGCCGTTGCAGGACGGGTTGTGGTTGGCAATCGGACCAATATCCTGACGCGCCTTCAGGCGCTTGAGTATATTACAGCTCAGAGCATTGAGCGGCGTGCGAAAGAATATCTTAACGCCATCACAGTCGTGCCCGGTGCAATCGGGGCATGGCGGACCACAGCCTTGATGGAGGCGGGCATATTCTCGACCGAAACACTGACCGAGGATGCTGACATGACCATGGCAATCATCCGAACGGATTACCGCGTCGCCTACGAAGAAAGGGCGATCGCGACGACCGAAACCCCGAGCACCGTCAAAGGTTTGCTGGCGCAGCGTTTACGCTGGTCATTGGGGATGATGCAGGCCGGTTGGAAACATCGTGGCGCAATAATTGAGGGCCGCAAACTTGGCCTGATTTCGCTGCCCGATTTGGCCATCTTTGGGTATCTTATGCCGCTCTTGGCACCTCTGGCTGATATTTTTCTGATTATCCTGATCTACAACTTCTTTAGCGGCTCAGACCAACCGACACAGGGCGTCCCTGCATCAACATCAGGTTCAATGCTGTTGGCTTATCTTGCGTTACCCATGTTTGAAATCTTGACTGTGGCACTCGCCTTTAGAATGGATCCCAGAGAAGATCGTCGTTTGATGTGGTTGATCCCCTTGCAGCGAATATTCTATCGCCAGCTGCTTTATTATTCCGTCATCCGGGCCCTTTGGCGTGCGGCCACTGGTTCATTGGCAAAATGGGGTCGCGCGAACCGACTGGGTTTCGAATTTGATCATTCAAGACTGACATGATTTCACGTCGCACATTCCTGAAGTGGGGCAGCGCCTCACCGATCCTCCTTACTGCATCAGGTGAAGCCATTGGTGCGACATCACTGACACAAAACACTGTTTTGGTTATGGACGGAGTCGGTCCGGACACGGATGCAGAGCGATTGGCAATCGTTCTTAATACGTTTGCCAAGGCTGGCGTGCCGCTGACCTGTTTGATTGAGGTGCCAAAGAACAAGACGGGCCGGCTCCATTCTCAAGGTCTCGTTGCAAGCGCGCTGCGCACGCATCTTCAAACGCTTCCGGGCCTTTTTGAGGTTGTGCCAGTTGCAAAGGATCTGGCCACTCTAAACCCCTACTTTCAGGCACGCGCAGCCCACCAAGCGCGGATTGATTTGGCCACCAGTATTTGGGGCGACGGCGCAGGCATTGCAAATGTCATGCATCTGCGCACCATCGCCTGTGACATGGCAACTGACCCGCTCGCTCCGTCTGGCATACGGGCAGGTGGTTTTCGGAATGTGCTGATGCGCCCGTCTGAAACTCAAGAGGTACGGCCAGAAGCATGGGACGACGGCGTTCTGCGAATGATCGGTGGCCGCCGCGTGACACTTGGCCGAGCAAGGGGCAACGTGGGTACTGCGCAGCCGCGTCGCGTTGAACAAGTTTTGTACCTGTCTGCAAAAGACTTTGCCAATTTGTCGATTGCCAATCTGGAGGCCGCGGCGACGCAGTTCGCGCTTGATGTCCAAACCTCAGATGGTGCGGATTGGTCTACGCCCATTCTCGGCTCAGATTTGCAATTCAGGGATGCTTACGGATACCGGCGCAACATCGGGCTGCACTTTGTGCTAGGTGAAAACGCCAACGCTGAGGACCAGGAAATTCTTGCGGGATTTCGCCAAGAACTGGCAGCGGCTGGTCTTGCGTCTAGCTTTGGCGCGCCGGCAATCGGGCACGCTGCTAAAGACGGGCAAGCAACCTACTGGATTGATGTTCAAGGCCCGACGATATCCGACAGACCTGATCTTCCTCTGCAACTTCTGGAGGTATCCGATCCTGTCGCTCGGCCTACCAAGACCACGCCAGTGCCTGAGACTTACGGACTAGGCGTGGCATTGATAGACTGGAACGATCCAAGCAACACAGGACTTGGCGCACAGGGCGAACTCAGAGTCCCTGCCTTCTTGTTAGATGACCCCGCCAGCATCTCTGATTTGCGCAAAGTTGATTTGGGAACAGGTGATTTTGTAATCGTGGTGTCGAACGCTGCGTTACGCACGCGCGCCCAACGCAATATGATAAAGTCCACACTGCTGAATTTGTCCCAAGATGGAATAACGTCTTCTGTGTCTTTGCCGGATTATGTGCGGGCCATTGTGCCGAAAGGCGCTTACATCTCGCACTTTCGCCGCACTGTTGCCTATGCCGCCGCGGGCCAGCCAAGGCAAAGAACTTTAAGCACGAAAGCGATAGATGCGTATTTGCAGGACGCCAAAACAGCGTGGCGATATTTTGATCAATGGACGAACAGGAAGACCGGTCTGTGCCCCGCCACAATCTCTTCCCCAGAGGGTGAGCCGATCCTGCATGAGGCCGTTACCATGTGGGATGTCGGCAGCCAGATCAACGCATTGATAGCTGCGGTCGATATCGGCCTTATCACGGCTAGGCAATTTCAGGCAGCCATCAAGAAAATCCTGCCAAATATCGCTGGGCGCAGATCACAGGGACGCTTGTTGCCGCAAGGCTGGATTGCGACGGATCGGTTCAAATGGGGCACTAAAAATTTCGATGGCTGCGATGCAGGCCGGTTAATGGCGGCGCTCTACAATTTGGATAGCCATGGTTTGGCCCAGGATAAGTCGGCCCCTATTGTCAAGAAATGGGACCTGCGCGAAATCATCAAAGACGGGGTCATCAATTCGGTTCAGGGCGGAGAACTGGAAAGCACCTTTCGGTCCCATTGTGCGCATTATGCGACCTGGGCGTTTCGTACATGGGGAATTGAGGCGCTTTCCCCTTATGAGGTGTTCGTCGGCAACACTGTGGCTGATGGCAAGATGCGATTGCTTGAGGTGGCCGGCAATATTGGTCCGATGGGTGCCGAGCCATTGTTGCTCGAAGCGATAGAGTTGGGCATGTCGCCTGAGTCTTCATATCTGGCCGACGTTCTCTTTGCGGCCCAGCTTGAGGAATATGATCAGACGGGCCAATTCACCTGCGTGTCAGAGGGGCCGCTTGATCGCCCACCATGGTTTACCTATCAGGGACTGCAATTTGATGCGCCGGGCAGAGTTTGGGCAACGGATACGGTGGCTGGCCTGCCAGCGCATCGGTCGCCCGAATTCAGAGAGAAGAACGCGGTTGTCAGTTCAAAAGGCGCATATTTGTGGGCGGCCTACAAAAATCACGATTATTGCGATGCCTTGGTTGAATATGTCCGCAGCAAAGCACAAACGCCTTATGGCTTTTGCTCAAGCATTTACCGCAACACCGGGCAGGCGACATCCAACTATGCAGATATCAACACCAACGCAATTATTCTGCAGTCCATTGCGCGGATATTGAAAACCGCCGAGGGGCTGTAACGCGTCGATCTACCAGCTTTTTTCAGCGGTCAAACCCGTGTCCGCATCATCTTTGCAAAAGGCGTGGCTGACAGCCCATGCAGCAGAACTGACATCGCAACTGTCATGGAGACACACGCCAGCAATTCGTTTTCGCCCGGCAGATCAAATTCGTCCACGATGATAAAGGTAAACAGGATTGAGGCCAAACCACGCGGACCGAACCAGCCAAGAAATAATTTGTCGCGCACCGTCAACCCCGTCCCTGAAGAGATAGAAATATGGGAGCCATCCGCACAAGTGTCAGGAACAGGATCGCCAACACGAACACTTTGGGCGTTACGTGCAACAGGCCATCCGGCAGCAAGATTGCGCCAAACACCAGAAACGCCGCCATTGTAAGAAGCTGACCGACGTCTTCCATAAATTCTGTGATGAAATGAATGTCGTGGCGATAAGAATTGCCAAAGACCATCCCGGCAACAAATGCGGAAATGAAACCGTTGCCGCCAATCTGCTCTGACATCAGATACGCGCCAAAGGCTGTTGAAAGGAAAACGATCCCGCCCGCGGCCTCGCCCATAAGATCACGGTCTTGGGCGGCTTCCGTCAGGCGCGCTATGGCCCAACCAATGGCGATGCTGGCCAATGACCCGACTATGATCTGCAAACCAGATGAAATGGCCAATGAACCCGTTTCTGCGTGGCCAATTTCAGAGGACACCAGCAATGCACCCAACAGCACGAAAGGCAGTGCCAGACCATCGTTCAGCCCGCTTTCCACATTAATCGTTTCGCTCAATTTCTCGGGCACATCCGGGCTGTTCAGCACCGTCTGACCCAAGGCTGCATCGGTCGGGGTGAGTACCGCAGCGGTCAAGAGTGCCATCGCAAAGCTCGAGGCAGGGTTCAGCCAAAATACGATAAGTGTCCCAAGTCCAACCGTCAGTGGCATGCCAACCACCAACATGCGCTGGCAATACCCAGTTCTTCTGTAGCTGAGAAAACCGCACGTGGCTGGCGTCCGAAAACAATATCAGGATCAGAGTGATCTCTGCCAAAAGGCGCTTTCCTTCAGACAGCACCTCTGGGTTGCCGTGACGTGTAACCGGCTCGGACAACGCCAGACCAACCAGTGTAAAGATTAACGGAAGCGTCAAAATGCTGCGGTCAATCGCTTTGCTCAGAAGGGCGTAGAGGCCAAATGCCGCTAAAATCACAAGTAACAAAAGGCTGGGCGTGGTCATGATCTTCCCTTGCAAATATTTGGGCGTGCAAGGTGACTATGCGGCATCGCTGCTGCCAATGCCAAGAACCGTCCGGAGAAGGAAATCATGCTTGCGATGCCTCTCCAACACCGCAAGCAGATGCCCCGCAGGCGAATTCTGCGGGGCAATCCGGCGTTGGGGACCAGCGCCGAGAATGGTGGCAATTTTTCAGGCCGCCTTGGGTTTGAGCGCGCCGATGATGACGTCCAATGTCTGCTCTGTCCCTTTACGCAGCACGACAATCTTGGCCGTCGCGTCGGGTTTGGTCGTGGCAACCGCCCGTGTCAGATCGCGCAGTTCCGTGATTTCAGCGTCATTAAAAGACAAAATGATATCGCCTTTTTTCAAGCCCGCTGTTGCTGCAGGGCTGTCTTCTGCAACGGCTTCGATCACGGCACCTTTGGGTGTGTCATAGCCCAGAACATTGGCGACTTCTTCGGTCATCGGGCGGATGTTGACGCCCAGCCAGCCGCGCGCAATCAGGCCGTCATCAGCAAGGTCAGCAACGACCATTTGCACCAGGTCAGAAGGTACCGCAAAGCCGATCCCGACAGACCCGCCACCCGGTGAGATAATCGCGGTGTTCACACCAATCACATCACCATTGTTATTAAAGAGCGGTCCGCCTGAATTCCCCCGATTGATTGCGGCGTCTGTCTGAATGAAGTCATCAAAAGGGCCTGCATGAATATCGCGCGACAGGGCCGAGATTATGCCGGACGTCACTGTGCCACCAAGACCAAAGGGGTTGCCAACGGCAACCACTTCATCCCCGACGCGCAACGTCTCGGACGTGCCGAATTTTACGAAAGGCAGGTCAACATCTGCCTCGATCTTCAGGACCGCGATATCGGTCATCGGGTCGCTGCCGACCACGATGGCAACAAAACTGCGCCCATCCGCAAGCTTGACTGTGACCTCTTCAGCGCCCTCAACGACGTGATGATTGGTCACGATCTGCCCGTCATTCGATATGATGAAACCAGAGCCAAGCCCCTGCCGAGGCATGGGCGCGCCGTCCCTACCTGGCAACATTTCTTCAAACTGCTTGCGCAGCGCATCCGGCATGTTCTGTGGCAATGTGACGTTGGCATCTTGGGCCTTTGTCGTGACTTCGATGAACACGACCGCGGGTGATACGGCCTCAACCAGATCGGCATAGCCACCGGGGGGCACGGCGAAAGCGGCGGAAGGTGCCAGTGTGAGCGCAGATGTAGATACAAGTGCCGCGCTCAGCGCCAGTGCTGCGGCATGAGGTGATTTGTTAAGGAATGATTTCATTAAGATGCTCCTCGCATTCTGTTGTTATCCTCCCCACATGGGACCTGCGGCTTACAGCGTTCTTTGATGGGCTATACAAATTTGTAAGATTGCCCCACATCGGGGGCAAGGTGGCTATATAGGGTATGTTGGAATTCAGGACCGAACCCAGATGAAACTGCTTGTGATCGAAGATGATGCGACCACCGGGGCCTATGTCGCGCGCGGACTGCGTGAAGAAGGGCATGTGGTGGATCTGGTCACCGATGGTCGGGCCGGGCTTATTGCGGCCACTGGTGGGGGACACGATGTGCTTGTCGTGGACAGGATGTTGCCCGAAGTGGATGGGCTGACTTTGCTCAAGACATTGCGGGGCGCAGGCAACCGGGTGCCAGTACTATTGCTTACCGCGATGGGCGATGTTGAGGATCGGATTGCTGGCCTCAACGCTGGTGCGGATGACTATCTGCTCAAACCTTTTGCTTTTGGCGAATTATCCGCACGGGTGGCGGCACTTGCGCGCCGACCGCAAGCGTTGGAACAACAAACAACGCTTTGCGCGCGCGACCTTACGATGAACTTGATCACCCGCAAAGTGATACGGGGGGACGTTGAAATAGATCTGTTGCCGCGTGAATTTCAATTGCTGGAACATTTGCTGCGGCGAAAGGGCAGGGTGCAGACCCGTACGATGCTGCTTGAAGCGGTCTGGGACCTCAGTTTTGATCCAATGACGAATGTGGTTGAAACCCACATCAGCCGGTTGCGCGCCAAGGTGGACAAACCGTTCGAGACCGAACTGATACAAACCGTGCGCGGTGCGGGATACAGGATAATTGGATGAACGCGCGGCTGTCCCAGCTTTGGCGGTCAATGCCGTTGCGGCTGGCGGTTCTGATGGTTGGCCTGTTTTCAGTGGTTAGTCTGCTGAGCCTGGCGGCCAGCTATGCTGTTACCCAATCATCGTTCGAACAGGCCATCCGCGCCGATCTCGCACAGGATCTGGCCGGGTTCCGGGCCGCCCCAAATGCACGCGCCGTGGCGCTTTTGGTCAAGGCGGAATCGCGCGAAACTGACCCCAATCGTCTGATCCTGAGCTATGTGTCGCCCAGCGGCCAGATTTACGGCAACGGTGCCATCGCGCGCGATGACCAAGGTTTCCACATCATATCATTGGACGCAGATAGGGCCGAATACGACGGTGCCTATTTGGCCCTTACCGAACCGCTTTTTGGTGGATTGCTGACCATCGCGCGCAGCCGCGCCGAGATTTCAGCTCTTGGCGATGTGTTTGTGAACATATTGCTGATCTCCCTTTTGCCAACAGTACTGATCGCGCTTTCCGGCGGTCTGATCCTCGCGCGGCGATCTAAGCGGCACGTCGAGGTGGTGGGTCGTGCGCTTGACGATATGACCTCCGGCAACCTTGGCGCGCGCGTCGAGATCGGACCGCGCTGGTCCGATGACCTGAGACAAATCGGCGGCAAGCTGAACCAGATGGCAGGCGCGCAGGAGACCTCTGTTGCAGCACTCAAGCAAGTGTCTTTAGACATCGCTCATGACCTGAAAACCCCGATCCAGCGGGTGTCTGTGCACCTCGACGCATTGGCCCATATCACCAGGGACTGCTCGGATCAGGCCGCTTTGGTCGACAAGGCTCAGGAAGAATTGGATGGCATCGCGTCGGTCTTTCAGTCCCTTTTACAGCTTGCCCAAGTCGAAGCAGGATCGCCCAAGGCGCGCTTTGCACCGGTTGATTTGACCGCCTTATGCCGAACGATAGTCGAGGTTTTTGAGCCTGCAGCCGTCGAACATGGGCAAATATTGCAGAGCGATTTGGCTGAGGAGTCCCTGATTGTGACCGGTGATCGGGCGCTCTTGGGGCAAATGCTTTCTAATCTGTTGGAGAACGCAATGCGCCACACGCCGCGCGGCACCACCATTACGGTTGCTCTGGACCGACATAAAGGGCGTCCGCGCCTCCGCGTCACTGATACTGGACCGGGCATTCCAGCGGATGAAAGAGACAAGGCTGTGCGTCGGCTTTACCGTCTGGATCGCAGCAGGCACACACCGGGCAATGGACTGGGGCTAAGCTTGGTCGATGCCGTGGCAAAGCTTCACGGCGCAGAATTCGAACTGGGCGAAAATTCGCCGGGGCTAAGCGCGATTATTCTCTTCTAGGCCTAAGTGCGGCGTTATGCGCCTGTGCGCCCGGCGATGACGCATCATATTGTACGCCAAATTCAGGTGCGAGGAATTCAATATGTTTGACGGTTTCACCGCTGAGACATTGGCCCGGATGCAATTTGCATTCACAATATCGTTTCACATTATCTTCCCGGCATTTTCGATCGGGCTTGCCAGCTTTCTGGCTGTCTTGAATGCACGGTGGCTATGGACCGGTGATGATACGTTCCGCGTGTTATTCGATTACTGGAAGAAGATTTTTGCGGTGGCTTTTGGCATGGGTGTCGTGTCGGGCATTGTCATGTCCTATCAATTTGGCACCAACTGGTCCGTATTTTCGGACAAGGCGGGGCCAGTTTTGGGGCCATTGATGGCCTATGAGGTTTTGTCCGCGTTTTTCCTTGAGGCCGGGTTTCTTGGCATCATGCTTTTTGGTCGCAAGCGCGTGGGCAACGGCTTGCATATGTTTGCCACAGGCATGGTTGCATTTGGGACGCTGGTGTCGGCCACCTGGATATTGTCGGTAAATTCTTGGATGCAGACCCCTGCCGGATTCGGGATGAATGACGTAGGCCAGTTTATCCCTCTTGATTGGTGGCAGATTGTGTTCAACCCGTCGTTTCCCTACCGGTTGGTGCATATGGTGTTGGCGGCATTTTTGACCACCGCTTTGGTGGTGGGGGCAGTGGGTGCGCTGCATCTGCTGCGCGACCGGTCTGACAACCCCAGCCGCCGGATGTTTTCGATGGCAATGTGGATGCTTGTACTGGTCACGCCATTGCAAATTCTCGCTGGCGATTTGCACGGGTTGAATACATTGGAACATCAACCCGCCAAGGTGATGGCGATGGAAGGCCACTATGACAGCCACGAAAATGGTGCGCCGCTGATCTTGTTTGGCATCCCGAATCCGGCAGAAAAACGGATCGATTATTCAATTGAAATACCCAAGCTGTCCTCGCTGATCCTCAAGCATGATCTGAACGCACCGTTGGCCGGATTGGACACAATCCCAGACGAGGACGAGCCGCCTGTCGCAATTGTCTTTTTCTCATTTCGCGTGATGATAGGCCTTGGATTTGCAATGTTGGGCCTTGGCCTGTGGGGGCTCTGGGCGCGTCTGCGCGAACGTCTCTTTGATGCGCCATTGCTGCACCGTGCGGCGATCGCGATGGGGCCGACCGGGTTTATCGCGGTGCTCGCGGGCTGGATCACCACCGAGGTGGGGCGGCAACCGTATACGGTTTATGGCCTGCTGCGCACCTCTGACAGTCTGGCACCAGTGGCGGCCCCGGCGGTGGCGGCGTCCCTTGTTGCGTTCATTGTCGTCTATTTCTTTGTCTTCGGGGCAGGGACTTTCTACATCCTGCGGATGATGGGCCAGCCGGTCAAAGTGGTCAGCGCGCAGCCGTTGCGAGATGACGCGCCCACACGCACAGCAGGCACCACCCCTGTGGCGCAGAGCCAGGCAAAAGGAGACAACTGATATGTTTGGATTGGAACTATCGTTCATCTGGGCAGGGATCATCGCGCTTGCCGTGCTGATCTATGTCATTCTGGATGGCTTCGACCTTGGCGTAGGCTTGCTGTTTCCGCTGACCAAGGATGAAGGCGAACGCAATGTGATGATGAATTCCGTGGCCCCGATCTGGGATGGCAATGAAACGTGGCTGGTGCTGGGTGGTGGCGGGCTTTTTGCCGTGTTCCCCTTGGCCTATGCCGTCATCATGCCCGCGCTTTATATCCCGATCACGCTGATGTTGCTTGGGCTTGTGTTTCGCGGTGTGGCGTTTGAATACCGTTGGCGCACCAAGCGTTTCAAGCCGTTTTGGGACATGGCATTTTTTGGCGGATCGCTAACGGCAGCATTGTGTCAGGGCATTGCGCTGGGTGCGCTGGTACAAGGGATCGAGATTGAAGGCCGCGCTTATGCCGGGGGCTGGTGGGATTGGTTGAGCCCGTTTTCCGTGCTGACCGGGGTGGCCGTCACCGTTGGGTATGCGCTGCTTGGCGCGACCTGGCTGAACATGAAACTGGTGGGGCGCATTCAAGAACACATGCGCGGGCTTGTCTGGCCTCTGGCGATTGCGACGCTGGTGTTTATGGCGCTGGTCAGCCTTTGGACGCCCTTCCAGAATGAAGAGTTTTTTGGCCGCTGGTTCGCTTGGCCGACCGCGGCGTTTAGCGTTTTGGTACCTGTCTTGGTTGGCTTGGCGGTGGTCGGGTTATTTCAGGGGATCAGCACCGGCCGTGAGATACGTCCATTTCTATGTGCTCTTTCGCTTTTCGTTCTCGGATTTGTCGGGATCGGGATCAGCTTTTATCCCCATATCGTCCCCCCGAGCCTCACCATTGCTGAGGCCGCAGCGCCAGACAGTTCACTGGCCTTTACGCTGGTTGGCACCCTGGTTCTGCTGCCAATGATTTTGGGTTACACCGCCTATGCCTATTGGGTATTTCGCGGCAAGGTTGACCCCGATGAGGGCTATCATTGATGCCGCCCTGGGTCAGGCGCATTGGCTGGTTTGTGGTGATCTGGGTGGCATCGGTGCTGGCGCTGGCAGTTGTCGCCTACGGCATCAGGATGGTAATTTTCGCAGGCTAGGTGACGTCACGATCATCCCCTTGCCAATGTCCCACCCACTGGCCACTCTGCACCAAATTCAAATGAGGGAGCCGCCTGATGCGTGCCATGCAAGTCACCGCCTACGATCAGCCATTGTCGATGCAGGAATTGCAGATGCCTGTACCTGAAAAAGGCCAGGTGTTGGTTCAGATTGACACTTGCGGATTGAACTTTGGCGACCTGCTGATCATCAAAGGGACGTATCAGGAAAAGCCACCCTTGCCGTTCACCCTTGGGATGGAACTTGCGGGAACAATCACTGCGCTTGGCGACGGTGCGGATCATTTCAAAGTGGGCCAACGTGTAGCGGCCTACACCGGATTCAACGGGCTGACAGAATATGCTGCAATCCCTGCAGATGTTTGCGTCCCTATCCCGGATGAGATGAACGCAGTTGATGCCGCTGCATTCCTGATTGCCTATGGCACCAGCCATGTCGGGCTGGCCTATAAGGCGCGCTTGCAACCGGGTGAACGGTTGTTGGTTTTGGGTGCCTCTGGTGGGATTGGATTAACCGCTGTTGAGTTGGGCAAGTTGATGGGTGCCGAAGTGATCGCCTGCGCGCGCGGTGCGGACAAGCTTGAGGTCTGCAAAGCGGCCGGGGCCGACCATCTGATCAATTCAGAGACGGACGACATCCGCGAAATGGTCAAGGCGCTGGGAGGGGCAGATGTGGTTTATGACCCTGTCGGTGGCGATCAGTTCAAAGCGGCGATGCGGGCCTGTAACCCCGAGGCGCGGTTGATCCCGCTTGGTTTTGCCTCTGGTGACGTGCCGCAAATCCCGGCAAACATCTTGCTGGTCAAGAACCTGACAGTGCTTGGATTCTACTGGGGTGCATATGCCCGGATCAAACCTTCGGTGTTGACTGACAGTTTCAAAGAACTGACCCAGTGGTATATTCAGGGCAAGCTGAAACCGCACGTCAGTCATGTTTTGCCATTGGATCAGGCCAACGAGGCGCTGGAGCTGCTGCGCACGCGCAAGGCGACCGGAAAGGTGGTCGTGCAGGTGGCATCGAAATAGCTATCGTCGCCCGCCTTGGGCCCGGGTGATGGTGCGGGCTTTTTGCCGTTCGCGCAGGAAAACAAAAAGGCCCGACCCAAGGATAAGTGCGATGCCCACCCACACTTCCCAAGATGGCAAGTCGCGAAATATCACAAAGCCCCAAAAGACAGCCAAAGGCAGCCCGACATATTCAAACGGGGCCACGGTGGCCGCATCCGCCATGCGATAGGCCTGGCTTAGACAATACCCGATGATGGCGGCGTTCAGCCCAAGTCCCCAGAAAACCCATCCATCGCCCGGTGCGGGCCAGACCCAAGGGCGCAGCAGGAATTGCATTGATGCCATGGACGTTTCGTCAACAAACCGACCATCACCCGCAATCAGATAAAATGCGACCGAGACGACAATGAACACCGCCTGAATATAGAGCGACAGCACCGATGCTTTGGCAGTGACGCCGAGTTTGCGGGTCATCAACTGGTTGAGCGCATAAGTGATTGCGGCCAAGACCGGCAACAACAGCACCAACCGCGAGGCGTGCAGGGCTTCATCGCCTGCCCAGGGGCGCTGCATGATGACCACACCGACAAAACCGACAGCCACCGCGCTCAGACGCATGACGCCGACTTTTTCACCCAGGATCGGGATGGACAGCAGCGTGATAAAGAGAGGTGCCGCAAAGAACAGCGCGGTCGCTTCGGCCAGTGGCAGTGCTGCAAGCGCAAGGAAAAACGCCATGTTGGCGATCACAACCAGAACCCCACGCAGAACATGCAAACCGGGATGTTTTGTCCTCAGCAGATGCCAGCCACCTTCGAGCTTGACCAAACCGAGGCTGATGATGATCCCGATTGCAGAGCGTGCAAACACGATCTGATGCAACGGATACCCGCCCGACAGCTGTTTAATCAGCATGTCATTGATGGAAATCGCACCGACTCCAATAAGGACAAACAAGATCGCCAGTCCGGCGCGGTTCTGCGGGGCGGTGTTCATGGTCCAGACCTATCAACCTTGGCTGCATAGTCCAGCGCCTTTGGTGTTGGCGCAGACTTTGATTCTCGGCTAGGTTCAAAACCGAAAGCCAGAGGAGCCACCCCGATGCAGATGTCAGACACCCGCCAGATCGCAGTTCCGCCATCCGCCGTCTATGCCGCATTGCTGGATCCGGACATGTTGCAAAAATGTGTGCCGGGCGCACAGGATGTGACGGGGTCCGTCGCAGACGGCTACGAGGCAACTGTCGTGCAAAAGGTTGGGCCGGTTAAGGCCACGTTCAAAGGTCAGGTCACGCTGAGTGATCTGGTGCCGGATCAATCTTTGACCATCACAGGCGAGGGCAAAGGTGGGGCTGCTGGGTTTGCAAAAGGCGGTGCCGAGGTCCGGTTGTTGGCCAAGGATGGTGGAACTGAGCTAAGTTATGACGTAGAGGCCAAGGTGGGCGGTAAGCTGGCACAACTTGGCAGTCGAATCATTGACGGCTTTGCCAAAAAGATGGCCGATCAGTTCTTTAACAACCTTCAGGAATCGCTTGAAGGCCCGACTGAAGACACAGCCGAAAACGACCCCAGTGAGGCCCCCGCCAAAAAAGGTTGGTTCGGCAGGTCCAAAGACTGAACCGCTCTGTTCACTTGTGATTTTCCGGTTTAGGTTGCCGCGACATTTAGCGGAGAGCCCCATGCCAACTATCGTGGACATCAAGAACCTGCGTAAATCCTATGACGGTGGCTTTGAGGCGCTCAAAGGCGTTAATCTGGAAATACAGGAAGGTGAGATTCTGGCACTGCTCGGCCCGAACGGCGCGGGCAAGACCACATTGATTTCCACCATATGCGGGATCACAACGCCGACGGACGGCACCGTTTCTGTTGGTGGTCATGACATCATCACCGGGTACCGCGCCGCACGTTCGATGATCGGGCTGGTGCCGCAGGAGATCAACCTGGAACCTTTTGAAAAGGTGATCAACACGGTCCGTTTTTCGCGCGGGTTATTTGGCAAACCAAAAGATGAAGCCGCGCTTGAAAGAATTCTGCGCCAATTGTCATTGTGGGACAAGAAAGACAGCCAGATCAGGGCCCTGTCTGGCGGGATGAAACGGCGGGTTTTGATTGCCAAGGCGCTGGCGCATGACCCGCGGGTGTTGTTTCTGGATGAACCCACCGCTGGAGTTGACGTTGAGCTGCGCAAAGACATGTGGGAAATTGTGGCGGACCTGAAGGCTGATGGCGTGACCATCATTCTGACCACGCATTACATCGAAGAAGCGGAGGCAATTGCCGATCGTGTCGGTGTGATTGCACATGGCGCGCTGTTGCTGGTTGAAGACAAAGCCAAACTGATGGCGCGAATGGGCAAAAAGCAACTGGAAGTACAATTGAGCAAACCAATTATGGCGCTGCCAAAGGCGCTGCAATCGGACGCACTGACGCTTTCTGAGGACGGCACCACACTGATCTATACCTATGACACGAAGGCGGAACGGACAGGCATCACCAAGCTGTTGGCCGACGTTTCAAAGGCTGGTCTGGTGCTAACGGATGTGATGACCCGGCAAAGCAGCCTCGAAGATATCTTTGTCGATTTGGTTCAGGAGGATGCGGCATGAACTGGACGGCGATCAGTTCAATTTACGCCTTTGAAATGGCACGGTTTTTCCGCACAATCGCGCAAAGCATCATCTCGCCCGTGTTGTCCACATCGCTCTATTTTGTGGTCTTTGGTGCGGCCATTGGCAGCCGCATCCAAGAGGTTGAGGGTGTCAGCTATGGCGCTTTCATCGTACCGGGTCTGATCATGCTCAGCGTGATCACCCAGGCGATATCAAACGCGTCTTTTGGCATTTATTTTCCGAAATTCATCGGTACGATTTTTGAATTGCTCTCTGCACCGATCAACTTTTTCGAGATCGTGATCGGCTATGTCGGGGCGGCGGCGACAAAGGCGTTGTTCATTGGGGTCATCATCCTGATCACTGCGTTTTTCTTTGTGGAGATCTCAATTGCACATCCCTTTGCGATGGTCGCGTTTCTGGTTCTCACCTGTATCAGCTTTGCTTTGATGGGATTTATTATCGGCATTTGGGCCGGCAGCTTCGAACAGCTACAGTTGGTGCCGCTTTTGATCGTCACACCGCTCGTCTTTCTTGGTGGGTCGTTTTATTCCATTTCGATGTTGCCGCCTGTTTGGCAGGTCATTTCGCATTTTAACCCGGTGGTGTATCTGATTTCAGGATTCCGCTGGGCTTTCTTTGGGTCGGCTGATGTGCCAATTTTGACGAGTTTGCTGGCGATTGGCCTGTTTACCGGGCTGTGCATGGCGGTGATCTGGTGGATTTTCCACACCGGTTGGCGGATACGGCAATAAACCTTTGGGAACTTGGCTTGTTTGACTGTGTCTAGCGCTCTACATGGGTTGGTATGAAACGCTGGATCCCTTTCCTGAAATCTGAACCCACTGTTGCCGTGGTCCGCCTCTCGGGCGTGATCGGGCCTCAAAGTCGGTCAGCATTGAATGACGCCACTCTTGCACCGGTGCTTGAGAAAGCATTTGGAAAGGGAAAACCTGTTGCTGTGGCGCTTGAGATAAACTCGCCCGGCGGCAGCCCTGTGCAATCGTCCTTGATTGGGGCACAGATCAGGCGGCTGGCGGCCGAAAAGAACATCCCAGTGATCGCTTTTGTCGAAGATGTAGCCGCATCTGGCGGTTATTGGTTGGCGGCAGCAGCAGACGAGATCTATGCAGACCCAAGCTCAGTTGTCGGATCGATCGGTGTGATTTCGGCATCGTTTGGCGCGCATGAGTTCATCAAGGACCATGGGGTTGAGCGGCGGGTTCATACTGCCGGAAAATCGAAATCCATGCTCGACCCGTTCCGCCCTGAACAGCCTGAAGATGTGGCACGCCTTAAAGCGTTGCTCGAAGACATCCATGAAAACTTCATCGGCCACGTCAAAGCCCGCCGTGATGGCAAGCTTACCGATGCGCAGGACTTGTTCACGGGTGAAATTTGGCTGGCCAAACGCGCGACCGAGCTGGGCTTGATTGATGGCATCGGACATCTGCAGCCTTTGCTGAAAGAACGCTTTGGCGAGAAGGTGAAATTGCGGCGCTATGGCGCAAAGAAAGGCCTGTTGTCGCGGTTCGGCGTGCAACTGGTCCATGACGCGGTGCACGGCATCGAGGAACGCGCAGCCTTTGCGCGCTTTGGCCTTTAATTCATGGTCATCAAGGTAGTCCTTCTGTTCATGGTGTTTATGGGCGTCTTGGCGTGGTTTGGAAAAATGCACTGGCTAGGTTCCAAGCGTTTGAGCCAGACAAAGTGCAAGGCCTGTGGCCGGTACCGGATTGGCAAAGGTCCCTGCGGTTGCGGAGGATCAGATTGATGCTGATGCCTTGGCTGCTTTCCGGGTTGGGTCTGTTAATCTTGCTGCTTGCCGGTGATGCGCTGGTCAAAGGTGCGGTGAACTTGTCCTTGCGATTGGGGGTGCCTGCGCTGATCGTCAGCCTGACGATTGTGGCGTTTGGAACATCTGCGCCGGAACTGCTGATTTCAATCAAGGCAATTCTTGATGACGCGCCGGGTATCGCATTGGGCAATGTAGTGGGGTCAAACACTGCGAACATTCTGCTTGTGCTGGGTATTCCCGCGCTGCTGGCCACCATGCACACGTCTGAATGTAACACGCGAAAGACTTATAATTTCATGATCGGTGCCAGCGTTGTCTTCATTGCGCTGGCGTTTCGCGGTGTATTCGATTGGATTGCTGCATTGGTTCTTTTGGGTGCGCTTGCCTTTGTGCTTGCCGATCAATTTCGGGAGGCCAAAAACCATCGAGATGCGTGCAAGGGCGACGCCGAAGAAGAGCTTGAAGGCGTTGACCCCGATATGCCCGGATGGCGCATTGCGGTTTTTATGATTTTGGGCCTGATTGGCCTGCCGCTTGGGGCGGGGCTGCTGGTTGAAAACGCCACGATTATCGCACAGGCCTATGGGGTCAGTGACACAGTGATCGGTTTGACGCTGGTTGCGATCGGGACATCTTTGCCGGAACTTGCAACCACCGTTATGGCGGCATTGCGCAGGCAAGCAGACGTGGCGCTGGGCAATGTCATCGGGTCGAACATGTTCAACCTGCTGGCGATCATCGGCATCGCAAGCCTTGTCGGCCCGATCAGTGTCGATCCCGAATTCCTACGATTTGATCTCTGGGTCATGCTGGCGGCATCTTTGCTTTTGATTCCGTTCGTCTACCTGAACAAAGACATCACCCGCATCTGGGGCATTGCGTTGAGTGCGCTATATGCAGTCTATCTGATTGTTGTTCTAATCTGAGGAGGTCACGCATGGGCCGTGCACTAATTACCGGGGCCGGGCAGCGCCTTGGCCGAGCGATGGCGTTGTATTTGGGCAAACGCGGATACGATGTCGCGGTGCATTATGCCAGTTCAGGCGAAGGGGCCGATGCCGTCGTGACCGAACTCAAAGCGATGGGTCGCAAGGCTGTTTCCTTGCAAGCCGATCTGTTGGATGAGGAGGCAAGCCAGACATTGGTGCCAAGGGCAGCGGAGGCACTGGGCGGACCGATCACTTGTCTTGTGAACAACGCGTCGATTTTTGAATACGACACAATTTCAACTGCGACGCTGACCAGTTGGGACAGGCACATGGGGAGCAACTTGCGTGCGCCCTTTGTTCTGACCCAGGCGATGGCCGCGCAGGGATTGGCAGCAAAATCCGACGAAGCAGGTGAACCGCGTGGTGTGGGCTTGATCGTGAATATGGTTGACCAGCGCGTGCGCAAACTCACGCCAGAGTTCATGACCTATACGCTCGCGAAAATGGGACTTTGGGCGTTGACTCAAACCACAGCGCGCGCACTGGCCCCTGCGATCCGCGTTAACGCTATAGGGCCGGGCCCAACGATGAAGGGGCAACGCCAATCTGACAGTCATTTTGACACGCAAAGGCGCAATACGGTGCTGGGCCGAGGGTCCAATCCAGACGACATTTCGGCCGCGCTGGGGTATTTTCTGGATGCGCCTGCCGTGACAGGTCAACTGCTTTGCGTGGATGGCGGACAGCATCTTGGATGGCAAACGCCAGACGTGGTAGGGGTCGAATAACGAAGTGTGGCGGCGAAAGTTCTGCACGTCTCTCATCTTCGTTACCAAACTGTTACAAAAAGCCCTTTGTTTTCAGTGAGTTGATATTAAGATAAGAAAATATCATTATAAATCAGACGTTTACAAAGATGCCTAAAAATTAGGCAAATCTACGAAGGGGGCCAAAAGCAACAATAATTTCGCCAAGGTCAGAAGTTATCAGCAGAGTTATCCACAAGTTCCGTGGACATGTTAAGTCTTGTGGCGAACCACGCCATATTGCAGCGCAGACAGAGAATCAGACAGCCCGATGAACCAGATCCCCAGCTCCCCGCCGCAAGGCCATGAGGTCATTCAAAGTTATCTCAAAACGATTGACACCTCGCCGGGGGTGTACCGGATGTTGGATGCAGAAAGCCGTGTCCTTTATGTAGGTAAGGCCCGTAATTTGCGTGCCCGCGTCAGTAACTATGCGCGTCCCGGCGGCCACTCCGGGCGGATTGCCCGGATGATTGCGGCCACCACGTCGATGATGTTTCTGACCACCAAGACAGAGACAGAGGCGTTGTTGCTGGAACAGAACCTGATCAAGCAACTGAAACCCAAATTCAATGTGCTCTTGCGCGATGACAAAAGCTTTCCGAACATCTTGGTGACAGCGGACCATGATTTCGCTCAGATCAAGAAACACCGCGGTGCCAAAAAAGAGAAAGGCAGCTACTATGGTCCTTTCGCCAGCGCAGGTGCCGTAAACCGAACGCTAAACCAATTGCAGCGGGTTTTTCTGTTGCGTGACTGTTCAAACTCAATGTTCGACAGTCGAACGCGGCCCTGTTTGCAACACCAGATCAAGCGGTGTTCGGCACCTTGCGTCGGCAAAATTTCGAAAGAGGACTATGCCCAAACAGTCCGCGATGCGGAACGCTTCCTGACAGGTAAAACCACAGACATTCAGGCGCGTCTGGCTACCGAGATGTCGCGCGCCTCACAAGAGATGGAATTTGAACGCGCAGCCGCCCTGCGCGATCGGATCAAGGCATTGACCCAAGTGCAAACAGCACAAGGGATCAACCCCAAAGGCGTGTCAGAAGCTGACATCATTGCCCTGCACATGGACAGTGGACAGGCCTGCGTGCAGGTTTTCTTCATCCGTGCCAATCAAAACTGGGGCAACCGCGACTACTATCCGCGTGTGGGGCCGGATGTGGATGCCGCAGAAGTGTTGGAGGCGTTTATTGGTCAGTTTTACGATACCCGCGAACCGCCTCGTCAACTGATCCTGTCCAACGAGATTGAGAACCCTGACCTGATGGCGGATGCCCTTGGCGGCAAAATCGGCCGCAAAGTTGAATTGCTGGTCCCTCAAAAAGGTGAAAAAGCGGAGTTGGTGGATGGTGCTCTGCGCAATGCCCGTGAATCTTTGGCCCGTAAACTGGCCGAAACCGCGACACAAACCAAGCTGTTGAAAGGTCTGGAAGAGGCGTTTGAATTGCCCGCCCCCCCAACCCGGATCGAAGTTTATGACAACAGTCACATTCAGGGCACCAATGCGGTTGGTGCAATGATCGTGGCAGGTGCCGACGGCCTGATGAAGAACCAATACCGCAAGTTTAACATTCGCGGTGAGGAACTGACCCCAGGCGACGATTTTGGCATGATGAAAGAAGTGCTGACCCGGCGCTTTAAACGATTGATCAAAGAAGACCCTGGCCGCAACGGCGGCATGTGGCCTGATCTTTTGTTGATTGACGGTGGTGCGGGACAGGTCAGTGCTGTTGCTTCGATTATGCGGGAATACGGGGTTGAGGATATTCCGATGGTCGGCGTTGCCAAAGGTGTCGATCGGGATGCCGGCAAAGAAGAATTTCACCGCGTCGGTAAACGGCCAATGGCGCTGCGGCACAACGATCCGGTATTGTACTTTGTACAACGTCTGAGGGACGAGGCGCACCGCTTTGCCATTGGCACCCACCGCGCAAAACGGGCCAAGTCGGTTGGTGCAACACCGCTTGATGATGTGCCGGGCGTCGGGGCCGCACGCAAACGATCGCTGTTGGCGCATTTTGGATCCGCCAAAGCGGTGGCGCGTGCGAATTTGAGCGATCTCAAGGCTGTTGACGGTGTATCTGATGCCTTGGCCGAGACGATTTATGCCTATTTTCACGAGCGCGGATAAGCCCGCAGTGACTGCGTATTCGGGGATCAGGGATTGTGCTCTGTTGGCGCTTTTAAGCCAGCATGGGCCGTAGTAAGGTGCCGTTATGAAATGGAACCTGCCCAATATCTTGACGCTTTTGCGACTGGTCGCGGCCCCTGGCGTGGCATTGATGTTTCTATACTTTACAAGACCTTACGCAGATTGGTTTGCGCTGATCCTGTTTGTGCTGGCCTCTGTCACCGATTGGCTTGACGGCTATCTTGCCCGTGCATGGAAACAAGAGACCAAGCTTGGTGCGATGCTCGACCCGATTGCGGACAAAGCGATGGTGGTCATCGCCCTGATGGTGATCATTGGTTTTTCAAGCTGGTCGCCTTGGCTGGTACTCCCCGCCACGGTGATCCTCTTTCGAGAAGTGTTTGTGTCAGGGCTGCGTGAATACCTGGGTGATGTTGCCGGGACGCTGAAAGTGACCGCTTTGGCCAAATGGAAAACCACCATGCAAATGGTCGCAATTGCGGTCCTGTTTTCGCAGGGGGTGTTTGAACATTATCTCGGGATGTCCGTTTTTGGCATGGATCAGGATATGATTGGCGCAATCCTGAACGGTGACGAAGAGGATTTGTTTGGTTTGAACTGGAAACTTGCCGGGATGGAATGGTCGGGCCGCGTTGGACTGTGGTTGCTGTGGATCGCGGCAACACTAACGGCGGTGACAGGATATGATTACCTGATGAAAGCCCTGCCACATCTGCGAGAGGGGCGTTAATGGACGTTTTGTATTTTGCATGGGTACGTGAACGTATCGGGGTGCCGCGTGAGCAGGTGCAGACAGAGGCGGCGACAGTTGCTGATTTGGTCGAAGAGTTGCGCGCACGCGAGGAGCGTTATGCGCTGGCCTTTTCTGATCTGAGCGCGCTGCGCGTCGCCGTTGACCAGGAATTGAGCGATTTCGATGCGCCGTTGAAAGGTGTTCGAGAACTGGCGTTTTTTCCTCCAATGACGGGCGGCTGATGCGCATTTCTGTTCAGGACTCATCCTTTGATCTGGGCGCAGAAACCGCAGCTTTTGCTCAGGCTCAGAACAGTCTGGGCGCGATCGTAACCTTTACGGGTGTGGTGCGTGACACCCCGGATCACGCATTGGAAGTAATGGAAATTGAGCATTACCCCGGCATGACCGAAAAAGCGATTTCGTCCATCGCGGAACAGGCAATCAAACGGTTCGGGCTTGGCGACGCGCTCATCATTCATCGGCATGGGCGGCTGGCCCCGGGCGACGTCATCATGATGGTTGCGACTGCCGCACGGCACCGCAGAGACGCGTTTGATGGCGCGGAATTTCTGATGGACTACCTTAAATCCCGCGCCCCGTTTTGGAAGCGGGAGGTCGGCCATGATGGGGCGACCTGGGTCGAGGCGCGAGATGAGGATGAAGACGCATTATCGCGCTGGTCAGAATCTTGATCTCAATCAAAGTATTGTGCGTGCCCCTCTCCTAGGGTGGTGAAGAGATTTACCCGGAGGAAAGACCTATGATTACCAAAATACTCGTCGGCTACGACGGTTCAGAAGCTTCAGATCGGGCCTTGCGATTGGGTTGCGACATCGCCACCAAATACCGTGCCAAAATCGAAGTATCGCATACCCCCAAAGACGAAACCGTGAGCTATGCTGCCGAAGCGATTTCGGGCTTTTATATAGGCCCAAATGTCGCGCGCGACGAAACCTTGCTGGCCGCGGCAGAAAAGATGGCTGACAAGGCACGTGCAATTGCCGCTGATTGTGGCCATCAGGGCCTTGAGGTGCATATTGGCCATGGCAATCCGGCGGAAGATCTGCTTGCCCGCGCCAAATCGGATGGTGTTGACCTGATTGTCACAGGGCGGCGCGGTCTTGGCGATTTGCGCGGATTGTTGTTGGGCAGCACCTCACATGGAGTCAGCGCAAAGGCGGAATGTGCGGTTCTGACCGTCGCCTAAGTTATGGGTAGCGGTTCAAGCGGGACCGCGGCCCAGCACTTGGAAAACAGGTAAGCTCGCTTGCAGTCTCAGCTGGCTTCGCGTTGCTGTTCGATGAATGCGCGCATTTCTTCGGCTTCATGACGCGCATCGCGCAGCCCGTCCATGGCGGCGCGCAATTCTGCTTCGGTTTGGGCCAATTGATTGGTCAACTCGGCCTCACGCTGCTGCAGGTAGGTAATCGCCTGATCGCGGGTTTCTTCAGCCTCGTGCAGTTCTTGGCTCATCCGATCCAGTTGAGCGACATCATCGGCTGCGACACGGGTAAAACGATGCAGCAGCCAGTTGGCAAACCAACCCAGACAAAAAGCCACAAAGAGAATAATCGCTGTTGCGAGGACGAACTCAGTTCTGCTCATCGTTGGGGCCTTCTTGCACTTGATCTTGCAGTGTATCGCCCGTTTTTGCGGTACTTTCCAGCGTTGTTTGTTCCGGATCACTCACTGTATCCGGACGGATCAGGCGAAATTCGATACGACGGTTTGCTTCGCGCCCTGCTTCGGTGCCATTGTCGGCAATCGGATTGTCTTCGCCATAGCCACGCGCGACAAAGGAACCGGTCAGAACGCGGCGGGCGCGCAGCTCGTTCAGAACAGATTCAGCGCGCGATTGCGAAAGGGCAAGGTTCATTTCTTCCCGGCCCTGACTGTCGGTATGTCCTTGAATTTCAAGCATTAAATCACCGCAACGTTTCAAAATCTCGGCGATGTCATCCATCGTATCAAGAGCAGAGGCGTCGATTGTCGCACTGCTCGGCTCAAAATTGATTTTGCCTACTTTCAAAACAGCACCGATTTCGGCCTCACATTCGTCTGGCGTTGGCAGGCCCAGAACCGGATCAAGTTTTTCCTGATAGGTGACATCAATGTCAAACGCCGCCCCTTCCCCCAGCTTTCCGGCAAGCAAAGACGATATTTCCGTGCTGGCGTCCGGGTTGCCCGTGTTCCCCGTCACAGAAAGAGCATCGGGCGTGACGGTCATCGCGCCATTGCTGAGCGTTGAAAGCGCCTCGAGGCCTGTCAAAACCCGCGGTGCCCAATCGTCCGGCAATTCTTCGTCAATGCGTGCGGCGGTGTAGACCTTGTCAGAACCAAACCGCGCCTTGGCAAAGCTATCGGCCAGTTCGCGCAGGGCATCACTGCTCAGGCGACCGCGCAATTGCACCTGACCTTCGGGGCTGAGCGTGGCACTGAATTCGGGCGGGCCTGCGTTTGGATCAACGACCGCAGGCAGGCTGGCATGCAAAGCAAATACATCCGGCAAACTGGTCTCCAGCTCGCCTATCACCCGGTCAAAAAGGGCCTGATCAGTTCCTGCAGCCGCCAGCAAAGTGATATCGGCATCGGCCAATGTGACGGACCCACCACCAAGTTGTTGCACGGCATCCATCGCCATTGATGCGGCTTCTGTCCAATTTGGACTGGGCACGCCCATGCCAATGGTACACCGTGCGGAATCAGTCAGCCCCGCGCGTCTGCCTGCTTCGACGATGCGTTTGCGCGCCGTTTCGGTATCAGCAGAACAGGCATCGAAACGACCACCATTCTCGTCCAGCTCAAACCGCAGGGTAAAGGGGGTGATCACCGGACGCGGGGCCGCGATATCCAGAATGACCTCTAGCCCTGATGGGATGGATTTTCTAACGGTGGTTTCCATCTTGGCCTTCGCGGCAGCGCTGTCCGCAATGGCCGTGATCGAAACGCGGCCCGCTTCGACTGAGACTTTGGCACGCGGCAGCAGCGCCATTGCACTGATCGCGAAATCAAGGGAGTCCTGCCAGCCTTGCGGCGCAGGGTAATCGGCGGTTTCAAGAAGATCGGCCACTTTTTCATCGCCTACCATCGCTTGAAATCTGGCAATGGTAGCGGCTTTGTCCGTGCTTGCAGGAATCAGTCCAATGACTGAAATACCGGAATCATTGCGCAACACTTCGGCAGAAAAATGCGGTGGTGCGATTGCGGCCTGCGCCTCGACTTCCATATCATCAATGACACGCGCGGCGTCTACGATGCCGCCTGCGGTTGTCAGGGCACGAAAGCGAACGGCTTCGGTCGGAGCAATCCCGGCAAGCGTGACCTTCAGTCCATCTGCTTCCACTTCAGCCCAAGTCATGCCTTGGTCATCGAGTGCATTGCGCACCCCGATTTCCGAGTTTTCTTCGATCAGTTGCACAGAAAAATTCGCGGCCACCAAAGAAACCACCGCAGCCGCAGCAAACGTGAGGGCGATCGTTAGGACAGAGGACAAGCGCATGGGGGTACTTCTGTATTACTCATGATTGGTCTTTGATACGCAAGTGGGGCAGGGGGTGCAATCATACCAGCAGCGCGACTGCGTAAAACAACAGCGGGATCATGCCGGTGTCTCGATTGGCAAGAAACAATTGGTGGCACTTGGCGGGGTTGTGGATGTCGAGGCCGCGCAATTGCCATGCCATATGCCAGCCCATTGCCCAAGGGCCGCCCAATGCGATCACAAGTGCCAGCACGGACGCATTGGGCATTGCGCTAAAAACAACCGCAAGTCCCATCAATCCGACGGACGCCGCCAAGAACCTCCGCAACCATTGACTTGTATTGTCGCCAAACAGCCGCGCGGTGGATTTCACACCGATCAGGGCGTCGTCTTCGGTATCTTGATGCGCATAGATGGTGTCATAGAAAAGCGTCCATGCAATGCCCGAAAAATAGAGCAAAACAGCGGGCGATTGAAGGCTGCCCGTGTGGGCCGTCCAGACCAGCAAAGCCCCCCAGTTGAACGCAAGTCCCAAAAACGCTTGCGGCCACCAGGTAAAGCGTTTGGCAAATGGATAGATCGCCACCAGCAAAAGCGATAGTACGCCCAGTGAGATGGCCGCGCGGTTGAACGTAAATAGGATCAACGCCGCCGCCAGCGCTTGTAACACCATCCAGCTAACGGCACCGCGCACGCTGACCTGACCCGACGGAATCGGCCGTGACCGGGTGCGGGCGACCTGTGAATCAAAATTGCGGTCGGTGATGTCGTTCCACGTACACCCCGCACCGCGCATCAAAAACGCCCCCAAGGCGCAGCCAATGAATATCCAAAGGTCACCCCAGCGCGGCGTCTGGTCAAAAATGATGGCCAGCGTCAAACCCCACCAGCACGGCAACAGCAAAAGCCATGTGCCAATGGGCCGATCCGCCCGACTGAGGCGCAGATAGGGACGTGCAAACGCAGGTGCGTATCTGTCCACCCAATTGTCGTTTGGCGCATCTGCGACAGGTGCATCTGGCGAAGGTGGAGGGTTGTGCATATATCTTGGTCCATGAACGCAAAAATCAGACTTTATGTAGAGCACCCTTTGGGTCAGGGGCAATCGCTGACTTTGGACAAAGCGCAGGCGCATTATCTCTTTGGCGTGATGCGCTTGGCCGTTGGCGCGGCCATTTTGGTCTTTAATGGGCGCGATGGCGAATGGCGTGCGGATGTTACAGAGGCTGGCAAACGCGGTGGCGTTCTGCGTTGCGTGGCGCAAACGAAACCCTTGCAGATGCCGCCCGATCTGTGGTTGCTGTTTGCCCCGATCAAGAAAGCGCGCACTGATTTTATTGTGGAAAAGGCCACAGAAATGGGGGCCGCGCGCATTCTGCCAGTGATGACAGCCTTCACCAATGCTGGCCGGATTCAGCGTGACAGATTGCAAGCCCATGCAGTTGAGGCAGCAGAGCAATGCGGCGGGACCTATGTGCCCGAGGTTGCGGACGCTGTAAAACTTGATCGGCTGTTGGAAAGCTGGGACAGCGAACGCAAGATCATGTTTTGCGACGAGGCGCTGGCAGGTGGTACTGCCTGCTTGCCAGATATCACTGCGGCTGTTGGACCGTGGGCGATCCTGATCGGGCCAGAAGGCGGGTTTTCTGACAAGGAACGTGCGCGGTTGCACGGGTTGGACTTTGCACATCCCGTAACGCTTGGCCCGCGCATTCTGCGCGCGGACACCGCAGCAGTTGCCGCGATGACGCTTTGGCAGGATCGATTGGGGGATTGGGCATGACTTTCTTCCGACCAGAAGCGCAAGCAGAGCTTTGGCGGTGGCGCGAATGCCTTGTGGGGCTGGTGATAACGGCACTTGGCCTATGGCTGGTGTTGGGGCCTGGCCTGTTGCTGGCGGTGCCGGGATATGCGCTCATTCTGGGCGGCGCGGCCGGCATCTGGCTGGGCGTGCAACGCGCGCGATTTCGGGGCGCGGACGGCGGGGCAGGGGCGGTGCAGGTCGACGAAGGGCAAATCACCTACTTTGGGCCACTGACTGGCGGTACCGTCGCCCTGCGCGAAATGGACCGACTGAGCCTTGAGCGGGCGATGTTTCCGGCGCATTGGCGCTTGGATCAGCCGGGTCAGCAGCCACTGTTAATTCCCGTAAATGCAGCAGGATCAGAGGCATTGTTTGATGCATTTGCCAGTCTGCCCGGATTAAAGACGGAACGGATGCTGACCGAATTACACGCCACCCGGCATCAAGCGGTTGTGATCTGGCGACGCGGTGGTGGGCCGCTTGAGACAGGCTTGTTGCATTGACACCCCCGGCAAATGCCCGCATCCAAGTCTGACCCTTTTTTCTAATTTCGGAGCCTTGATCATGTCTATTCCTCAGTCCGGCGGCGGGCCCATAGAACACCACGATCAATTGGCCCAATACCTGGCAGATGGCTGCAAGCCGAAAGAGGATTGGCGCATTGGCACCGAGCATGAAAAGTTTGGCTATTGCAAAGATTCGTTGCTGCCTTTGCCGTATGAGGGGCCACGCTCCATCCGGGCGATGTTGGAAGGTCTGCGGGATCGGCACAATTGGACCCCCGTCACAGAAGGCGGCAAGCTGATCGGGCTGGAAAAGAACGGCGCGAATGTATCGCTTGAACCGGGCGGTCAGCTGGAATTATCGGGTGCCCCGGTCGAAACCATTCACGAAACCTGCGACGAGGTGAACATCCACCTGCGCGAGGTCAAGGACGTGGCCGATGATATCGGTGCCGGTTTTATTGGCCTTGGTGCTGCACCGATCTGGACCCACGAGCAAATGGATCTGATGCCCAAGGGGCGTTACACCTTGATGAATGACTACATGGGCCGCGTGGGCACGATGGGCCGCATTATGATGCGGCGGACCTGTACCGTGCAGGTGAACCTCGATTTCGGCTCAGAGGCGGACATGATCAAGAAGATGCGGGTCGCCTTGGCGTTGCAGCCAGTGGCAACCGCACTTTTTGCAAATTCACCATTTTTCGAAGGCAAGATAAACGGCTACAAATCCCTGCGCAGCCGTGTGTGGCGTGATCTGGATGCCTCGCGCACCGGCACCTTGCCATTTGTATTTGAGGATGGGTTCGGGTTTGAGCGTTGGGTCGAATATGCGCTCGATGTGCCGATGTACTTTGTGTACCGTGATGGCAAATACATCGACGCGCTAGGCATGTCATTTCGTGATTTCATGCAGGGAAAGCTGCCGGCTTTGCCCGGTGAAATGCCGACACTGAGCGACTGGGCCGATCATTTAACCACCGCGTTCCCCGAAGCCCGGATGAAAAAGTTCATCGAGATGCGGGGGGCCGATGGGGGACCATGGCGGCGGCTTTGCGCGTTGCCGGCGTTTTGGGTTGGGCTGATGTATGATCAATCCGCATTGGACGCTGCATGGGATCTTGTCAAAGGGTGGAACAGCGCTCAGCATGATGCGCTGCGCGTGGCAGCCTCGGTGGACGGTCTGCAGGCCAAAGTGACAGGCATCAACATGCACGACATCGCCCGCGAGGTTGTAGCCTTGTCTGATGCGGGCCTCAAGGCGCGTGCCCGCGCCGGCGCGGGTGGCATGGTGCCGGATGAGACCCATTTTCTAAATGCGCTTAAAGAGAGCATTGAAACCGGCAAGGTCCCGGCAGATGAACTGCTGGATGACTACAACGGCAAATGGAACGGCGATCTGAACCAGATTTATGCGGACTACAGTTACTAGCTGCTGCCGCTTTTGGCCAAAACACGGGTTTGGTAGAGCGACCGGATTTCTTCTTTCTGGTTGATCCGAAGCTGTGCCTCTTGTTCCGGGCTGCGTTCATAAAGGTATTTGTATCCGGCAAACGGATTGGCCGATTTGGGACCTTCTACAAGTGTCTTGTGCTTGCGTTTGCCAGCCCCAAAGCTGTTTTCATCAAGCTCTGATGGAGAGATCATAAAAAAGAAATGCAGCTTGACCGCGACAAACGGTGTGGCGATCATGGCCACCATGACCAACAGCCTCGTAGAGGTCAGGGCCGGGTCTTTTTGCATGTCTTTGGCGATGTTTGATATTCCGCCTGCCACATCTGGGGCTGGCACATTTGCTTGCATTTCGGCGAACACCGCCCAGATCGCGTCTCAGCCAATCGCGTTTAGGATCGCAGTCACCGCAAAAATGCTGTTGCAATTACTGTCGCCATCCTCACCGCCAAATGCCATTCCCATGCGGACAGAAGCCATTGCGCTTTTTCCGCTGTCATGAAGTCGACGCATGGTCAGAGACAGACGCGGGATGAAAGTGATGGTGAAAAGCATCAACGATTCGTATTAGAACGGATTGAGTGGTGGCACTTTGCGGGCAAGAAGGAAGCCCCAGAACGCGTCTGCATCGTCTGGAACCATCACAAGATTCAGCAACCAGATGACGGGCATGACGCACCAATATTCAAGTTGCGAAGCGCGATCGTCAAACTTAATAGCCTTGAAGGCAAAGTTCTCAAAAAGGAAAAGAATTCCATCGTCTGCCAGCGCCTTCCCGGTCCCAATATTGATTACCATCCAAAATTGAAATTCGCCCAAATTGAGGCGAAGTTTCGGCGAGTCTGGCGCAAGATTAATGATCAGGACGTGTATTATTGAACTATTCTGATTGGTCTGAACGCTGGACACGCAGACCGGTGGGAAACTGCCACACTAGCTTGGTGCAGGCAGGATATTTTGCATGATCACGATACGCAAGGTGCCGATGGCATGAGTGTACCTACCCAATCTTGGCAGTGAGCACTTTTATTGCAATGGCCCCAAACGCCAGCGCAAAGAAGCACTCAAACCAACGTTTTGCACGGGCGTATGCCGATGCCATAGTTGCCGAGGAAAAGATCACAGCGTAAAGGTGAAACATGATCAGGCTTTGTATGCCGACGGCCAGGATCACCGTGATCAAAGCGGCGGGTGGCGTGCCAATGGGAATGCCGATCGCATAAAGCGCGCCAAAAAACAAAATCGCCTTGGGGTTTGTAAGGTGCAATGCCAGACCTTTCACATAGGCGCAGCGCGGGGTGGTCAAAGGCAGCGGCCTCGTCATCAACTTGTTGCCGTACCATGCGGATCGCGCGGCTTTGAGCGCCAGCCACATCAGATAGGCCGCGCCGATATAACGCGCGACCTCAAACATCCACGCGTTTGCCGCCATCACGGCCCCTAAACCAAATGCTGCGGACACCGACCAGATAAATGACCCTGTCGTCACCCCAGAAGCCAGCGCCAGACCAACACGACGACCAGACGACATGGATGTGCCGGCAATGGCAAGGGTGGCTGGTCCGGGGCTGCCTGCAGCGATGAAGGCGGCGAATAAGATGACGGGCAGGTTCACATCGGTCATGATGCCGCGACCTCGGTTTGGCCCGGATCAGGCTGATAACCTCGCAAAAAGGCCATCACCTTTTCCGCAGGCATTTCGCACGGATAAAGGAGCGGCCCGGCCGCCAAGTCATAAAAGTTCAGGCTGATATAATCAGGCCCGCCCAGTTCCTCGGCCACCAATTTCGCTGAACGGCCATTGTTAAAGATGCTGCGTGTGGCGACATAGCGCCTGCCATGCGCAGTGCCCGTGCTGGTTCCGATCGGCAGCGCCGCAAGCCGTGCGACCACATCACCCGGCGGTGTCACACTTTTTGGCCTATCTTCGGCTCAACACCCGCTTTGATGCGTTTCATATTCGCGCGGTGCCGCCAGAAAACCAGAAGGGTCAGTACGATACCAAGCACAAGTGCAGTTCCATACCCCAGAAATACCATTAGGAAAGTCGACGCCGATGCAGCCGCCAATGCACCCATTGACGAAATCCGACTTGCTGCTACGGCAATCAACCAGACGACGCAACATCCGACACCAACAGGCCATGCCAAAGCCAGCAAAATACCCAGAAACGTTGCCACCCCTTTGCCGCCGCGAAAGCCCAGCCAAACCGGATAGCAATGGCCGATCATTGCAGTCAACGCAGCCACTTGCGCCGCATCCTCGCCCGCAAATATCCGCGCCAGCAGGACCGCGACGGCCCCTTTTCCGCCATCCAATAACAGCGTCAGCGCCGCGGCTTTCTTGTTGCCGGTGCGCAGGACATTGGTGGCCCCGATATTGCCCGACCCAATTTCTCGCAAATTGCCGAGACCCATATAGTTGGTCACGATCATGCCAAAGGCGATCGATCCGATCCCATAGCCAATCACAGCCCAAAGGATCAAAACTGCAAGTGAACTGTCAATAATCGGCATCAAGAGCCCTCGTAAACACATGTTCCGGCGACGTAAGTTGCAAGCACCTTACCCTGCATCCGCATCCCGTCAAATGGTGTGTTGCGCGATTTTGACCGCAGTTTGGCCCGGTCCATCACAAAGGGCGCATCGGGATCAAATAAAACTAGATCGGCAGGGGCACCTGCGCTCAAACGACCTCCGGGAAGGCCAAGGCGTTTTGCAGGATTCAACGACATCGCGCGCCACAAAGTCGGCAGATCCATCAATTCTGCATGCACAAGCCGCATGGCTGCGGGCAATAGCGTTTCCAGACCTACAGCACCTGAGGCCGCTTCTTCAAACGGCAGACGCTTGGATTCCTCATCCTGCGGCGTATGCATAGAACAGATGATATCGATCAATCCGCTCGCGACGGCCTGGGCAACCGCGATGCGGTCGTCCTCATCCCGAAGCGGCGGTTTGAGCTTAAAGAACGTGCGATAATCAGCCACATCGAGGGCATTCAATGTCAGATGATGTATGCCGATGCCCGCAGTAATATCCAGCCCATTTTTCTTGGCGCGTTCCAGCGCGGGCAGGGCGCGGGCTGTGGTGATCTGATCAGCATGGTACTTTGCACCCGTCATCTCAATAAGCGCGATGTCCCGGTCCAACCCCATGCGTTCGGCCATGGGAGAGACGGCGGGCAACCCACGCAAAGAGGCGAATTTCCCGGACGTCGCGGCAGCCCCTTTGCTGAGGATCGGCTCTTGAGGATGTGCGATCACCAATGCGCCAAGGCTACGGGCATAGATCAGGGCGCGCGCAAACACTTTGGTATCGGTGATCACACGGTCGCAGTCGGTGAACGCGGCGGCACCTGCGTCCATCAAAAAACCAATCTCGGTCATCTCGCGGCCTGCACGCCCTTTGGTCAGGGCGGCCATCGGCACGACGTTCACCGGTGCCGCTTCGTTGGCGCGGCGGGTGACGAATTCCAATACTTCGGGGCTGTCGATGGCGGGCGCTGTGTCAGGGCGGGTGATCATTGTGGTCACGCCCCCCGCCGCCGCCGCCATGCCAGCAGATCGATAGCTTTCCTTGTGCCGCTCACCCGGTTCGCACACTTTGACACCCAGATCGACAATGCCAGGGGCAAGGTATTTGCCCTTGCAGTCGATCACTTTTGCATCTGCGGGCAAAGGGGCCATATCAGCCGAAATTTTACTGATCTTTCCTTGATCCACACTCAGCGTGCCGGATGTGATCCTGCCGCTTTCGGGGTTGATCAGCTTGGCATTGATAAAATGCAGCGTCATGGCGGGCCTTTTGGTCAGAATGCAATGCTTTGGGCATGTCTTGCCCGAAAACGGGCTGTGAACCAAGGGGCGATTGTATTTGAAAGCCCCGATCGTCTACATAGGTTTGGCTGCATTGATCTGTGCTGCAGTTTCTGCAGGATAGGGCAGATACCGCAAGACGATCTGCTGGCCCGACGTCAGTTGCACGACGACATTGCTGCCCAAGCGCCTGTGCGCGCCGTCTATTTCTGTCAGCGGGATGCGCGCACTGCCGTCCTGGCCCTCATGTATCAAGTGCCCATCGCCGATTTGCCAGCGGTCGAATTGTACCGCGCGCCACCTCAGTATGTCATCAAAGATGAAGCCCAGTGTCAGCGCAAGGGCCGTAGGGAAGACCCAGAAGATGGGCGCATCAAAATAAAGGGAAACGCCGGTCCCCAAAAGCACCAGCAATGCAAAAGTAACGCCACCCGCTATCATGGTTTGGCGGACAAATACGGCTTTCTTTGGTGCCCAACTAAGGCTATCCACCGCAACGCCGCCCGGCACGTCAGCCAACCCAAAGCATCAGACCCACGACGCCAAAAGCCACAAGAAGCGCGATCATCGCGATACGGCCGGACATTTTTGGATCGGGTTTTGGTTCTTGCATAGGACCTTCCTAGCCCAAACTCAGGTCCATTTCCAGCGGGTTAACCGAAGGCCCACCAAAGGATCAAAGCGATGAGCACTACAAGCCCCACTACAACCAATGAACCACCTGCGGCATTTTTGGGTGGTGTCGAAGGGGCCTCGCTGGGCACACCCGTATAGGGTGCCGCGGCCTCGCTTTCCAACGCGATGGTTGTTTGGTCGGCCTGTTCTTGTGCATACGTTCCAATCAGCGTGAGTTCAGGTATCGGATCCAGTTTGGCCTCTGCCCCGCCAAAGGCCGAAGAATAAACCACCATCACCCAGCCATCGACCGCTGCCAGTTTGGAAGCATCCTGAGTTATTTCTGCTTCATTCGCATCAGCGCCTTCGCGCAGATACCCGGCCAGACCCAGCGGCCCCAGATCACCTACGCGAAAGACTTCTACGTTTTTGGCGTCAACAAAACTTGTTCCAAGCGCGCGCTCTTGAGGATGGGGATGATCGGCAGACGTTGGGTGATCATTATCATTCAACGCTCGGGCCGCATCATCAGACATTGAGAGCGCAAAGACGCGCAGTTTGCCGTGTTCATCTTTCGGAACCGTAATTTCTGACATCAGATAACCTCGCTCTGCTACATCAACCCGCATCAAGCGGTTTGGTTCACATCCGCAGTTATTTAATGTCATTACGCAGGTTGCGCGCCAGCAGGTCCATGACCGCCATGCGCACAGCAACGCCCATCTCGACCTGATCCTGAATAACACTTCGGTTGATATCGTCCGCCAGAGTCCCGTCAATTTCGACGCCGCGATTCATTGGGCCCGGATGCATGACAATGGCGTCTGGTTTGGCATGGCCCAGCTTTTCTTCATCAAGCCCGTAGCGGTGATAATATTCCCGCTCTGACGGAATAAAGCCGCCGTCCATGCGTTCGCGTTGCAGGCGCAGCATCATCACCACATCCACGTCCTTCAGCCCCTCGGCCATATTGTCAAAAACCTCGACCCCGAACTGATCAATCTGCGACGGCATAAGCGTGGGCGGCCCAATCAGTCGGATGCGGTTTTCCATCTTACCCAGCAACATGATGTTGGAGCGAGCCACACGACTGTGCGCGATATCGCCGCAAATCGCGATGCTGAGCCGGTGCAGGCGGCCTTTGGCGCGGCGAATGGTCAATGCATCCAACAGCGCCTGGGTTGGGTGTTCATGGCGGCCATCCCCGGCGTTGAGTACTGCACAATTCACCTTCTGCGCCAGAAGGTCCACGGCACCCGATTGCGTATGGCGCACAACTAACAGATCGGGATGCATAGCGTTCAGCGTCATTGCCGTATCAATCAGGGTCTCCCCTTTCTTGATCGACGACGCCTGCATGGCCATGTTCATCACATCTGCACCCAGCCGTTTGCCAGCAATCTCAAAACTCGCCTGCGTGCGCGTAGAGTTTTCAAAGAACATATTGATCTGTGTCAGTCCCTTAAGCGCATCACCATGCTTTGATGGCTGGCGGTTCAGGTCAGCATAGGTGTCAGCCAGATCGAGGACCGTGGTGATATCGCTCTGCGACAGTTGTTCGATACCCAAGAGATGGCGGTGGGGGAATGTCATTGCGTGCGCCTTTTCCGTTCGTCGCTTTATAGGCGGCTGAGGTGATGGACAGCAAGCGTCGCGCAAAAGGAACTTTGCGCCCTAGGTGAAGATACGAGGGCCAATTGGAAGCAGGGGATTTAGGTTCCGCCGCAAGGGGCATAGATTGGAAGTATGGAATCGGCAAATACATACTGGGCAGACCGGGCTTTGCTGGAATGGCAGGTCGAACTGGGCGCGACAGAGGCAATCTGTGACGCACCGGTGGATCGATATGACGTGCCGGCAGCGGTTGAAAAACCAAAGACAGCACCCTCTGCAGCCGTTTTGATTGATGTATCATCCGAAAAAACCGATGCGGTACACATCGCTACCCAAGCGGCGTCCGCAGCGCAAACCCTTGATGAACTCAGTGCCGCGCTCGGACGGTTCGATCTGTGCGATTTAAAGAAAGGGGCCCGCAATCTGGTGTTCTCTGACGGTATCGCCGGTGCGCGGGTGATGATCGTGGGCGAGGCACCGGGTCGGGATGAGGACCTTGCCGGCAAACCCTTTGTTGGCAAGGCAGGGCAATTGCTGGACAAGATGCTGGCTGCGATCGGGCTGGGGCGGGACCGGGCGGATGCCCCGGTTTACATCACCAATGTATTGCCGTGGCGGCCGCCGCAAAACCGTGACCCAAAACCTGACGAAATCGCGATGATGCGGCCTTTTTTGATGCGGCACATTGAGTTGGCAAAGCCGGAACTTATTGTAATTGTTGGGAACTGGTCGTGTCAGGCCCTGCTTGGCAAGCGCGGCATCACGCGGTTGCGTGGGCAATGGACACAAGCGGCGGGCATGCCAGCACTGCCGATGTTCCACCCTGCGTATTTATTGCGCAATCCTGAGGTCAAGCGCGAAGCCTGGGCAGATTTGCTAAGCCTAAAGGCGCGGTTGCGCGATGGTTGATCCTCTTACCCTTGCTGCATTTGTACCGGTTGCACTGGCGCTGAATCTGACACCGGGGGCGGATATGATGTTTTGTCTGGGGCAGGGGCTGCGTTCTGGACCGCGCGCGGCCATCGCGGCCAGTGCGGGCATTACACTGGGTGGTATGGTGCAGGTGGCCTTGGCGGGGCTCGGTCTTGGCGCACTTGTAGCGGCTCTGCCTTGGGCCTTTGATGTGATCCGCTGGGTCGGCGTTGCCTATCTTCTGTATCTGGCATTTCAGGCATGGCGCAGCTCTCGTGCAGCAGCGCGAGAAGGGCAGGGAATGAGTGTCATCCGTGCCTTTGGAACTGGTTTCGTTGTGAACCTGACAAACCCCAAAGTGATCGTCTTTGTATTGGCTTTTGTGCCACAATTTGTCGATCCAGAGGCGGGGAGCGTTCTGGTTCAATTCCTGATTTTTGGCGCGGTATTGGGCATCGGTGGGTTCATCATCAACGGGGTCGTGGGTGTTTTCGCCAGCGGGATTGGCAGGCGCATGGCACGCGGTGGCAGGGCCCTTGGTTGGATCACAAGTGGGATATTTGTGGCCCTCGCGGCGCGATTAGCAGTATTGGAGCGAACATGAGCACCTTGGATACAAGCAAGGAATTTATTCCTGTCCGCATTGCGATTTTGACAGTCTCAGATACCCGGGAGGCGTCGGATGATCGCTCAGGCGATGTTCTTGCACAGCGGATTGAGAGCGCCGGACATGTTGTGGCCGCGCGCCATATTCTGCGCGATGAAAGGGCATTGATTGCCGATCAACTGCGCAGCTGGTGCAACGATGCGGCGATTGATGTCGTGATCAGCACGGGCGGCACCGGGTTGACGGGCCGTGACGTGACGGTTGAGGCGCACAGGGATGTCTATGAAAAAGAGATTGAGGCATTCGGAACCGTCTTTACCATCGTGTCGATGGAAAAAATCGGCACCTCAGCGGTACAAAGCCGTGCCACGGGTGGGGTGGCGCATGGGACCTATCTTTTTGCCCTGCCGGGCAGTCCGGGAGCGTGCAAGGACGCGTGGGACGCAATCTTGGAAAAGCAGTTGGATTATCGGCATCGGCCCTGCAACTTTGTCGAGATTATGCCACGCCTGGATGAACATCATCGACGCAAGTGACCTATACGCTGGCCCAAAGGGGCGGCAATCCGATGGGATCAGACGGTCAGAGGACACAAAATCGACGGAATATCTGTTTAGTTTCGTACCATAATAGTGACTTGGTATTTTTTTGGGGTCCGCTAGATTACAATCTGCACGTCGCTTTCTTGGCCTAATGATCGGAAGAAGATGCGTTTTTTGCGACAAAGTATGATTGGTCTATTTTTGGCCGCAGTCTCATTGGGGCTGCTGGTCTTTGCCGGCTATCTGATCAGTGGGGCGGTGCAGGAACGCATTTCCGACGAAACAGTGACCCCTCCTGCGCGCGAACGCGTCTTTGCAGTCAATGTGCGCATCGCTGTCGCGGAAGACGTGGTGCCCATTCTTGAAACATTTGGCGAAGTGAACAGCCGCAGACTATTGGAATTGCGGGCCAGCGGTGGTGGCGAAATTATTGAAATTGCAGATGGTTTTGAGGATGGTGGCAAGGTGCGCGCAGGCCAGGTTCTGGTGCGTCTGGACCCGGCTGATATGCAATCCTCCGTTGACCGGGCCGCCAGCGATGTTGCCGACGCCGAGGCCGAGGTCCGGGATGCCGCGCGCGCCCTTGAACTGGCCCGCGACGAACTCATTGCTGCCGAGGAACAAGCGCAATTGCGCGCGCGCGCATTTCAACGTCAAAGCGATCTGGCTGAACGTGGTGTGGGCACAGCGATTGCAACCGAAACGGCAGAGCTCGCAGCGTCTGCGGCGCGACAGGCCGTCTTGTCCCGCCGCCAGGCGGCCATTCAGGCTGAGGCGCGGATCGATCAGGCTGCGACCCAACTGACGCGCGCTCGCATCGCATATGCCGAAGCAGAACGGCGCTTGGATGACACGACGATCACCGCTCCCTTTGACGGCACTCTGTCCGCGACAAATGTGGTGGTTGGGCGTTTGGTCACCGGCAATGAACGGCTGGCGGAACTGATTGATCCAGATGATCTTGAGGTGTCGTTCCGCGTGTCCACCGCACAATATGCACGGCTGCTGGATGAAAATGGCGCGATTGTGCAGGCCGATGTCACCGCAATTTTGGACGTGGTCGGCATTGACCTGAGGGCGAGTGGCAAGATCACAAGAACAAGCGCGGCAGCGGGTGAAGGCGCGACAGGGCGGCTGATCTTTGCAGCATTGAATGACGCAGCGGGCTTTAAACCCGGCGATTTTGTCACAGTACAGGTCCGCGAACCGCTGTTGCAGGATGTTGTGCGATTGCCAGCCGCCGCCGTGGATGCGCGGGGACAAGTTTTGGTTCTGGGCGAAGACAACCGCCTGGAAAGCGCTGACGTAGAGGTATTGCGCAGGCAGGGCGACGATGTATTGGTGCGTGGCCCGATTGTGGATCGAGAAGTGATCGATGCACGATCACCACTGTTGGGTGCCGGCATCCTGGTCAAACCGCTTCGTGCAGATGGCGCACCCGTTCCAGAGGAACCAGAAATGGTTGAGTTGACGCAAGAACGCCGCGCCAAGCTGATGGCATTTGTCGAGAACAACAAACGCATGCCGAAAGAGGCGAAAGAGCGGGTTCTGGCGCAGCTCTCACAACCACAGGTTTCTGCCAAAACAATCGCGCGGATCGAAAGTCGGATGGGGGGGTAAGCTATGGCGCGTCCTATTCCCAAATCAGCCGGAGGATTGCTTTCCTATTTTACCCGGCACCAGACCGCAGCGAACTTGCTGCTGGTGTTGTTGCTGGTGGCAGGGCTGGCGGCTGCGCCAAACATGCGCGCTCAATTCTTTCCGGACGTGATTATCGACAATGTTACTGTCGAAACAACGTGGTCTGGCGCTGGCGCCGAAGATGTAGACGCTGCAATTGTGCAGGTTCTTGAACCGGTTTTACTGGCAATCGAAGGTGTCGAAAGCTCTAGCAGCACGTCGCGCGAAGGGCGCGGTGTGGTGGTGCTTGATTTTGAACCATCTTGGGATATGGCGCGTGCTGCGGCTGATGTGCAAACGGCGGTGGATGCTGTCACAACCTTGCCCGAAGACGCCGAAGAGCCTGTTGTGCGGCGCGGTGCATGGCGAGACCGGGTAACAGATGTGGTGATCACCGGGCCGATTGCACCCGCACAATTGGGCCGCTTTGCGGATGAATTTGTGACGCGACTTTTTGCGGTCGGCGTGACGCGGACCACAATCCGAGGGGTTGCCGCTCCTGAAACTCTGGTCGAAGTACCATCCGCAAAACTGATCGCGTATGACATAAGCATGGCCGATATCGCCGGTGCCATTGCGGCGGAAGTTGATGCCGATCCTGCAGGCGATGTGGCAGGGGCCAATGCACGGGTACGCACCGGTACCGCCAAACGAAGTGCAACCCAGATTGAGGGCATTGTTTTGCGCTCTAACCCGGACGGGTCCAAATTGACCATCGCGGATGTCGCGCAGGTTCGCACCCAAAGCGTTGATCGCAATCGGAGCTTTTTTGTGGGTGCCAATCCGGCAATGTCGGTGCGCGTAGACCGATCAGATGGCGGTGACGCCATCGCGATTCAGGAAAAAGTTGAGAAAGTAGCGGGCGAATTGGCGGCAAGCTTGCCTACCTCGGTATCGGTTGAATTGATCCGTACGCGCGCCGCCGCGATCACCGGTCGACTGGATCTGTTGATTGATAATGGCCTCATGGGACTGGGGTTGGTTGTGATGTTGCTGTTCTTGTTCTTGAACGCCCGCACGGCGTTCTGGGTTGCTGCGGGCATACCGGTGTCGATGGCGGCGGCAATTGCGTTGATGTATGCGGGCGGGATCACCATCAATATGATCTCGCTTTTCGGGCTGATCATTACGCTGGGCATCGTAGTTGATGATGCGATCGTGGTGGGCGAGCACGCCGACCACCGCTTCAAGGTCCTTGGCGAAAGCGCTATGGAGGCGGCGGAAAATGCGGCCCGACGAATGGCCATGCCGGTTTTTGCGGCCACGCTGACCACCATCATCGCCTTTTTCGGGCTAATTGCCGTTGGGGGCAGGTTTGGCGATCTGATCAAGGACATTCCTTTTACGGTGATTGCTGTGCTGGCCGCATCTTTGGTCGAATGTTTCCTGATCTTGCCCAACCACATGGCCCACGCGATGCGCGCGGCACGGGCAGAGCATTGGTACGACCTGCCAAGCCGTGTGGTGAACCGTGGCTTTGTCTGGGCGCGCGAAAAACTGTTCCGACCGTTTATGGCGGGTGTGATTATGGCGCGGTATGTGGTGCTGGCAGGCGTCGTTGTGGTGCTGGCCAGCCAAGTGGCATTGTTTATCCGCGGCGATGTGCAATGGCGCTTTTTCAACGCGCCAGAGCGGGCTTCTGTCACTGGCAATTTCGCGATGGTCGAAGGGGCAAGCCGCGCCGATACGCTTGAGATGATGCGCGAAATGCAACGTGCGACCGAGGAATTGGGCGCAGAATACGCTGAACGCTATGGCACCAATCCACTTGATTACGTTATGGCGCAGGTTGGCGGCACTACGGGTCGGGGGTTGGCTGGTGCGGACACCAAAGACCCGGATCTGCTGGGCGCAATTTCGATTGAACTGATCGACGCCGATCTGCGTCCCTATTCCAGTTTTGCCTTTGTTGGGGAGTTGCAGGATCGGGTGATAAATCATCCGCTGGCTGAAACGGTCAGCTTTCGGCGCTGGCATTCCGGGCCGGGCGGTGACGCTCTTGATGTTCAGTTCTACGGCGCAGACACGGATACGCTGAAAGCTGCATCAGAGGATCTGCAGGCTGCAATGCGCCAATACCCAGAGGTCAGTGCAATTGAGGATAATCTGGCCTATGATAAAGAGGAATTGATCCTTGATTTGACCGCACAGGGTCAGGCACTGGGCTTTACCATCGACGCGCTGGGCCGCGCCTTGCGCAATCGTCTGGGCGGGATTGAGGCCGCGACTTACCCGGACGGGCCACGATCGGCGGCCATCCGTGTTGAATTGCCGGAGGGCGAATTGACAGCGGATTTTCTGGATCGAAGCCAGATGCGCACACCAGATGGTATCTATGTGCCGCTGGCCGATATTGTAAGTGTGACGCGCCGCACGGGCTTTAGCACAGTGAGACGAGAAAACGGCATTCGGTTGATTTCAGTCACAGGCGACATATCCGAAGACGATCCAGCGCGCGCAACTGAGATCACCCAAGCGCTGGCCGACGATATTCTGCCCCGCATTGCATCGGAACGTCAGGTCGAATTCCGCCTTGCAGGACTGAGCGAGCAGGAAGACCAATTTCTGAACGATGCGCTGACCGGGTTGATCCTGTGTCTGACGGGGATTTATCTGGTGTTGGCTTGGGTCTTTGGGTCGTGGACCCGCCCTGTGGTCGTGATGGCAATCATCCCATTTGGGTTGGTCGGCACGATTTACGGCCACGCCCTTTGGGATGTTCCGTTGAGTATGTTCACGGTAGTAGGGCTGTTGGGCATGACCGGGATCATTATTAACGATTCAATCGTTCTCGTGACGACGATTGACGAACACGCCGAAACGCGCGGATTGGTCCCATCAATCATTGATGGAGCAGCGGATCGGTTGCGGCCTGTTATGCTGACCACTATGACAACTGTGCTGGGGATGGCACCGCTGCTCTATGAGCAAAGCCAACAGGCGCAATTCCTCAAGCCGACGGTGATCACGTTGGTGTATGGCCTGGGGTTCGGGATGTTTTTGGTGCTGTTGGTTGTGCCCGCGCTGATCGCTGCACAACATGATATCGCCCGCCAAATTGCCGCCATGCGGCGCGGCGTCCGTGCGCCTGTCGGGGGCTTGCGCTGGGGGATGTCGGCGCTGTGGGCCTTGATCATCGGCTGGGGGGCACTGACACTTGGCTGGACGATCTGGCACGGACAGATTTATCCCGGACTGGCACAGCTCATACCGACATTTGCCGATCTGTCGGCACTCACAGCAGCCTTGATCCTGTTCGTCATCGGTGCGGCTTTGGTTGCTTTGTCGGGCTATCTCATCGGGGCACTGACATTTGCCACGCAGCGCAAAGCAGGTTCAAATACGGCACCTTAACCGGGGGTGCACCCTTGAATTTCAACCGCATGGTTTTCGCCCAGCACCGTGATGAGAATGGCAGAGCGGTCAATGGCCAACATCCCGCCGTTGGTTGTTGACAGGTCTCCTATGGCGGTCAGATGCCTGCCATTGCGGCTGGTGTCGGTTTCGCTCATCCACATATTGGGTTGACCCGGTTCGATCACAACAACCTCGCGTCCGCCCGCCGAAGGGACGTTCAGCCGGGTTTGGATCTCCAATCCATTGGCCGTGGGCCGCAGGGAACAGGTCGCTGATTTTACTCCCGCCTCTGAAGCGGAATAAGCGCGGGCAGCAAGTGCGGCGGCAATCGCGGGTGTCGGGCTGCGACTTGTTGTGTCCAAAGTTGCGCGCAACGACAACTGCTGCGGCACGCAAATATCACTGCACACGCCGATGTCGAGGTCGGCATGCAATGTGACCGGCTTGCCGGAACTGCGGGGCGCAATGATGATGGGCAAAATCAGCTCATTTGCATACCCAATCGTACGCACGCCAGCTTTGCGAAACACACTTGGCGCGGGCCAGGTGATGCCGACACCACCCAGGTTGGATGACCCGGACCAATCAAAGTGTGGCGGAATCCCGTTGTCCCCAGGGCTGCGCCAATAGGTCTTCCACCCCGGTGCCAGCGTCAGTTTTATGGCGGCCACGCGGGTACCGTCGGGCTGCTGCCAACCGGTTAGAATTTCACCGGTGACAGGGGCACCACTCTGGGCTTGTGCTGTCGCAGGAACTGCAAGCAGTCCGAAGAACAAAGCGCTGATCAATAATTTCATCATATTTCATAAATGCGTCAATCCAGCCCGGCTGCCAAGTCACGTTTGTATCATCCATGTTTCGCCGATGGCGGGCTTGGCCCTTGTCACGACCAAACGCAGCCTCCATGTTTAGAGGTAAGCGGACAACGAGAGAGCACCGTTAGCATGACCTCGACCACTTTGAACCTGACCGGAAAATTGCTGGTTGCGATGCCCGGCATGGGCGACCCGCGCTTTGCCCATGCGGTCATTTTTGTGACGGCCCATTCCGACGACGGGGCGATGGGATTGATGGTAAACAAACCTGCGCCAGACCTGAAGTTGTCGGATGTTTTGGACAGACTGGTCGAAGGAACGGCTTCTGTCGACGGTTCTCTGGGTGTGCGTATTGGCGGGCCGGTTGAGACGGGCCGCGGATTTGTCTTGCACTCGGGGGAGTACCGCTCCGCCATTGAAACGCTTGTGATTGATGATGATTTTGCGCTCACGGCGACCCTCGATGTGCTGGAAGATATCGCCGGACACAATGGGCCCGAAAAGGCTTTGCTGATGTTGGGCTATGCAGGCTGGGGACCCGGGCAGCTTGAGGCTGAGATCGCCCAAAACGGCTGGCTGACCTGCGACGCAGAAACAGGATTGGTGTTTGACCTGCCGGATGCAAAAAAATGGAGTGCTGCGTTGCAGTCGATTGGGGTCGATCCCTTGGGATTGTCGGCGGCGGCAGGGCGGGCGTAAATCAGGCGATCATCGCGGTGCTGCGGCCCTTTGCAATCGGTCATTGATGGCGCGGCCCAAACCATGTGCCGGGATCGGTGCTACAGCGATCGGTCGCTTTAATGCGTCCAATTGGTGCAAAAACTCAAACAGGTTCGCCGCCGCTTCAACCAGATCGGCGGTCTCTGACAGGTTCAGATCGCAGGCCATAGGCCCAAACCCCAGCAAAACTTCGTCTCCATTCGCCTGAGCGGCGTTCAACCGCACGGATGCGCCGGGCGCGTAATGCGAGGCCAACTGCCCCGGCGCAGTGATATCGGCCCCGTTCGCAAGATCAAGGGGGTGACCAAGTGCCGCCTCAATTGCCTCTTGCGGCAGCCCACCGGCGCGCAGAAGGGTCGGTTTGGCACCCTGCAGCCCGACAATCGTACTTTCCAATCCAACGGGGCAAGGCCCGTCGTCCACTACGGCGGCAATGCGGCCACCAAGACCCGACAACACATGCGCCGCTGTTGTGGCGCTGATCCGGCCTGACGGGTTGGCCGACGGGGCCGCAACCGGGCCGCCGAATTCAGCAAGCAACTTACGTGCCAAGGCATGTGCGGGCACGCGCAGGGCGACCGTATCAAGGCCCGCTGTCACGAGGCCGGACAAACCGTGTCCTTCTTTAAGGGGCAGGACCAGCGTCAGCGGCCCGGGCCAAAAGGCGCTGGCGAGGATTTCGGCGGCGTCGGACCACTGAACATATGTTTGTATCACGTCGGTATTGTGTAGGTGGACGATCAGCGGATTGAAGCTGGGCCGCCCCTTGGCCTCATAAATGGCCGCAACGGCCCGACCATTCCGGGCATCTGCGCCCAGACCATAGACCGTTTCGGTTGGAAACGCGACAAGGTGACCTTGTGCCAGCAACGCCGCCGCTTGGGAAATCCCGGCGGCATCGGGTTGCAAAATGGTTGTTTCTTGGCTCATCTGATCCTCGTGACGCCGCGTTGTGGGTTGCGGGTGCTGGGCTGCCGTTTCATGCTGCGCTTGCGTACCGCACAGCCCTTATCAGGGCCAAGCCGGGCTTGCCAATCCCGGGTCCGATCTTTGAGGAGATGACAAATGCCATACCGTGCCGCCGTGGACGATTTTAACTTTCTGTTTGATCATGTCGTCGATT
This sequence comes from Sulfitobacter sediminivivens, assembly GCF_042611115.2. Lineage (NCBI taxonomy): Bacteria > Pseudomonadati > Pseudomonadota > Alphaproteobacteria > Rhodobacterales > Roseobacteraceae > Sulfitobacter > Sulfitobacter sediminivivens. Next base: position 157,659 of record NZ_JBHGAR020000002.1, read on the forward strand.
TCGCAGCACTTCGGGAAACTGAACAATTTGCCGAAGCTACTGACGACGTGACCCGTGCAATCATGTCCGAAGCGGGCAAGATGTGTGATGAGGTACTGGCCCCCTTGCAACGCAATGGCGATCTGCATCCGGCGCGGTTGGAAAACGGTGTCGTGCTGACGTCCCCCGGGTTTGACGGTGGGTTCAAAGCCATTGCTGAGGGCGGCTGGATTGGTATGTCAGCAGACCCTGAATATGGCGGCATGGGGCTGCCGATGACGCTGACCTCTGCAGTAAACGAAATGATGTCGGGTGCGTGTCTGTCGCTGCAACTGGCCCCGTTGATGTCTCAGGGCCAGATTGAAGCGCTGGAGCATCACGCCTCAGACGAGATCAAGGCGCTCTACCTGCCCAAGCTGATCTGTGGCGAATGGACCGGCACGATGAACCTGACCGAGCCACAGGCCGGTTCAGACGTGGGCGCGCTGTCGTCCAAGGCCGAGGACAATGGCGATGGGACATATGCGGTCAGTGGTCAGAAGATTTACATCAGTTGGGGTGACAACGACTTTTCTGACAATGTCTGCCATCTGGTTTTGGCGCGCTTGCCGGGCGCACCTGCCGGAACAAAAGGGATCAGCCTGTTTCTAGTGCCTAAATTTCTGCCGGATGAAAACGGTGAACCGGGGCCGCGCAATGGCGTGAGCGTGGTCAGCCTTGAGCATAAAATGGGTCTGCATGGGTCCCCAACTGCCGTCATGCAATATGACAGCGCAAAAGGGTGGATGATCGGCAAGGAACAAGGCGGCATGGCGGCCATGTTTACCATGATGAACAATGCGCGACTGGGCGTTGGTGGACAGGGCATAGGTGCTGCCGAAGGGGCCTATCAAAAGGCATTGGAATACGCGTTGGAGCGCAAACAGGGCCGCGCAGGCGGTTCCGGGACAATCGCTGAGCATGCCGATGTGCGCCGGATGCTGTTGACCATGAAGGCCGATGTGTTTGCGGCCCGGGCGATTGCGTTGTCGTGCGCCCATGCCATCGACATGGGGCAGGCCACGCAGGCCGAAAAGTGGAAAGCGCGCGCTGCTTTCCTGACCCCGATTGCCAAGGCGTTCGGCACCGACACGGGAATGGCTGTGGCGGAAATGGGGGTGCAGGTGCATGGTGGCATGGGCTTTATCGAAGAAACAGGTGCAGCGCAGTTCAGCCGCGATGTGCGGGTGACGGCGATCTACGAGGGCACCAATGGCATTCAGGCAATGGATCTGGTCGCCCGCAAGATGATGGACGGCGGCGAGGCGGCCAATCTTTTGCTCGACGAAATCGAGGCCGATGCCGAAGCCGCGCGCGAGGCGTTTCCCAAGATGGCCGACGCGGTCTGGCAAGCCTCGGAAACCCTGCGCGAGGCGACAGAATGGGTGACGGCCCAAGACGAAATGAATGCCCGTTTCGCCGGGGCCGTGCCGTATCTGCGGGCCTTTGCGCGGGTGCTGGGCGGGCATCTGCACCTCAAAGCCGCAATGGCAGACCGGGGCGGCGCGCGTGAAAAGCTGGCGCGTTTTTACATTCAGCGGTTGCTGCCCGAACACATCGGTCTGCTCGCACATGCACAGGCGGGCGATGATGATCTGTTCGCTCTGAGCGTCGATGAATTGGCCGCTTGATGGAGGATATCGCACCACAAGGGCTGCGTTATCCTTGGGAGATACCGCCAGAACACGGGGCCGAGGCCATCGAAGTTGCGGCCGGTGTCCTTTGGCTGCGGTTTCCGCTGCCGATGAAGCTGGATCATGTGAACGTATATGCGCTGGATGAGGGCGATCACTGGACCATCATAGACACCGGTTTTGCATCGAAAAAATCCAAGGCACTATGGCACGATGCGATGGCCGGGCCGCTGGGGGGAAAGCCGATCAAACGGGTAGTGGTCACGCATCATCATCCAGATCACATTGGATTGGCTGGCTGGTTTCAAACTGAATTTGGCGCGGATCTGGTCACGACACGCACTGCATGGTTGACCGCCCGGATGCTGACGCTGGACGAACAGGAAGTCTCGCCCGCGGAATCGCTGAGTTTTTATCGGAAATCCGGGATGGATCGTGACCTGCTCGACAAGCGCACCACTGAACGCCCGTTCAATTTTGCCGATGTGGTGACCCCCTTGCCGTTGGGGTACACTCGGATCAAACAGGACGATCAGATCACCATGGGCGGGCGCGTCTGGGATGTTCATATTGGCAATGGCCATGCGCCTGAACACGCAACGTTCTGGAGCAGGGATGACAATCTGGTCATTGCGGGCGATCAGATATTGCCGTCGATCAGCCCCAATGTCGGCGTCTATCCGACCGAACCGATGGCCGATCCGATTGGCGAATGGCTTGAGGCCTGCGAACGATTGGCCCCTTTGGCGCGGGCGGATCATTTGGTGCTGGGGGGCCACAAGCTGCCCTTTACAGGTTTGCCGCGCCGGATGGAGCAATTGATTGATAACCATCATGGTGCATTGAAACGTTTGCAGGATTTCATCGAAGCACCCAAATCGGCAACTGAGTGTTTCCCAACGCTGTTCAAAAGATCGATAGGTGAAGGCGAATATGGCCTTGCCTTGGTTGAAGCGGTCGCCCATTTGAGCCACCTTTATCAGACTGGCCAAGCAACGCGCACATTGCGGGCAGCAGACGGTGCATGGGTGTATCAACGTAAAGGGTGATCAGATGGACGACGAGATCAGGACGGCGGCAGAAGCAGTTGAGGCAGATGCCCTGCCCAGAATGCACGAGGTGCATTCAGATCCCAAACAACGCAAGGCCACCGAACAGGCATTGCCCAAATGCGTCACCGACAAACCCCCTTCGCAGAAATCACCGGCGCAATGGGCCTATGAGCGGGTTGTCCTTTACCTCAAGAATTTCGAAGAACAACTGGACAACGAACATGAAGTCGCAATGGGATTCACCGGCGGCGATGCCGGCCTACTGCGGATTGAAGGAATGGGGTATTTTGACCCTGATATCGTCACCTTCTATGGCACTGATCCAACGGGCGGGCGCACACAGCTTATTCAGCACGTCAGCCAGCTTGCCGTGATGTTGCGCGCATTGCCCAAGCAGGTTGAAAATGCAGCGCCCAACCGCATTGGGTTCCGTTTGGTGGAAGATCTGGAAAACCCAGAGCCCGCGATCCCTGGCCCCGCGACATCGTGACCACAATAGACAACGACTGCTTTGACGGCGTGACAGGATCATGCGAATAAGGTAATCAGCCGCAAACGCAAAACTTAAGGACCGATAGTTATGGCCGAACATGAACATGGCACCATGAATACCGACGTGCAGGAAAAGACCTTTGAAGGGTTTATGTCTTTTGTCACCAAGACAGTGATCCTGATTCTGGTCCTGCTGATTCTGATGGCGATGTTTATCCGCTAACCGGCTATTATCTAAGGAATTCCATTGTGAAGCGTCTCTTGATCGGTTTGGCCGCTGTTGGCTTTGTTGCGGGTTGCGGTGCCGCAGATAATTCACCAGACAGCGCGCCTGAGGTTGTTGCCGCCGCAGCATTCCGCGCACCGGGCCCCAAAAGCCTCACGGTGTTCACGATGGTCAATAACCGGTCTGGCAGTGGCGGGCATACCGCGCTGATGGTCAAAGGATCGCAGACGGTGATTTTTGACCCCGCCGGATCATTCCGCGACCCCCGCGTGGTTGAACGCGGTGATGTGCTTTACGGAATGTCACCAAATTGGGTGCAGACCTATAGATCCGCCCACGCGCGCAGCACCTATCATGTTGTCTCTCAGGAAATACCGGTCACAGATGAACAGGCCGAACGGGCGCTGCAATTGGTGACATCCAATGGGGCGGTTCCGGCTGCCTATTGTGCGAATGCAACCACAGCTATCCTGCGCCAGATCAATGGGTTCAATGACATCGAACAGACATTTTACCCGGTTAAGTTCATGGACCAGATATCGGCTTTGCCCGGTGTGAAGACGACAAAATACTATGAGAATGACGACGGTGATGTGATTGACGCGGTGCGTGCAGGCCAATTGGCCCTGTCACAATAAATAGAGCAGGCCGTAAAGTGTCGCTGCACCCGCGAGGATCGCAGCGATCACATTCTTGGTCCACAATCCAACAAGAAATGTGACGCAGGCCGCAGCAAGGCGCGCCGGGTCGGTATGACCCCCAGTTGCAGCGGGCCACAGGACTTGCGGTGCCACCAGCGCAGGCAGGATTGCCACAGCCGTATAGCGCAGGTGCCGCAAGAGCCATGGTGGCATGGCACGGTCACCGACCAGACCCGTAAAAACAAAGCGCAGGAAAAAGCTACCCAGACCCAGCCCGATGATCACAATCCAAAGCGTCGTTTTGTCAATCATGATCGCGCGCCAGTGCGGCGCTCGGCCCAAACTTCGGCCTGTGCGCCAGCGATCATGCCTGAAACACCCGCGACGATGAGGCCCAGAGAATAGGGCAAGTCCACAACTAGCAGGCTGACGATAACAGCGACAAATGCTGCAATCACATGGGCCAGAGTGCGAAACATGGGGGCGATCATGGCCAGAAAGGTGATTGGGATCGCAAAATCCAATGCCCAGGTGTCTGGCACCTGAGCACCCAGCAATGCACCAACAAACGTGAAAATATACCAAAGCGGGACAACTGGCGTCACCGCACCAAAGAAATACGCGATCCGCTGCGGCATGGTCATATCAGGCGCGCGTTCATATTGGGCGATGGATACAACATAAGATTGATCGACCGTGAGATACGCCGCCAGCGCGCGCTGCCACAATGCGGCACCGCCGATCCAGGGGGTCAAAGAGGCCGAATACATTGCCATGCGAAGATTTACAGCAAGTGCTGACGCCAGAACGATGATTGTTGGCGCTTCTTCCTGAAGCAGTTGCAAGGCCGTGAATTGTGCGGCACCTGCAATCACCACTACCGAAAAGGCCAGCGTTTCGAACACGCTCAAGCCTGCTTCGGTTGCGATCAGGCCAAAGAGCGTGGCAAAGGGGATGATCACCAGAATAAAGGGTGCCCCATCGCCAATGCCTTTGAGATAGGCAGATTTCGGTGTGGTGATGCCCATGCGTTGCCCTTAGATTACCGCCAAGTCGTAACGCCATCGCCGGGGGGATACAATTGGCCCAGGATCCAAATCTGCAGGATTACCTCATCGCGCCCGATCCGGGGAACGCGCGCCTGACCCGCGCCGTGCAGGGGATCGACCACACAGGGGCGCAGACGGAAATTCGTGTCGTCGAAGAACGCCCTTTGACAATCTTCCTGAATGCTCAGGAAATTGTGACCGCCATGACAATCGGCGATTACCCCGCCTATCTGGCGCTCGGCTTTCTGCGCAATCAGGGCATGCTGCTGTCCGGCGAAGAGATTACGGGCGTGGATTATGATGAAGAGCTCGAAACGGTCGTGGTGCGGACCGCACGTGCCACCGATTACGAAGACAAAATGCGCCGCAAGACCCGCACTAGCGGATGTGCGGTTGGCACGGTTTTTGGCGATATGATGGAGGGGCTGGAAGGGGTGAACCTGCCTGCCACGTCTGTGCGCACCTCTTGGCTTTATGCCATATCTGCCAAGATCAACCGCACGCCATCTCTCTACCTCCAGGCGGGCGCGATCCATGGCACAGTGCTTTGTAAAGGTGATAAGCCATTGGTCTATATGGAGGATGTCGGTCGCCATAATGCAGTGGACAAGATCGCAGGTTGGATGACGTCCGAAGGTGTGACTGCCGAGGACAAGATCCTTTATACCACCGGGCGACTGACCTCTGAAATGGTGATCAAAACTGCCATGATGGGCATTCCAGTGCTTGCCTCACGGTCCGGCTTCACCGCGTGGGGGGTCGAAATCGCACAACAAGTCGGGCTGACCCTGATTGGGCGGATGAAGGGCAAGCGATTCGTCTGTCTGGCAGGCGAGGACCGTCTGATCCGGGACGCCGACCCTGACGCAGTTGCGGATGAGCCGCGCAAATCCGGGCGCAAGGGGGCGGCATGAAACAACCTCTTGGTGTGATCCTCGCAGGTGGGCAAGCCACGCGCATGGGCGGCGGTGACAAAGGGTTGCTGCCTCTGGGTCAAGGCACATTGTTGTCTGCTGTCATTTCGCGGCTGGCCCCGCAGGTTGCGAAACTTGCGTTGAACGCGAATGGCGAAGCGGCCCGGTTTGCCGGGTTTGACCTGCCCGTTCTGCCCGATAGCATTGAAGGGTACGCGGGCCCGTTGGCGGGCGTTTTGGCGGGGCTTGATTGGGCAGCTAAACAAGGTGCTGAAACGATCGTAACTGCAGCGGCAGACACACCGTTCTTCCCATGCGATCTGGTGCCACATCTGTTGCTGGCCAGCGAAGGCATGGCCCACCCACTGGTGCTGGCTGCGACCCCGGATGCCAAACGCGGCACCGCGCGGCACCCGACATTCGGGCTATGGCCGGTCGCCCTGCGCAATGATCTGCGCGCGGCGTTGCAAGGGGGCCTGCGCAAGGTTGTGCAGTGGACGGATCAGCATCATGGACGCATCGCAACGTTCCCTGATGAGGCTGCGTTTTTCAATGTGAATACGCCCGAAGACCTGGCCAAAGCGGAGCGAATGCGATGAGGATCTATGGCGTCGTCGGGTGGAAAAACGCAGGAAAAACCGGGTTGATGGAGCGGCTGGTGACTGAAATAACCGGGCGTGGCATCAGCGTTTCAACCGTAAAACATGCGCACCATTCTTTCGACGTGGACCATGCGGGCAAGGACAGCCATCGGCATCGGGTTGCGGGGGCCACCGAAGTGCTGCTGGCGTCACGCAATCGGGTGGCGTTGATGCATGAGTTGCGTGATGATCAAGAACCAACGCTGGAGGCGCTGTTGGCCCGGCTCAGTCCTGTCGATCTGGTATTGATCGAAGGGTACAAACGTGATGCCCATCCCAAGATCGAAGCGCACCGTGCGGAAACTGGCAATGCGCTGATTGCGCCGGGGGATGACACGATCCGCGCCGTGGCCAGTGACGTGCCGCTTGATCTGGACCGTCCTGTGTTTGATCTGAATGACACAACCGCCATCGCTGATTTTATTCTGGCTGAGGTCGGGCTGTGATGGCGTTTGATACCGTTATTATGGTGGATTGGTCAGGTGGCAATGACCGGGGCAAAAAACCCGCAAAAGATGCAATCTGGGCTGCAGTGAACCGGGGCGGGGAAGCCCAAGAGCCCGTGTATCTGCGCAACCGTCAGGTGGCAGAGGCGTGGCTCTCGGATATTTTCCGCGTGGAATTGGCCGCCAACCGCAGGGTGCTGGCAGGGTTTGATTTTCCCTTTGGCTATCCACAAGGGTTTTGCAGCGCTGTCACCGGCAGTGACGATCCCCTTGCGCTTTGGGATTGGTTCGAAGCGCGGATCGAGGATGCACCAGCCTCCAACAATCGTTTTGATCTAGCGGGTAAAATTAATGTGGCTTTGGGCGGTAGTACCGGGCCGTTCTGGGCCAACGGTTTGCAACGCGATATTGCGGGCCTGCCACGGACTAAGACACGCTATGAGAATCCGTTCCCTGAAAGGCGCGAGGCAGAGGAGCAGGCAAAGGGTGCTTTTACTTGCTGGCAGATGGCGGGCGCTGGCGCGGTTGGTTCACAGGTTTTCATGGGCCTGCCCGTACTTTCACGGTTACGACGCAAATTTCCGGTGGCAGTTTGGCCGTTCGCAGCCTTGGATGCCCCAATCGCATTTGTTGAAATCTGGCCGTCGCTGACTATCAAAGATGCGCCAGCGGGCATGATCAAGGACGCTTGGCAGGTCGCAGAGGCCGCCCGGCAGGTATCAGCGTTGAGCAGTGAGAAGCTCGTAGAAATGCTGGATGTACAGGCCCCTGAGGAGGGTTGGATTTTTGGACTTGGCTATGAGGATGTTCTGATGGTCCGTAAGGCACCGCCGCTGAGAAACGATTGTTTTGCGCTGCCGCCCGGCGTGCATTGGACCCCGGTTGACGAGGCATTGGCGCTGTTGCGAGATCGATTGCACCCGGTCACAGGTACAGAGCACGTTGCGATTGCTGAGGCATTGGGGCGGATCGCTGCAGACGACGTCACCGCCAACCGCGCGAACCCGCCGACGGCCAATACCGCGGTCGATGGCTATGGCTTTGCCGGGGGTTGGGGGCCGGGTGCGCATGAACTGCCGCTTGTTTCAGGTCGCGCAGCGGCTGGGGACACGCCGCAAGCCGTTGCAGACGGACAAGCCATTCGCGTGCTGACCGGGGCCGTCCTGCCGGGTGGCGTCGATACTGTGGTGCTTCAAGAGGATGTGGTGCTTGATGGTGGCAAGATACGCTTTTCAGGACCGGTGAAAGCCGGTGCAAACACCCGGCAGGCGGGCGAGGATGTGATCAAGGGGCAGAAGATCCTGGCCAAGGGCCAGCGGATCAATGCCCCGGAACTGGCCTTGATGGCGGCAACGGGCGTGTCCAATGTCCCTGTGCGAAACCGGCTGAAGGTTGGCATTCTGTCGACCGGCAGCGAACTGGTGAACCCGGGCGATCCAGTCAAACAGAGCCAGATTTTTGACGCCAACCGACCAATGCTTTTAGCGATGATAACGCAGTTTGGGCATCAGGCAGTCGATTTGGGCAAGGTGCCGGATAACCGCGAGGCCCTGCGCGCGACCTTGGATCAGGCGGCGGGTGAGGTTGATGTGATCATGACCAGTGGCGGGGCGTCGGCGGGGGACGAGGATCATGTGTCGGCCCTGTTGTCGCAGTCCGGTGCGATGACCTTGTGGCGCATCGCAGTGAAACCGGGCCGCCCTCTGGCGCTGGGGATGTGGGATGGCGTGCCGGTCTTTGGGTTGCCCGGCAATCCGGTGGCTGCGATGGTCTGCACCTTGATCTTTGCGCGGCCCGCGATGGCAGTGCTGGCAGGGGGAGATTGGTCAGAACCACACGGGTTTGACGTGCCGGCCGCATTCGAGAAACGCAAGAAAGCCGGGCGGCGCGAATACCTACGGGCGCGGATGCGGGACGGCCAAGTCGAGGTTTTTGGCTCTGAGGGGTCGGGTCGGATCAGTGGATTGAGCTGGGCCGAAGGATTGGTTGACCTGCCTGAGCAAGCGCTGGATATTGCACCGGGCGATCTTGTGCGTTTCATCCCTTACGCGAGTTTTGGCATTTGATGAGCCGGTGAACTACGTGGCTCTGGTCTTGATGCCATCCGCTGCCTTTGCATTGACCCACCAAAATTGACAGCCACGGGTCATATTCGGTTCCATCAACGAGGCAGCATCCGGTTTCCGTTAATCAAACGTCCCTGCGCAGCGGCCAAGCAGCATGAAGGCCCGCGCCGTGCGGGTGTCGGCAAGGGCGGATATTTCACCGTCTGATGCGGTTTTTTCAAACTCGGCAAACGTACGATCAAATCGGCGCAGAAAGTGATGTGCCGCATCGCGGAAAATCGGGTCTTGCTTCATCCGCGCATTGGTCAGCGCCAAAGATGATCGGTCCCGAATACCGCCCAATGCCGCAATCGTGCGGCCCCGCGCACCTTGGGCAAACTGGCGCCAAACCTCGGGACGGGCGCGGTCGGGCCGCAGGTCGTCCATGTAAATCCCGTCCTGGGACATCAAGGTCAGCACATCCTGAGCGGCCTGAATCAATTGCGAGGCTGAACGGTCCTTGAGCGCGCGCCGCAGTGAGGTAAAGCCCACTTCATCCTCTGCCGTTTCGGGAAAATTCAACGCGCGGATAAAATCATCGGTCGCCAGCACCGGGGCCATATCAATGGCTTGCGTGCCCAGCGCAAGCGCGGGCTGGTCATCTGCAACAGGATGATCGACCTTGATCACCGGGCGGGCATTTTCATCGCGCCGGCTTTGGAAAATCGCCAAAGCGGTTTCTGTCTTTTTCGCAGCCGCGGCGATTTCATCAAGTTTGCGCGCCACAGAGGGTTCAGAACGCAAGCTGCTGCCCTGCTGCTGCGCAATATAGGTCTGTCGGATTGCATCAATGGCGGCTTGTAACCTCTGGCTTTCCTCGCGCATCACACGGCTGGCGCGGGCGGCGATTGCGGCAACCCAGATCATTGCGACCGGCATGAAAATCGCCAGCATTGTCATTAAGAACCGCAGTCCACCTGACCCGTCATCCGGATTGCTGTTGTTGGGCATCAACACAAAAAAGAGCGCAGAACCCAGCAGCCAGACGATGCTGAGCGCAAGAGCGATCACCTCAATCCCGGTGACAACATCCGGTTTTGTCTTGTCGTAGATGCCCAGTGGTGTTGGTCTGGACGCAACACTTGAGGATTTGGCCTTGGCAATGCGCGGGTCCTGCACCGGCCCGTCATTGGGTCGGGTATCCGGTCTGGTCTCTGGCTGCGGTGTGTCAGTCATGCCTGAACCCCCTTTCAGGCGTAAACGATTTTGAGAACCTCATAGGATTTTTCGCCCCCCGGCGCGCGAACAGTCACTGAATCGCCTTCTTCTTTGCCAATCAGCGCGCGCGCGATCGGGGACTTGATGTTGAGCAGACCGTTTTCGATCTTGGCCTCATATTCGCCCACAATCTGATAGGTTTTTTCCTCACCCGACTCTTCGTCGACCAATGTCACCCGTGCGCCAAATTTGATCGCCCCGGACAGCTTGGCAGGATCAATGACATCGGCCAGCGAGATGGCACCTTCAAGCTCTTTCACGCGGCCTTCGATAAAAGACTGCTTTTCCTTGGCGGAATGGTATTCCGCATTTTCGGAGAGGTCGCCGTGTTCTCGTGCTTCTGCGATTGCCTTGATGATGGCCGGGCGTTCAACGGATTTCAGGTGCTTGAGCTCGGTCTCAAGTGCAGTATGCCCTTGCCGGGTCATCGGAATCTTTTCCATGGGCAGTCCGTCCACGTAATGAGGGCCGCGCCCCGATTTGATTGCGGGGGGCGGCCGAATTGAAATTGCTTGGTAATTACCTGACCTAAACTGGCACAGGATTGCAAGGGGCAAGGGTGTCGTTGTCGGCGATGCTTGGCCAACTGGTGCCGCGTCAGTCGTATTGGACAACCTCATATTCGATGCCGTCATCGTCGTGAAAATAGAACCTGCGCCCAGGTTCATAATCGGCGTGGTTACCGGTCTTAAAGCCGTGTTGCTTGATCGCCCGCTCGGTTGCATCAAGATCGTCAACCACGACCGCGATATGGTTGAGGCCGCCCGTCACCTTATAGCTGGTGTATTTAGGTTTCGTCGCATCACCCGGTGTGTAAAGCGCCACATATTGTGTGTCGGTCCCTACGTGTTTTGTATGCCCTCCAGCGATGGCATTGCCTTCCCAGCGGATATGCCAGCCAAACAGTTTTTGCATCCAATCGGCGGTCGCCGCAGGGTCAGATACAGTATAGTTTGCGTGCTCAAGTTTTGCAGTCATGATGGTTTCCTTTGGATTTTAGAGTTGACTACTTGCTGTGATAATTCCTAAACCTAACTTTAAGTCAAGGTAGTTGTGAGGCACTATGGCAATTAATGATGGGCTCTCTATTGGTGCACTGGCGGCGCGCACGGGCTTGGCAGTTTCGGCGATCCGGTACTACGAAGCGCAAGGGTTGATCAAACCTTGGCGTAACAGCGGGGGACAGCGGCGATTTGAACGCGCCGACTTGCGCCGCCTCAGTTTTGTGATGATCGCGCAGCAATTTGGATTCACCCTGCCACAGATCAAAGCAGAACTGGACCGATTGCCGGGCGGGAGGACCCCGACGAAAGCAGACTGGGCACGGATCAGCGAAGGGTTTCGTGCAGCACTGGATCAGCGGATCACAACGCTGACCAAATTACGCGATAATCTGGATGGGTGTATCGGCTGCGGGTGCCTGAGCCTTGAGGCCTGCGCGCTTTATAATCCGACCGACAAAGCGCATAAAAAAGGGCAGGGGCCGCGGTATTTGATGGGGGATAGCCCCGATCCCTGACGTCACGTCGAAGTCACAAAACATTCCAGACTGTGCATAAGCGTGATTTGACTTAAGGCCGTTTTCAGCGATGATTATCTCAGAGAAGGGGTTCTCGTAGAGGTGTGTAATGCGCAAGGTTCTTAGCGTAGTAACCGTGTTTGCACTTGGTCTGGCTGTCTGGTTAAGCAGCGATGCAGCGGCAGATGATATCAGCGACGCGCGTGTCATTGTGACTGCCAAGGCGAATACGATCAAGAAATGGCAATACCCGCCACGGGTGATTGTGGTGCATGATAGACCCGTGGATCGGGCTGCGTTTGCAGACGTGACTGATTTCATCTCGTCCACGACCGGGCTGGCGCTTGAGCCGCCAACGTTTGTGGAAATGACCGGCCACGACACGCGGTTCTACACCGCCTCTCGGTATGCGCCGCGCACAACCGGACCCGGAAGGATGACCTCTGATCTGCTGATCGCACAACAGGAAGATCTAAGCCTGACTGCCAATATTTTTGTGTTCATGGTCTCGCCGCCTGTCGCGTCGCATTTCATTGCGCTCACCCTTTACGGTCGGTCCTCAGCCAATTTGCCGCGCGCCTACGTGCAGGGGGCAGGACCATGTTACTTCAATGTGTTGTCGAATGCGGTCAGTATTCATTTCGGCACAATCCTGATTGCGCCTGACATTGACCCGGCGATGCAGCGGGCCTGCATCTATGAGGAAATGGTGCAAGCCATGGGGCTGATGAATGACGCGGAAAACTCAGCGTTTTTCACCTTGGACAATCTTGCTGACGACAAACCGCGTGACTACGACCGTAGATTGTTGTCTGCGCTTTATGATGACCAGATCACCAATGGTGACGATGTCGAAAAAGTCCTGAGCCTCTACGCTGCGAGGCAATAAAAAAACCACTCGCGTTGAAACGAGACGTTGTGTCGCGATTGCATTGGATCGCTGCGTAGTCTAGCCATTTCAGAACGAATTTTGCCCGAAGGGAGCGCCTGATATGGCTGAGATTGAACGCGAAGCGATGGAATATGACGTGGTGATCGTCGGTGCAGGTCCAGCGGGATTGTCCGCGGCGATCCGGCTTAAACAACTGGACCCCGATTGCAACGTTGTTGTGCTTGAAAAAGGCTCCGAAGTTGGTGCGCATATTTTGTCAGGTGCCGTTCTGGACCCCTGCGGCATTGATGCGTTGATCCCGGATTGGAAGGAAAAAGGTGCCCCAATCACGGTCCCGGTCCGGAAAGACAATTTCTATATGTTGGGTGAGGCCGGTCAGCTGCGCATCCCCAACTTCCCGATGCCGCCACTGATGACCAACCACGGCAATTACATCGTTTCGATGGGCAATGTGTGCCGGTGGATGGCCGAACAGGCAGAAGCGCTGGGCGTTGAGATTTTCCCCGGTATGGCCTGCTCTGAGCTGGTCTACGGCGACAAGGGCGAAGTCAAAGGGGTTGTCGCGGGTGTCTTTGGTCTTGAGGCCGATGGCAGCTATGGCGAGAACACTGAGCCGGGGATGGAATTGCACGGCAAATACGTTTTCCTGTCCGAGGGCGTGCGCGGGTCACTGTCCAAACAGGTGATCGCAAAATACGGGTTGGACGACGGCAAAGAGCCACAGAAATACGGCCTTGGCATGAAGGAAATCTGGGAAATCGACCCGGCCAAGCACAGCGAAGGCACTGTGACGCATACGATGGGCTGGCCATTGAACAGCAACGCAGGCGGTGGATCTTTCATCTATCATCTTGAAAACAATCAGGTTTATGTCGGTTTTGTTGTACACTTGGGGTATAAGAACCCGCACCTGTTCCCTTACATGGAATTCCAGCGTTTCAAACATCACCCGATGGTTGCCGAACTGCTGAAAGGTGGCAAGCGCGTGGCCTATGGCGCGCGTGCGATCACCGAAGGGGGCTACCAATCCATGCCCAAGATGGTGGCACCGGGTGTGGCACTGTTGGGATGTTCAGTGGGCATGGTCAATGTGCCGCGCATCAAGGGCAACCACAATGCGATGTTGTCTGGCAAAGCCGCAGCTGAGGCGGCGATTGCCGCGATCAAGGCCGATCGGTCAGGCGATGAATTGAGCGACTATGAAGCGGATGTGCGCGGCGGTGCCATCGGTGCAGACCTGAAAAAAGTGCGGAATGTCAAACCTTTGTGGAGCAAATATGGCCTGACAGCATCCTTGGTATTGGGTGGTATGGACATGTGGACCAACACGCTGGGCTTTAGCCTGATGGGCACGCTGAAACATGGCAAATCCGATGCTGAAGCCACGGAAGAAGCAAGCAAGCACAAAGTCATCGACTACCCTAAACCGGATGGGAAATTGTCGTTTGACCGCCTGACCAATGTGGCCTTCAGCTTTACCAATCACGAGGAAAGTCAGCCTTCGCATCTGACGCTGAAAGATGCTTCCATACCGGTTAAATTAAATCTGCCGAAATATGCGGGCCCGTCAGCGCGCTATTGCCCGGCGGGCGTCTATGAATTTGTGGAAGAAGCGGGCAAGGACACGCGGTTTGTGATCAACTTTCAGAACTGTGTGCATTGCAAAACCTGCGACATCAAAGACCCGGCGCAGAACATCGTCTGGACCACCCCTCAAGGTGGCGATGGGCCGAACTATCCGAACATGTAGAGAGAAAAAGGCGGGCGTTGCCCACCTTTTCCATTCGCGGTCTTTCGCCGAATTTCTGTCACAGGCGCGTCACCCTTAAAGCGTTGCCATTGCGCTTGGGAACAGACCTGATACCTTTGTAAAAAAGCGATAGAGGTCGGGTTTTCATGTTTCGAAATGTAATCGGTCTGGCGACTGCGATAGCGATAACAATGTCGGTTTCGCCGCCGGTCCATGCGCAAACAGCGGCGGGTTCGTATCTTGCAGGTCGCTATGCGGGCGCGCGCAGCGACTATAGCGAAGCAGCCCGGTATTATACTCAGGCGCTGGCGCGGGATCCCGGTAATGTCGAATTGCTGGAAAGCACAGCGCTTTCCTATCTGTCGCTGGGAAAGATTGACAAAGCCCTGCCTTTGGCGCGCGCGCTTGAAGAAAAAGGCCAGCGCAGCCAGGTGGCGCATCTGGTGATTATTGCAGGCCTCGGCCAGCAAGAAGATTTTGCCGCCCTGTTGGCGCGCGACATTGATAATGAGGGCGTTGGCCCCTGGGTTGATGGGTTGATCAAAGCCTGGGCGCACATGGGTGCAGGTGATGTGACCTCTGCGATGGCTGCCTTTGACGCGCTAAGCAACGAAGCCGGGATGCGGGGCATTGTGATGTACCACAAGGCCTCTGCACTCGCGAGCGTGGGCGATTATGAAGGGGCCGAGGCGATCTTTGGTGCCGAAGACACCGGTGCGGCTAACCAGACGCGGCGAGGCGTCATGGCGCGGATCGAAGTTCTGGCGCAATTGGATCGCCGTGAGGAGGCGTTGACCCTGTTGCGCGACAGCTTTGGCGACGCCACCGATCCTGAACTGGATCAGGTGATCGCAGCGCTTGAGGGCGATGAGCCTGTACCGTTCACGCATGTAAGGGACGCCAAAGAGGGCATGGCAGAGGTATTTTTTACCTTTGCTGCAGTCCTCAAGAACGAGGCGGCGGCGGACTATTACGTATTGTTGTTTTCGCGCATCGCGCGGTATCTGCGCCCGGACCACATCGACGCCCTGCTGCTGTCCGCGGGCCTGCTGGAGAGCCTTGAACAATACGATCTGGCAATCGACGAATATAAATCCATTCCCGCAGATCACCCCGTTTATCACGCGGCGGAACTGGGCCGCGCAGATGCACTGCGCCGGGCCGGTAAGGATGATCAGGCCATCGAGGTCTTGGAACAACTGGCCCGCAGCCATGGCGATTTGCCTGCCGTGCATTCGACATTGGGTGACGTCTTGCGCAGCCAGGAAGACTTTGCTGGCGCGATCATCGCCTATGACAAGGCCATAGACCTTTCCACGGAAGGGGCCCGCGCCCGCTGGGTTCTGTATTATTCGCGCGGAATTGCGTACGAGCGGTCAGGCAAAGGCAAAGAATCCGAAGATGACTTTCGCGCGGCATTGGCCCTGAATCCTGAACAGCCGCAGGTCCTGAACTATCTTGGCTATTCGCTGGTTGAACAGCAACGCAATCTGGATGAAGCACTGGATATGATCGAGCGTGCCGTCGCAGCGAGCCCAAATTCCGGGTACATCGTGGATTCATTGGGCTGGGTGCTGTACCGGCTAGGCCGCTATGACGAGGCCGTCGAGCAGATGGAGCGCGCGGTTGAACTGGTCGCTGTTGATCCGGTGGTAAATGACCATTTGGGCGATGTTTATTGGGCTGTTGGCCGTCTGCGCGAAGCAGAATTTCAATGGAGCCGCGCCCTGTCGTTCATCAAAGAGGACGATACCGATACCGAAGCAGACCCCGATCGCATTCGCCGCAAGATTGAGGTTGGACTCGATGTGGTGTTGGAGGAAGAAGGCGCGCCCCCATTAAAGGTCAGCAATGGCAACTGAGCGTTCCAATGTCTGAACCCATCAAGTCGATTACCGTTTTTGCCCCTGCAAAGATCAACTTAACGCTTCACGTCACAGGTCAACGCGCGGATGGCTACCATTTGCTCGACTCTTTGGTGGTTTTTGCCTCAGTCGGTGATCGCATTTCTGTGCAAGAGGGCACTTCGCTGTCGATGATAACTGAAGGACCCGAGGCGGCGGCGGTGCCGTCAGACATGAACAATCTCGTGCTCAAGATCGCTTCGCTCTTCCCGGATATGCCGGGCGTGTCATTCCGGCTGACCAAGAACCTTCCGGTGGCCTCTGGAATTGGGGGGGGATCGGCTGATGCGGCCGCCGCCTTTAGGGGGTTGATGGCGCACCGGAACGGCCGAGTTGGGGATGCGGAAATCTTTGACCCACAGCACACGCCATTTGCAGAAAAACTGCTGAAACTGGGGGCCGATATTCCGGTGTGCCTGCGCTCGGTGCCGACGCGGATGCGGGGTATCGGTGAGGTACTGGAATCTGTCCCGGACCTGCCGCCGCTGTTCGGGGTTCTCGTGAACCCGCGTGTGCATGTATCGACACCGGAAGTTTTTGCAGCCTTGGAAACCAAAGCGAATGCGCAGATGCTGCCGCAAATTCCAACATTTTCCAGTGCGCAGGAATTTATCTTGTGGCTGTCAACGCAGCGCAATGATCTGCAAGACCCGGCTCGCCGTCTGGTTCCGGAAATAGACGCGGTTATCGCGGCACTGGATGCTTGCCCTGAGTGTCTTTTGTCGCGCATGTCTGGATCAGGCGCGACCTGTTTTGGTCTCTTTACCAGTCTTTCAGATGCGGAAGGTGCGTCGAACCACATTGCCAAACGTCACCCGAACTGGTGGGTAAAACCCGTCAAATTAGGCAGTATGGACAAGACTGCTTTGCCAGAATTTAGTTGATCCGGCTGACCACATAGTCCGCCAGATCGGACAACATGTCCCTCACCTCATGATCAGGTAGGCCGTCCAGCGCGGCGCGCGCCTTGCCCGCCCAGGCCAATGCGTCATCTTGCGTCTGGGTAAGTGCGCCGTGCTTTTGAAGTAGCGCCAATGCCTGCTCCAGATCGCCGTCCTCCTGCCGCCCTCTTTCAATGGTGCGGGTCCAGAACGCACGTTCCTCTGCATCTGCTTTGGCAACGGCTTTGATCACCGGCAGCGTCAGTTTGCGTTCGCGAAAATCGTCACCGACATTCTTGCCAATAGCCGTTGAATGCCCCTGATAATCCAGCAGGTCATCGACAATCTGAAACGCCACACCCAGTGCATCACCATAGTCAAAGAGCGCCTTCACATGGGCCTCCGGTGCACCGGCAATCACACCGCCGACTTCGGTCGCGGCTGAGAAAAGAGCCGCGGTTTTGCCGCGCACAACCTGAAGGTAGATACCCTCATCCGTTGCCAAATTCTGTGCTGCGGTAAGTTGCAGCACTTCTCCCTCGGCAATCGTCGCAGAGGCATTGGACAAAATGCGCAGCACGTCCAATGAGCCGGTTTCCGTCATCAACTGAAAGCTGCGCGAAAACAGGTAATCGCCAACCAGCACCGATGACTTATTGTCCCACAAAAGATTCGCAGTCGGGCGCCCCCGGCGCTGTGCGCTTTCGTCCACAACGTCATCGTGCAGCAATGTTGCGGTATGAATGAACTCGACCGTAGCGGCCAAATGTACATGGTATGGGCCATCATAGCCACACATCCGCGCCGCAGCCAACGTCAGCATCGGCCGCAGACGCTTGCCGCCAGCGTCGACCAAATGCGCTGTCACCTCAGGAATGCGGGGTGCATGTTTTGATGCCATGCGGTCTCGAATGATATCAGCAACCGCAGCCAGATCGTCGACCAGATACGCCGCCAATCGGTCATGAGGTTTATGCGTGCTGTCGTTTTTCATAAACGTGATTCCACCCAAGGCTCGACAAATCGGCCAGACTGGCCCACATCTCTGATATGAAGGAACTTTTGCGCAGCCCAGACATGACTATCATCGCTTTTGCAACCGCCCTTCTCAAGGGCGAGGATATAGACTGCTTTGAAATGGACGTAAACATGAGCGTGCTCGAAGGTGGCATCGGAATTTTCCCGCGTCGATTGATGGTGCACCCCGATAATCACGAGGCGGCGGTAAAAGTCATGCTCGATAATGACATCCCGTTGGGCATGTGAGCGGGTATCGCGACAGCGAATTGACGCATGACGCGTTTCTGGGCGGTCAACTGCATCTGTTTCAGCCGCGCCATGGCTACCGTGCGGGCGTTGATGCGGTACTGCTGGCAGCCTGTGTTCAGGCCGAAGCAGGACAATCTGTGCTGGAACTTGGCTGCGGCGTGGGAGCGGCGATCCTGTGCCTCAATGCGCGGATCCCCGGACTGGCATTAACAGGGGTCGAAGTACTGCCTCAAAATGCCGCACTGGCGCGGCGCAACGGTGGTGCCGCATTGGAGGTCGTGACAGCAGACCTTGCGGATATGCCCCTGCATGTGCGGCAGCGGCAGTTCGATCATGTGCTTGCAAACCCACCGTATTTTGACCGGGCTGCATCGGTATCATCAGATGATCCCACCCGCGAGGCTGCACATGGCGAACACACCCCTTTGCACAAGTGGGTCAAGATCGCGGGCAAACGTCTGGCTCCAAAGGGCCGTGCCTATTTCATCCACCGCGCAGAACGTCTGCCTGACCTGATCCGTGCGCTGCCGGCTGATCTGGGTTCCGTCGAAGTGTTGCCCTTGGCACCCCGGAAAGGGCGGCGCGCCGAGTTGATCATACTGCGCGCCCGCAAAAACGGGCGCGCCGCGTTTCGGCTGCTGAACACCTTTGTCATGCATCAGGGTGCTGCGCACGGCGAGGATGGCGATGCATATGTGCCTGCATTGCGGGCTGTCCTGCGGGACGGTGCTGCGCTGGAATTCTAGACGAATTTAGGCATTTGTTTACCACCTGTCGCGTTATGCTGCGGGGCAGCGTGACACAGCCTGAAAAGTGTGGTGAACTTAAATTCCAAACTTTCATCAAGGAGGATTATATGGCTCTCAACGGACATCTGGAGACCCTCAAGCGCAAGCATTCGGCAATGAGTGAAGCGGTCGAAAACGCCCAACGCGCACCCGGAGTGGACGATCTGGAAGTTGCGACGATGAAAAAAGAAAAATTGCGTCTGAAAGAGGAAATCACGCGCCTATCGAACTAACGAACGATTTTTATTTGGAAAAGCTGGCGCGTGCTGCAATCGCGGCACCGCCGGTGATCAGCAGAGCAGCCCACAGCAAAACATAGCTGGGCGCGGCGACGCCTGCGATGACGAGCACCAGAGTGGACAGCAAGGGTGCCGCATAGGAAGCGGTGCCTAAAAGCTGTATATCGCCCTGCTTTACCCCAATGTCCCAAACATAAAAGGCAAGGCCAACCGGGCCAAGCCCAAGGCCGGCGATCGCAGCCCAACCCAATGCTGTCGCAGGCAGCACAGTCTCTTCCCAGATCAGATGCAGTGGCAGAGACAGGGCCGCCGAGGCGAGGCAGAATACGGCGACGGAGGCTGTAGGGATTTCACCGACGCTTCGGGATAACACCGAATAGCCAGACCACGTCAGCGCACATAGCCCGGCAAGTGCATAGCCCGGCAAGTGTTGGCCAGAGAATCCTGTACCGCCGCCCGTGATGATCAGTGCAGCACCCGCAAAGCCCAGCAAGGCACCGACGACATGGCCCTTGCGCAACATTTCGCCAGGCAACAAGCCAGAAAACAAGACGATCAACAACGGCCATAGATAGGCGATCAACCCCGCCTCGGCCGCAGGCGCAATTCGCAGCGCGGAGAAATATAGGCCGTGGTACCCAAACAGGCCCAATGTGCCAATGAGGTAGACGCGCATCGGGACGCGGCGCAGACTGGAAAGCGCGCCGCTCACTGTGGTCCAGATCAGGCCCAGCGTACCACCCAGACCAAAGCACAAGGTGTTGAGCAGGAACGGTGGTGTCGGGGCGGAGCCCACCGTAAAGAGCGCCAGCAGCGCCCATAGAAGCACAGCGCAAAATCCAACAGCGGTGGCACGGCGGCGAGTCATTTGGATGGGGGGTCCAACAGGTCAATACTTTGGGCAATATGTGCCGTTTTTTCAATTTCCCGCAAGATCCATGTCCTGAACGCCAGAACCTGAGGCCGCGTTTCTGTGCCTTCGGGACATAAGAACCGGAACCGCGCCCCCGTAGGCAGTGCCTTTGGGTAGGGTGCCATCAGCCGTCCGTCTGCGAGGTCCTTGATCACCAATGCGCGGCGGCCCAATGCCACCCCGACACCGGCGAGTGCGGCATCAATGGCATGGTCGCCCTGAGAAAAACGCGGGCCAGTATTTGGTATGACGTCCATAGCCATAGCGCGAAACCACGTGGGCCAGTCGATTGGCGGATCAAGAAAATCTATGGATTCGTCGACAATCAAAACCGCATCGGCAAGGCTTTGGGGTGTCGGGAATCTCCGCGCCATTTCTGGGGTCATGACGGGCACAACCCATTCGTCCGCCAAAGGTAAAGAGTATAGTCCGGGGTCTGGACCCAGACCAAAACGAATTGCAACATCAATACTGTCACGGTTAAAATCCATGATCCGCAAAGATGCGGAAAACCGCAGCTCTATATCTGGATGTGATTGGGCAAAATCAAACAGGCGCGGTGCCAGCCATTTGGCAGTAAAGGCGGGGCCGGCCGTCACTGTCAGGGTCTGATGATCCTGCAGGCGCTGCGCTGCGCGCCAACCGGCTGCAAGCGCCTGAAAACCGTCTGATGCCGCAGGGGCCAAGGCGCGTCCGGCCTCTGTCAGTTCAACGGCGCGGTTGAGCCGCCGGAACAATGGCGCGCCCAGATGCTCCTCAAGCGATTTGATCTGAAAGCTGAGCGCAGCGGGCGTCACATGCAATTCTGCGGCTGCCAAAGCGAACGACATATGGCGCGCAGCGGCGTCAAAAGCACGTAAGGCGGTAAGCGGGGGCAAGCGGTCCGTCATGTTCAGTTAAGTACAGCTTAACTGAAGTCATGGAAAGTCTCGTTTGTCAGATTGCGGCAGAACGCCCATGTTGAGGGGAAGATAACAAACGCTGATCCAGCACCCGGAAGGAAATGACCATGTTTGAAGCGACCACAAATCCCGCCGCCCGCCGTGCCTTTGATGCCGCCCATGCTGAACGCGGACGTGCAATGGCAAATGTGTGGAGCTGGCTGTTCACACCTACATCCCGCTGAACAAAGGCCTTTGTTCTTACGCGATGCAAAAAGGCCGGATCATTCGATCCGGCCTTTTTTTGTATTTCATTCCGCACTTTTCAGAGCATTTATTGATCAGACAAAATACTGTGCACCGTTGGCAGAGATCGTCGAGCCATTGATAAAGCCCGCATCGTCCGACACGAGAAATTTCACTGCGCGTGCGATTTCTTCTGGCTCGCCCAAACGCCCGGCTGGAATTTGTGCGATGATGCTTTCGCGCACTTTTTCCGGAACGGCCATAACCATGTCCGTGCCAATGTAACCAGGGCAAACGGCATTGGCGGTAATGCCTGCGCGTGCGCCTTCCTGGGCCAGTGATTTGACGATGCCGAGATCGCCCGCTTTGGTCGCGGCATAGTTCACTTGGGCAAACTGGCCTTTTTGACCGTTGATGGAACTGATCACCACGATACGGCCAAATTTCCGTTCGCGCATGCCGGGCCAGATCGGGTGAATGGTATTGAACACGCCGGTCAAGTTGGTGTCGATGACTTCTTTCCACTGCTGTGGGGTCATTTTATGGAATGGCGCATCGCGGGTGATGCCCGCGTTGGCGACGACCACTTCGATTGGACCTAGGTCGGCTTCTACCTTTGCAATGCCCGCAGCGGATTCCTCATAATCGGCGACATTCCATTTGTAGGTTTTGATGCCGGTTTCTTTGGTAAAGGCGGCGGCAGCCTCGTCATTGCCCGCATAGGTTGCGGCGACATTGTAGCCGGCGTCTTTTAATTCTTTGGAAATAGCTGCGCCGATCCCTCGGCTGCCTCCGGTGACCAGTGCGACTCGGGACATTTAGATCCTCCTCAAAGGGTAGTGATATTTCAATTCAAGCGGCAGACGCGCAATTATCTTGCGCGCCCATCATTCTTAGGGACGCTCAAGGCACATGGCAACACCCATACCGCCACCAATGCATAAGGTAGCGAGACCTTTTTTTGCGCCGCGCCGCTGCATTTCAAAAAGAAGCGTGTTCAGGATGCGCGCACCGGAAGCCCCGATTGGGTGACCGATGGCGATGGCACCGCCGTTGACGTTAACGATTGCAGGATCCCAGCCCATGTCCTTGTTCACGGCACAGGCCTGTGCGGCGAACGCTTCGTTGGCCTCAACAAGATCAAGGTCTTCTGCCTTCCAGCCTGCTTTTTCCAGTGCCTTGCGTGACGCATAGATGGGGCCGACGCCCATGATGGACGGGTCCAGACCGGCGGTGGCATAGGACGCGATGCGCGCCAATGGGGTGATGCCGCGCTTTTCGGCTTCATCCGCGCTCATCAACAAGGCACCGGCGGCACCGTCGTTCAGGCCGGATGCGTTGGCCGCGGTGACTGAGCCATCCTTGGTGAAGGCGGGGCGCAGTTTTTGCATGGCCTCCATCGTCGCACCATGGCGAATGTATTCATCTTGATCGACAACGATGTCGCCTTTCCGGCTTTTGACGGTAAAGGCCGTGATTTCGTCAGCAAATTTGCCAGCCTTCTGCGCAGCTTCGGCCTTGTTCTGACTCGCAACTGCAAATTCGTCTTGCTGATCACGGCTGATCTGCCATTTCTCGGCGACGTTTTCGGCCGTTTGACCCATATGGTAGCCGTTGAACGCATCCCACAGACCATCACGAATCATCGTATCGATGAATTGCAGATCGCCCATTTTCTGACCGGCACGCAGGTTTTGTGCATGGGGCGAAAGCGTCATGTTCTCCTGCCCACCCGCAGCGACGATAGACGCATCGCCGAGTTGGATATGCTGTGCGGCCAATGCCACGGCGCGCAGGCCGGAACCACACACCTGATTGATCGACCATGCGGCGCTTTCCTGTGGCAGACCTGCATTGATATGCGCCTGACGGGCGGGGTTTTGGCCCTGTGCAGCGGTCAGCACCTGACCCAGAATTGTTTCGCTAACCTCGGACGCATCAACGCCTGCACGGGCGACGATTTCCTTGAGCATGGCGGCACCCAGGTCATGGGCGGGTGTTGTGGCGAACGAACCTCCAAAGCTGCCAACGGCAGTACGGGCGGCGGATGCGATGACGACGTTGGTCATGAATTATTGTTCCTCTACCTAGTTGGCCGAGGATAATCTGTCGCGGCATCCATCATTGTACGCAGCGACTCCCCCACCTTGTCAGGAAGTCATAGCGGATGCGCCGCATCGCGGCAACGGGGCCTGCGTTGATGCCGCGTTCCCGATGTGCATGACTTTGCCTATCCGCTGGCGCGAACCGCCGGATTATGAAGCCAGGATGGACGCGTGGTTGGGGCGCTGAAATAATATCCTTGCAGGCAATCAATGCCCATTTCAGTAAGCACAGCCGCATCTTGCGCATTTTCAACAAACTCAGCCACTGTCAGCATATTAAAATGTTCAGCGATCGAAATCATCGCGGCGGTCAACGCCCTGTTATCCGCGTTGTCAGCGATACCTTTGATGAATTCACCGTCAATCTTGAGAATATCAAAATAGAAGTCCTTGAAATACCTGATCGCCGTATGCCCGGCCCCAAAGTCGTCTAAGGCGAAACAGACGCCAAACGGTTGCAGCTCATCCATCAAATCTGCGACCAATTCGGGCACCGTCATTGCCGAGCTTTCGGTGATCTCAAGGATCAGGCGTTCCCCGATGGTCTTGTCACGATTGAGAAACCGCCGGATCATCTGATTCCATGATTTGTAGCCTATGGAACGCGCAGACATATTGATCGACAGGCGTAGGCCGGGATTGTCTTGCAATGCCAACAGACCTGCACGCAGTGCAAGAACGTCAATCTGCCGACCCGTTTCGGTATTTTCGATGACTGGCATGAAATCGCGCGCGGGAATGACCCGGCCCGTCGCGTCCATCACCCTGATCAACCCTTCAAAGAAAGCCACTTTGCTATGATCGCCGGCCCGCATGACCGGTTGATAGGCCAACAGCGTTTGTTTGTATTCAATCGCATCTTTCACCATCTCAAGTGTCGATTTATCACGCTGTGAGACTGCGTAGCTTAACGGATTTTCAGAACCCGGTGCGATATCGGCGAGCCGACGTTTGAATTGACTTACCACGGTGTTACACTCTTCATTGTCCAGATACATTTGTTGCTGAGAAAGTCATAACGGGACCTTAAAGCGCTGATTTATCGCCAATTTTAAGGGCCACCAAATTGGCCAAATGCAGGAAGACGCGACATGGAGCGATGCGGATGGGCCGGGCTGGAACCAATATACATAGACTATCATGACACCGAATGGGGCGTGCCGGAATACGACAGCCGTGCGCTGTGGGAAAAGCTGATCCTGGATGGATTTCAGGCAGGGTTAAGCTGGATCACAATTCTGAAAAAGCGCGATAATTTTCGTGCCGCGTTTCAAGGCTTCGATCCGAATAAAATTGCTGATTGGTCCGCTGAAGATGTTGAAAGATTGCTCGAGAACCCGGGGATCATCCGCCATCGTGGCAAAATCGAAGCGACAATAAACAATGCCCGCGCCTGGCAAACGATAGAGGCCAACGAGGGTTTTGATGCCTTTATGTGGCGCTATGTGGATGGCGTGCCGCTACAGAATGAATTTGCGACCCAGGCCGATGTGCCGCCGTCCACCAAACTTTCAGAACAGGTGTCAAAAGATTTGAAAAAAGAAGGTTTTAAGTTTTGTGGACCCACCATTGTTTATGCTTGGATGGAGGCCTGTGGATTGGTGAATGATCATATTCTGACCTGCCATCGGCACGACGCATGCGCAGCGTTGGCCAAACCCCGTTGACTTCGCCCCATCACCCCGTATAAGCGCGGCTTCATTGGTGTTGGTGGCCCTCGCAAGGGGATGCCTGTCGGGGGAAACCCAGAGGACAACGCCCTTTATAATTTAAAGGAGAACAGCCGTGACAAAACGCACCGCTGCCAAACATAAACTTGACCGTCGCATGGGCGAAAACATCTGGGGCCGTCCAAAATCCCCAGTTAACCGCCGTGAATATGGCCCCGGCCAGCACGGCCAGCGCCGTAAGGCAAAGATTTCCGACTTCGGCATTCAGTTGCGCGCCAAGCAAAAGCTCAAGGGCTATTACGGCGACCTGACCGAAAAGCAGTTCCGCCGCATCTATGGTGAAGCTGAGCGTGTTAAAGGCGATACAGGTGAAAACCTGATTGGTCTGCTTGAGCGTCGTTTGGACGCGGTTGTGTACCGTGCCAAATTTGTGGCGACTGTATTTGCCGCACGTCAGTTCGTGAACCACGGCCATGTTCGTGTGAACGGCAAGAAGGTGAACATCCCGTCTTACCGCGTAAAAGAAGGTGACGTGATCGAAGTGCGTGACCGTTCCAAGCAGATGGTCGCTTTGCTTGAAGCCACACAATTGGCTGAGCGTGACGTGCCTGACTACATCGAGGCCGATCACTCCAAAATGACCGCAACATTTGTGCGCACCCCTGCATTGGGTGATGTGCCATATCCGGTGATGATGGAACCAAACCTCGTCGTGGAATTCTACGCCAAGAACTAAGCCTTGGATTTCCGAGCATCAAAAGGCCGTCCCATGGGGCGGCCTTTTTCGTTGTGGCCGCGCAATTGCCACCTGCACTGCCCATTGTGGCCGTTTTTGCCGCATAGTCAGGTCGGGTCCATATCGGTCATAAACGTACCACTAATCCTATGAACTTACAGTATCGAGCCGCGCAAGAGCGCCATGACCAAATACACACACAAGCAACCCTATTGGCGGGACCGCCGGATGGGCTGTGCAAGCGTGCCGTGCAATACCATCATATCTACCGGGCATCGGGTGGCATCTTTTGCTTTGCGTTGATCGCCGCCCACGGGGCGGTTTGGGCCCAGTGGTATCTGAAAATAGCGCGGATCGGCGCGATTATTCTGGCCCTGTTGGATCGACGTGCACCCGGCAATTATCGCACGCGCATGGCGCATTTTGACGCCTACACCGGCGCGCTGAAAGACATAAACCGGCGGGTGATGATCAAAGCCTATACCATTTTACACTTTTCCAAAGACGGTATGGATGACAGCGCCCTCGTGGATGATCTGCCAAGCGAGATCGTCATTGAAATACGACGCCTGTTGGCTAGGCAGATGTCTGGGCACCCAGCAACTAATGCCGAAAAACGCGTGCTTTACGAAGCTTTCTTTCGCTGGGAACAAGACAATGCGGTTGGTCCAAGTGTCGAAGCGGCAATGGCTGCATTTGACTGGCCCTTGATGCGCGGTCTGTGCCTGCGCCCTTGGGTCTGGTTTTCGTATTTCCGCGCAGGGCGCAGCCTGAACTTCAAGGATTTCACCAGCGCTGAGGAACGTGTCGAAAAGGGATTGACAGCGTTCGATATGGCGGCTCTGCGCGGATGGGACGAGGTCGACAGATCATTGCGGCGCAACCCATTTGTGCGTCGCCTCACAACACCGCAGTGACGCCACTGGATTGCGCAAAGGACAATCCTACTGGTCATGGCTGGGGGGCGGCGTTAGAACGGCCCCATCTATAGGGGAACTGCCGACATGACTGCGATCACGCCACAGCCGGGCATCATGGATATCGACCTTTACCAAGGGGGTGCTGCACATGTGGCAGGCCTAGATAACGTGGTAAAGTTGTCATCGAACGAAAACCCACACGGCCCAAGCGAGGCAGCGCTTGAGGCCTACCGCCGTGCGGCTTTTGAATTGCACCGCTATCCATCGTCTGACCACGCCCCGCTGCGCAAGGCGATCGCCGAGATACTTGGATTGGATGCAGACAGGATTATCTGTGGTGCCGGTTCGGACGAGGTTATTACCTTTCTCTGTCAGGCTTACGCTGGTCCGGGGACAGAAGTGATTCACACCGAACACGGCTTTGCAATGTATCGGATTTCGGCACTCGCGGCCGGTGCCACGCCGATGGAGGTCGCTGAGCGTGAACGCGTGACGGATGTGGACGCAATTCTCGGAGCCTGCACCGACGCCACGAGATTGGTGTTTATTGCCAACCCCAACAATCCAACTGGCACGATGATTGGGTTGGGCGAAATCGCGCGGCTGGCGGATGGCTTGCCGCCTCATGCCCTGTTGGTTCTCGATGGTGCCTATGCCGAATATGTCGATGGCTATGATGGGGGTGCTGCACTGGTGGACGGCCGTGAAAACGTGGTGATGACGCGCACATTCTCCAAACTCTATGGAT
Source organism: Sulfitobacter sediminivivens (assembly GCF_042611115.2). Classification (NCBI taxonomy): domain Bacteria; kingdom Pseudomonadati; phylum Pseudomonadota; class Alphaproteobacteria; order Rhodobacterales; family Roseobacteraceae; genus Sulfitobacter; species Sulfitobacter sediminivivens. Next base: position 185,556 of record NZ_JBHGAR020000002.1, read on the forward strand.
TGGGCGGATTGCGGATTGGTTGGGGGTATGGACCGGCGCATGTCATTGACGTGCTCAACCGCGTGCGCGGCCCGTTTAATATTTCACAATCAGGACTTAATGCGGCGGAGGCCGCAATGCGTGACACGGCCTACGCTACCTTTTGCCGGACGGAAAACGCACGCTGGCGCACATGGATGGCGGATGCACTTGCGGAAATCGGCGTGCCGTCCGATGTCTCATGCGCAAATTTTATTCTGGCGCGGTTTGCCTCCCAGGCTGAGGCGGAAGCCTGCGATGCGCATCTGCAATCTCAAGGGCTGATTGTGCGACGTGTGGGGGGGTACAACCTGCCCAATTGCTTGCGGATCACGGTCGGCGACGAAAGCAGTTGCCGCCGCATTGTTCATGCTGTCCGACAATTCAAGAACGGGGGCGCAGATGGCTCAGGTATATGACCGCGTTGCTCTAATTGGCCTTGGCCTGATTGCCTCGTCGATGTTCTGGGCGATGAAACGCGGCGGGTTGGCGGGCGAAGTTGTGGGTTTTGCCCGCAGCGCGGAAACCCGCGATACTGCCCGCGAAATTGGTCTGTGTGATCGGGTCTGCGATACGCTGTTGGAGGCGGTTGAGGGGGCGGACCTTGTGGTGCTTTGCGTGCCGGTTGGGGTCATGGGCGCGATCGCTGCAGATATGGCGGCGGCATTGAAACCCGGGGCCACCGTCACGGATGTGGGATCGGTCAAAGCGGATGTGATCGCACAGGTCGGTCCACATTTGCCACAAAACGTACACTTTATCCCCGGTCATCCGCTGGCAGGGACAGAACATTCCGGGCCAAAGTCTGGATTTGCAGAGTTGTTTGATAACCGCTGGTGCTTGTTGGTGCCATCCGAAGGCACCGATCCGACTGCTACGAAAACGTTGCGCGCACTTTGGGAAGGGATGGGATCCAACGTCGAGGAAATGGACGCCGAACATCACGATTTGGTCTTGGCCGTGACCAGCCATGCACCGCACCTTATTGCCTATACGATGGTGGGTGTCGCGGACGACCTGCGCCGGGTGACCGATAGCGAAGTGATCAAGTATTCTGCCGCGGGCTTCCGCGATTTTACCCGGATTGCGGCCAGTGATCCAACAATGTGGCGCGATGTTTTCCTGAGCAACAAAGAGGCGACGCTCGAAATTCTGGGCCGTTTCACAGAGGAACTTTTTGCGTTGCAGCGGGCCATTCGTCAGGGCGATGGCGACCATCTGCATGATTATTTCACCCGCACCCGTGCTATCAGGCGCAGTATTATTGAGGCTGGGCAAGACACCGATGCGCCAAACTTTGGCCGGGAAGTTGGCAAGAAATGATCCGTGCTGCGCTGATATTTTCCTTGGTGTTGGCGCAGTCCGCATGGGCGTCACCGACAACATCAAAGCGTCCTGTCCAACGTGGTGGCAACGTGGTTCTGCCGGTTGAGGTTGCACCGTCGGGAGCGATCGCTCCGCCGGTCGGGGATGCGCAAACCCAAGACGCGCGAAAACCGCGTGGCGGTCTGATGTTATCACTGCGCCCGTTGTTTAGGTCCAGCAAAGTTGAGAAACAGGCCCGCGCGCAACGCCAGATGAGGGCGAAGGGTGCGGTTTGTGGTGATGTTGCCATTCAGGGTGAGGCCATTGGCAGGGTCAAAGGCAGGTTGAACGGCTGCGGCGTTGAGAACGCTGTGCGCGTGCGATCGGTATCTGGCGTTACCTTGAGCCAATCAGCGGTGATGGATTGTGTGACCGCGAATGCGTTGAAAAGCTGGCTGGAAAAGTCGGCCAAACCCGCACTGGGACGCAAAGGAGGCGGCCTCAAGAGCCTTCGGGTCGCGGCGCATTATGCTTGCCGGACGCGGAACAATCAAAAGGGTGCCAAGGTCTCGGAACATGGGCGCGGACGGGCGATTGATATTTCTGCCTTTCGTCTGGCGGACGGGTCCGAGGTTAGCGTGCTTAAAGGGTGGAACGCGAAGTCGTCCAGCAAAGTAATGCGGCAAATGCATGCCGGGGCCTGTGGGCCATTTGGCACCGTTCTTGGCCCTAATGCGGATCGGTTTCACCGCGATCATTTCCATTTTGATACGGCGCGCTATCGCAGTGGCCGCTATTGCAAATAATCACTGAAAGATCAGGCGCGGCACCGGGCCCAGCCTGATGGCCCCCAGCAACATGTCCCCGTCGTGCATGGATAGGGTCAGGGTCAGATCATCCTGACTGCCCCCCAGATTAGACAGCGCACCGAGCAGGATCTCCATCTGTAAACGCTGTTCGTTCGGCAATGCATCACTGGCGTCGACCAGAGTGATGATCTCGCGCCAGTTTGTGACGGTAACGGAAATTGTCCCGGTCGGGATGCCTGAGGGATCGATGCTCAGATCACCAGAGCCCAGCAAGCTGAGTTCCCCCCATGAGGCTTCTATTTTATTCAGGGTCACCGCGCGGGGTTGCGGATGCCTCTCAGTCAATGCGCTGCGGTCCCACGGCATGTCAAAATCGACGCTCAGGTCAGCGGTAGAGACGTCAAATGACGCAGGCCACTCTGCTGGCAGCGACAAAAGCGCGCGGGGCAAAGTGCCGGGGGTCAGATTGTTGGCGTTTACATCAATTTGGTAGGTTTCGGGGGATGCATTGTCTTGGGTCGCCGCGATATTCAGAGCTTCCGCTGACAGGATGCTGCCGTCGGAAGAGCCGATGCGCCACGCCTCGCTGACCGCACTCAAGCTTTGCAGTTGCAGGCTTGCGCTGGGCCGCAGACGCAAGTCAGCTTGGGCATCCGTCGCTTGCAATGTGAAGTGACCAACAGGTGTCATGATGTGTAACGGGGCGTCTGGCAGTTTCACTGACATATAGCCGGGCCAATAGACGGCCCCCGTCAGATCCAATTGCGGTGCATCGACCCCCAGACCTGTGGCGGGATCAGCAACCGACACATCCCTGAGGCGGGCGCGCAGAAACAGCGGGAAACCGTGTTTCGAAATTTCGGCAACCTCAACCTGCCAACCCAAGTCGCGCCGGTTGTCCAGCCACGTGGTCAGCAGGTGCTGTACCCCGGAGGATGCTGCGGCCCACCATGCGGACCACATCACCAGCAGGACTAAGATCAGCCAAGCCAATCTGCGCATCGTTGATAACCCCTTTAACTCAGCCCGCAGATGCGGTTTACCCAAGCCATCAATGAAGGACCAGCGTGATGGCAATGTGGGTATTTGGATACGGCAGCTTATTGTGGAACCCGGGTTTCACCGTCGCGGAAAGCGTGATCGCCACGCTACCGGGCTATGCGCGGTCGTTTTGCATGCGGTCAATCCATCACCGTGGCACCGAAGATCACCCCGGCCTGGTGCTGGCCCTGGACGAACATGTCGAAAGCGCCTGCGAAGGAATGGCGCTTCGGGTGGCGGATGGCGCTGAGGCTGATACCCTGGAATACCTGCGCGAACGCGAGCTGATCTCATCGGCCTATGTTGAAAAGAACCTCACGATTCACCTGGCCGATGGCCGGGACGTGACGGCATTGGTGTATGTCATCGACGAGGGCCACGCGCAATATTGCGGTGGTTTGCCGCTGGAAGAGCAGGCGCAGATCATCGCGAATGCCGTGGGTGGGCGTGGGCCAAATACCGAATATCTTTATAATACGGCAACACATCTGGCAGAGGTTGGATTGCACGATCCGGCATTGGAATGGCTCCACGACAGAGTGAAAACCCTCACCACATAAATTCTTGGCATATGCCTATGTTTTCAGTGTAAGCTGCGCGCAAAGCAGGCAAAAAGGGTCAGGAGCAAGGCCGCATGGCGCAGCCAGACCGACAACAACGACCACAGTTTTCACAGCCCGTGCGCCAGATTTCTCTGATGCTCATCGTGCTGGCACTGACCGCCTTTGGCGGTTTTCTGGCATTGCCTTCGGTGCTGCCCATTTTTGCGGCGAACCCGTACCTTAACGGGTTCATCATCTTTGTCTTCATTATCGGCGTATTCGCTTGTTTTTATCAGGTGTTCCAACTGATTGGATCTGTGCGCTGGATCGAAAACTTTGCCTCAGACGCACCGGACCCGGAGACGGTTGCTCCACAGTTGCTGGCCCCATTGGCCTCATTGTTGCGCACCCGTGGCGCGCGGATGCAGGTCAGTGCGACATCCACGCGGTCCATTCTTGATTCCGTAGCGTCCCGCATAGACGAAGCGCGCGAAATAACGCGCTATATCGTCAACATGTTGATTTTCCTTGGCCTTTTGGGGACATTCTATGGCCTTGCCACCACTGTGCCAGCGGTGGTGGACACCATCCGTAGCCTCGCCCCCTCAGAAGGCGAAGGCGGCGTTGATGTCTTTAGCCGCCTCATGACGGGTCTTGAGGCGCAGTTGGGCGGTATGGGGGTTGCATTCGGATCCTCGCTTTTGGGTCTTGCAGGGTCGCTGGTCGTTGGGCTGCTCGAACTCTTTGCAGGGCATGGGCAAAACCGGTTTTATCAGGAGCTTGAGGATTGGCTCAGCTCAATCACCCGCATCGGCTTCAGCACTGGTGAAGAAGGCACCGGCGAGCAACATGTGATGGGCGGCGTTATTGATCATATGACGGAACAGATGGAAACGCTGCAACAGATGTTCAGGGAATCGGGAACAAGTCGGGCGATGGTCGACGAAAAACTCGGCAGACTTGCAGATGCGGTGGACCGGATGACCACCCGGATGGAAGGGACCAACCCTTCCAGTCAGGCGCTGGACCGGATTGCCGCTGGTCAGGAACGCATGATCACGGCAGTGGAGGCCCAAGGTTCCGGTGATGGCATTGACGCTGAAAGCCGGATGCGGCTGCGGTCCATTGACGTGCAGATGCTGCGCATTCTTGAAGAAATTTCAGCCGGGCGGCAGGAAAGCATGGCGGAATTTCGCAAGGATATCATGTCATTGGCCAAGGCCGTATCTGAAGGGCGTTCTGCAGAGCCGCGCCGTATACGACCACTGAACAAGCCCGGCGGCGAGGGGCGCTAACCATGGCATTGTCCCGGCGGACAGGTTCGCGGTTTCAATCCTCCATTTGGCCGGGATTTGTGGATGCGATGACCGGGCTTTTGCTGGTGCTCATGTTCGTGCTGACCATATTTATGGTGGTGCAGTTTGTTCTGACAGAACGGATCACCGGTCAGGAAACAGAACTTGACGCATTGGCAGGTGAGGTCGCCGCGCTTGCGCAAGCATTGGGACTGGAAGAAAGCACCAATGCACAGCTTGAGGCACGGTTGGGTGCACTGAATGCCTCCCTTAACGATGCTCGTGGCGAAGTGTCAGAACAAGCGACCCTGATCGCGGCACTGACAAACCAGCGCGATCAGCAAACGGCGGCGTTAAGAGCCGCCGAAACGCAGATTACCAGCTTTGAAGCGGAAGTTGCAGGCCTTCTATCAGAACGCGACACAGCGCTGGGGCAGGTGAGCGCACTTGAGACGCAGCAGGCAGAATTACTCAGTGCGCAGGAAGCGCTTGATCTGGCACTTGCGGCGGCCCGTTCAGAAGTGGACGCGCAAGCCGAAGCCGCACGATTGGCCGCCGCCCGCCGCGAGGCACTGGACGCTCTGGTTGCGGATCTGCGGGCGCGAAATGCTCAAGCAGACGCGCAGGTTGCTGATCTGACAGGGCAGGTTGATGTAGCGGCGGCTGAGGTGAGCGCGGCGGAGGCTGAACGTTTGGCTGAAGCAGCGGCAGCTGAAGCCCTGCGCGCGAAACTTGCTGATGCAGATGCCGAACTGACTGCAATGACGCTGGCGCTTGAGGCGCAGCGACAAAAGGCAGAAGATACATTGACCTTGCTGGCCGCCGCGCGTGCAGCGGAGGGTGACTTGGATGCGCAACTGGCCGCAGCGCTGGTACGCCTAGAGACCGCAGAGAGTGCAGCAGAGACAGGTGCCGAAGCCGAAGCAGAATTGGCCCGTCTGCAGCAGGAAATCATCGCATTGCGGGCCGAACGAGATGCCGCTCAAAACACCCTCACCGCGGACCGCGACGCTCTGCGTGCGCAATTGACAGAGGCGCTGGCGGCAAAGCTGGCTGCTGAAACACTGGCCAATGATACCTCGTCACAAGCCGAAAAGCGGGCGGCCCTGCTGGCTGCGGCGCGGCAAGAGCTTTCAACAGAACAGGCCGTGAGCGCGGAAGCCCAGCGTCAAACTGAACTGCTGAACCAGCAAGTCGCGGCACTTCGTTCGCAATTGGGAAGTCTGCAGGCTTTGTTGGATGACGCACAGGCGCGGGATGCGGCCAAGAATATTGAACTGCAATCACTGGGATCTGACCTGAACACGGCCTTAGCACGCGTAGCTGCCGAACAAAGCCGCCGCGCGGAATTGGAGGCGGCGGAACGCAAGCGACTGGAAGCGGAAACCAAAAATCTGGAACAGTATCGCTCAGAGTTCTTTGGCAGGTTACGTGATGTTTTGGGCTCTCAGGAAGGAGTGCGGATTGAGGGAGATCGGTTTGTTTTCTCTTCCGAGGTATTGTTTCCCCCCGGCGGCGCAGTTTTGTCGGACGATGGCAGAGGCGAAATTGCCAAGGTTGCAAGGATCTTGCAATCCGTTGCCGACGACATTCCGAGCGAAATCAACTGGGTGATCCGGGTAGATGGGCACACAGACAACGTCCCCTTGCTCGGGACTGGCGAATACGTTGACAATTGGGAGCTTTCGCAGGCGCGGGCCCTGTCGGTCGTGAAATATATGATCAATTTCCTGGGCATTTCGCCGGACCGTTTGGCAGCGAACGGATTTGGGCAATATCAGCCCGTGGCCATTGGCGACAGCGATGAAGCACGCGCCTTGAACCGGCGGATTGAGCTCAAATTTACCGAGAAATAGGTCAGCTTAGCGACGTCGCGCGCGAAGTTACTGTTTTATTTCGGTATTTGAGAAAGGGTGAAGGGACACGGGGGGGAGTGCGGGTCAGCGCAGCGTGATTTTCGTATCAGATTGGCTCACAACAGCATTGTTTCTGAGCAGACTGACATTGCCATGATAGTCACCCTGTGGCCACGGGTGCCAAGTGCGTTTCTTGCCAATCGCGCGAAACGACCGCGCTTGTGGGTCGTCAAATACGATGTCTTTTGCGATCACTTGCCCTTTTGGCCCAGTAATCGAAAGGCGCATCACATCGCCCGCCCTGATCCCAAAAGCAAAGCCATAGATGACAAGCGTCCGGGTCTTCATCGAGATACGCGTCTTTTTGGCATCGCCGGATTTGACTTCGGCAAAATCCGGGACATGGTCGGAAAAACCGATCGAGATCAGGCCGCCGGGGCGGTAGGGCGGCGGATCAGCCCAGAGTGTGCTGTCTGCCGGTGCTGCGCAGGTCAGAGTGCCATCTGGATCAAATGGATCGAGGGCCTTGCCATCTTTTCGGACCGACAGATGTAGATGGGGAAAGGCGGCTCTGCCCGACATCCCGACATGGCCCAGGGTGTCCCCTGCCGAAACCTTTTGGCCCGTTTGAACGGCCAGTGATCCTTGTTTCAGATGACAATATTGTGTGACCCATCCCTGACCATGGGTGATCTGGACCCCGTTGCCACATTCGCGGTTTTTGACTTCGGCCGCTGTTTTGGGGGTGTATTCGATGTCAGCCATGCCATCACGAACGCCCGCGACCACGCCATCTGCTGCTGCGCGCACCGCAATGTCATTTTGAATTTCGGCGGTTGAAGCAAGCGCGAAATCCGTTCCCAGGTGCCCATCATAGCTTAGCCCTGCGCAATGATAGTCACGGACGCCTGCAGTAGGGTCCCGGTCCATATATTGTTGGATGTAACAGGTGCTGGTCAGATCGCAGTCGATGGGGGACTGTAATAGAATTCCCTCCGCCAGTGTCGGACCAGCGAAGGGAAGTGTCAGGGCCAATACGGCCCGTTTGATCATTCCGCCGTCAGCAGAGGCGGTTTGTTGCCGGAAAGGCGCGGCTTTTCGAGGCCAAGAATGGTGATCTCAAGCTCACCTTTTTTCGCACCAACTTTGACGACGCCGCCTTTGGCCAATTTTCCGAAAAGCAATTCTTCGGCCAGCGGTTTTTTAATGTGCTCCTGAATGACGCGGCCCAGTGGCCGCGCCCCCATTTTGTCGTCATAGCCTTTGTCGGCCAACCATTCGGCTGCTTTCTTGGAAAGCTCAATGGTCACATTGCGATCCATCAATTGTGCTTCAAGTTGCAGCACAAATTTCTCGACCACCTGCAAGATCACATCCTTGGGCAATGGTGCAAAGCTGATGACCGCATCCAGGCGGTTGCGGAATTCAGGCGTGAAGGCGCGCTCAATCGCTGCAGTATCCTCGCCAGTGCGGCGATCACGACCAAAACCGATGGCTTCTTTTGCCTGTTCAGTGGCTCCAGCGTTTGACGTCATGATCAGGACCACGTTCCTGAAGTCGACGGTACGGCCGTTGTGGTCAGTCAGTTTGCCGTGGTCCATCACCTGCAACAGAATGTTGTAGACGTCCGGGTGTGCTTTTTCCATCTCGTCAAGCAGCAGCACGCAGTGCGGATGTTGATCTACGCCGTCGGTCAGCATGCCACCCTGATCAAAGCCGACATAGCCGGGAGGGGCACCAATTAGACGCGAAACCGCATGTTTTTCCATGTACTCCGACATATCAAAACGCAGCAGTTCAACACCCAGCGTATCGGCCAGCTGTTTCGCAACTTCGGTTTTGCCGACACCAGTTGGCCCTGCGAACAGGTAGTTGCCGATGGGCTTTTCAGGCTCACGCAGACCGGCACGGGCCAGTTTGATCGCAGAGGCCAATGCGTCGATTGCCTTGTCCTGACCAAAGACCACGCGTTTCAGCGATTTTTCGAGATCTTTCAGAACGATCACGTCATCCTTTGAGACATTCTTGGGCGGGATGCGCGCGATTTTGGCGACGACCGCCTCAACCTCTTTGGTACCGATAGTTTTACGGCGCTTGGAGGCTGCAACGAGATGCTGGGCGGCACCTGCCTCGTCGATCACGTCAATCGCTGAATCCGGCAATTTGCGGTCATTGATATACCGATGCGCAAGCTCAACAGATGATCTGATTGCATCGGATGTGTATTTCACGCTGTGATGGTCCTCAAAATAGGGCTTTAGACCTTTGAGAATTTTCACTGCATCATCCACTGATGGTTCATTCACATCGACCTTTTGGAAACGCCGGGCAAGGGCGCGGTCTTTCTCAAAGTGCTGACGGAATTCCTTGTACGTGGTGGAACCCATTGTGCGCAATTTGCCGCCCGCAAGCGCGGGTTTCAGCAGATTTGAGGCATCCATCGCGCCACCAGACGTGGCACCTGCACCGATAACAGTGTGGATTTCGTCAATGAAAAGGACCGCATCGTCGTGGTTTTCCAATTCTGTTACCACCGCTTTCAGGCGTTCTTCGAAATCGCCGCGGTAGCGTGTGCCAGCCAGCAACGCGCCCATATCGAGCGAGTAGATGGTTGTTTTGGCCAATACTTCAGGTGTTTCGCCCGCAACAATCTTGCGCGCCAGCCCTTCTGCGATGGCTGTCTTGCCCACGCCGGGGTCGCCCACCAGCAGCGGGTTATTCTTGCGACGGCGGCAAAGCACCTGAATACAGCGTTCAACTTCGGCCTCGCGGCCAATCAGCGGGTCAATGTCGCCCTCACGTGATTTCGCGTTCAGATCGACACAGTATTTTTGCAGGGCGGATTCTTTCTTTTCGCCTTCGGTCACACCTTGAGCCTCTTCTTCGTGCTCAGGGGCACCTGCGATCGGCCGCGCCTCGCCATAGGCAGGATCTTTTGCGACACCGTGTGCGATGTAATTCACCGCATCATACCGCGTCATATCCTGTTCCTGCAGGAAGTAGGCCGCGTTTGATTCACGTTCGGCAAAAATGGCAACAAGCACATTGGCACCAGTTACCTCGGTCCGGCCAGAGGATTGCACATGGATTGCGGCGCGTTGGATGACACGCTGAAATGCGGCTGTTGGGACGGCCTCAGATCCATCAACATCCGTGACCAGATTGCTCAAGTCTTCATCGACAAACTCGACAAGTGTATCGCGCAGCTCAGAGATATCGACCGAACAGGCCTTCATCACCTGAACTGCATCAGGCTCGTCAATCAGCGCTAACAACAGATGTTCCAGCGTGGCGAATTCGTGGCGGCGAGCATTGGCCAACGCAAGGGCTGCGTGGATCGCCTGCTCAAGTGTAGTCGAAAATGAAGGCACGGGCGTGCTCCTTGTCGATCGGGGTCGGTAGGGGTGCTAAGACATATCAGCAGCCTAGGTCCGACCATGGCCTCATAGTATTAGAGTTTGGTTGATCATAGCCTGTCTTCAAGGCTTTTCTTTGATAATTCGGTCACATTTGCCGTGAGCGAGTCTTTTTGACCATGATTTTAGCGTTCAGAACTTATCTTTGCGCGCACGGATTTCGGTAAACACCTCTGTGTCAGTGGCGTCTGGCATCCCCAATGTTGCGCGAATGGCCGGATCGGCGGGCCGCAGAAAGGGATTGGTTTTGAGTTCGGTTGAAAGTTTCGATGGAACCGTTGGCACACCTTTTTTCCGGGCGGCCTCAATGTCCTTGGCCCTTGATATAAGGTCGGCGTTCATCGGATCAACCGTCAGCGCAAATTTTGCATTGGCGGATGTGTATTCGTGGCCGGAACATATCATCGTATCCTCAGGCAGGGTCATCAGTTTTTGCAGGCTTTCCCACATTTGCGCGGGCGTGCCCTCAAACAACCGGCCACAACCCAGCGCCATCAGGCTGTCGGCAGTAAAAGCGGCTTTTGCTGTTGGTACATAAAAGGCGATATGGCCAATGGTATGACCGGGCACATCAATAACCCGCGTTTCCAGAGCGCCCAATGAAATACTGTCGTCCTCTGCCACTTTACGGTCGAGCGGCGGCAAACGGTGTTCATCCGCCTTGGCCCCGATCACATTTGCATCATGTTCCTTGAGCACGTCGGCAACACCCTGCACATGGTCGGGATGGTGATGGGTCAGCCAGATCTGGCTCAATTGCCAATCTCTTTTCTTCAGTTCGGCTAATATCGGTGCTGCCTCTGGTGCATCGATCAGGGCAACCTTGCCACTTTGATGATCGCGCAACAGAAAGGCGTAATTGTCAGACAGGCATGGAACGGTGATCAAATCAAAGGGCATGGTATTTCTCCTGTCTGCTTTGGTAAGGTGGGACCAGAGTGACATTCACCGGGACGGGCCGCAATGCATCTTGATGTGCAAGACCTGCGCAATTTCTATTATCGAAGCGCGCTGGGCCGGGCGGCGCAAAAATCATTGCGCGACCGTATGCTGGAATTATGGCCCGAGGCCAAAGGGCAGACCGTGGTTGGATTTGGCTTTGCCGCCCCATTGCTGCGACCCTATCTGAAAGACGCGCGGCGGGTGGTGACATTGATGCCTGGGCCTCAGGGCGTGATGCCGTGGCCTGCGGGCATGCCAAACACCTCTGTGCTGACGGCGGAGACGATGTGGCCAATTGAAACTGGGCATGTGGACAAGCTGGTTCTGTTGCACGGGCTTGAAACGTCGGAACATCCAAGTGAGTTGCTTGAGGAATGCTGGCGGGTTCTAGGGCCCGGTGGAAGGGCGCTTTTCATCGTACCCAACCGGGCAGGGTTCTGGGCGCGTCGCGATATCACGCCGTTTGGTTATGGCCGACCCTATTCGCCGGGCCAGTTAGAGACGCAGTTGCGCAAACACCAATTCCTGCCAGAACGGCAGATCGGCGCGCTCTATCAGATGCCGTCGGGCAAACGGATCTGGATGCAATCCGCGGGGCTGATGGAGCGGGTTGGCCGCCATATGCCGACAATGATGGCAGGTGGTGCGTTTATGGTTGAGGCCACCAAACTGGTCTATCCACCCAAGGGCCGCGTAGAGCGGAGCACGGCCCGCCGCGCCATCGATGTGCTGGAAGGCATCGCGGAGCCCAAGGCCAAGCCAATTTGACCAGAATCACAGGTCGTTTGTTGTTTATTGATTTGGCGCAATGAAACGCGCTTGACGATCTGAGATGGTGCGTTAACGCAGATAAAATACGCAGGTGGTCAAAAATGCTAAACATTGCAATTCGAAAAGTCGCGCAGATCATTCTGTATGGACATGAGGTGGACCGTGCGGAAAACGAACTCCGCGGGTTTCTCGAAACCCTGAACGAAGACGAATTGCACAGTCTGGTCGCCATTATGTGGATTGGGCGTGGCACTTTTGAGGCGGAAGAGCTGAACGAAGCCATTGAAACGGCAAGGCAGGAGGCGAACACGCCAACGGCTGATTATCTGCTGGGGACACCGCATTTCGCAGATCATCTGGAGAGCGGGCTTGAGGCATTGGGGCTTTCTGCATCTGATGCCGAAGAAGACCTGCTTTGATCTGCTGTAATGCCACGGCGTAACAGGACCGGATGGCATGCCGACGACAGTGGCCAATGTCATCTAAAACAATATGATCTGGCCGAATTGGGAGGTGACCATCAAGATAAGGGATGACCATCTAGATTCGGCCCTTTCTTGGAAAATGTCGCCGATGCGCTTTAAATAGTGCGGGCAAACGGTCGCACCCGGTGCAAACCTTAACAAATAACCCTCTGGCACCTTTTGAAACCTCACTATAGTGTGTTGCGGGGTGGGGAACGGTCTGCTACATCGCCCCTGATTTAGACGTCTTGAACCTTTTCAAGCCGCGCCAACACTCCGGTGACGCGACTTTGTTCGTATACCCGGTCTTTTTGTACGAGAGGATGGACGTGTCCGAACCAGCTTCGATTTCCACCGGCATCGCGCAGCGCTATGCGACAGCCGTTTATGATCTGGCGAAAGAGGCCAAAAAGGTCAAAGCCATCGAAACCGATCTTGATGCTTTGCAAGGCGCATTGACCGACAGTGACGATTTTCGCGCTCTGATCCATTCTCCGATCTATACACGTGACGAACAGGCCGGTGCCATCGCGGCACTTGCCAAAAAGATGAAGCTGTCGCCGACCATGACCAATACGCTGGCCTTGATGGCCCAAAAGCGTCGTCTGTTCGTTCTGCCACAATTGGTCAAAACCCTGCGTGATGTCATTGCCGAAGACAAAGGCGAAGTCACGGCAGAGGTCACATCGGCCAAGGCATTGACCAAGACACAATCAGACAAACTTGCCAAATCGCTGAAAGCGACCACCGGCAAAACCGTAACACTCCAAACGACCGTTGATGAATCCCTCATCGGCGGTCTTGTCGTCAAAGTGGGCTCCAAGATGATCGATACGTCGATCCGTTCAAAGCTCAATTCCCTCCAGAACGTAATGAAAGAGGTCGGATAAATGGGTATCCAAGCAGCAGAGATTTCCAAAATCCTGAAGGACCAAATTAAGAATTTCGGTCAAGAAGCAGAAGTGGCCGAAGTGGGCCGCGTATTGAGCGTCGGGGATGGTATTGCCCGCGTTTACGGTCTGGACAATGTTCAGGCTGGTGAAATGGTCGAATTTCCCGGTGGTATTCAGGGTATGGCCCTGAACCTTGAGGCCGACAACGTCGGTGTGGTTATTTTCGGTAACGACCGCGACATCAAAGAAGGTGACACCGTTAAGCGCACGAATTCCATCGTGGACGTGCCAATCGGTGATGAGCTGTTGGGCCGTGTTGTGGACGGTCTGGGCAATCCGATTGACGGCAAAGGCCCGATCAAATCAACCAAACGCGGTATTGCGGACGTCAAAGCGCCCGGCATTATACCGCGTAAATCCGTGCATGAGCCGATGGCGACGGGCCTCAAATCCGTTGACGCGATGATCCCGATTGGCCGTGGCCAGCGCGAATTGATCATTGGTGACCGTCAAACCGGCAAAACGGCTGTGGCTCTTGATGCAATGCTGAACCAGGCGCAGGTAAATGCCGCCGCCGGGGATGATGAAAGCAAAAAGATGTACTGTGTGTACGTCGCGATTGGTCAGAAACGCTCAACCGTGGCGCAGCTGGTCAAAAAGCTCGAAGAATCTGGCGCGATTGACTATTCGATCATCGTCGCCGCAACCGCGTCCGAGCCTGCGCCGATGCAGTTCCTTGCACCCTATTCAGCCACAGCCATGGCGGAGCATTTCCGCGACAATGGTCGTCATGCGCTGATCATCTATGATGATTTGTCCAAACAGGCGGTGTCGTATCGTCAGATGTCGCTGTTGCTGCGCCGCCCACCGGGCCGTGAAGCCTATCCGGGTGACGTTTTCTATCTCCACTCCCGTTTGCTGGAGCGTTCGGCGAAATTGGGCGACGACGCAGGCAACGGGTCTTTGACCGCGCTGCCGATCATTGAAACCCAGGGCGGCGACGTGTCTGCGTTTATTCCGACGAACGTGATCTCGATCACCGACGGTCAGATATTCCTGGAAACCGAACTCTTTTATCAGGGTATCCGCCCTGCTGTGAACACAGGTCTGTCGGTTTCGCGGGTTGGTTCATCCGCGCAAACAAAAGCGATGTCTTCTGTCGCTGGCCCGGTGAAATTGTCGCTTGCGCAGTACCGTGAGATGGCGGCGTTTGCACAATTTGGCTCCGACCTTGATGCCGCGACCCAGCAGTTGCTGGCCCGAGGTGCGCGTCTGACCGAACTGATGAAGCAGCCACAATACAAGCCCCTGACCAATGCCGAGATCGTCTGCGTGATCTATGCCGGTACCAAGGGGTATCTGGACAAGGTTGACGTGAAACAGGTCGGCCGCTGGGAAGCGGGCCTGCTGGCGCATCTGCGTGGCAAGCATGACGATCTGCTGAAAGATATCACCAACAATGACCGCAAGGTCAAAGACGAGTTGGAAGATAAAATCAAGGCCGCGATTGACGGTTTTGCAGCTGACTTCGCTTAAGGAGAGATAAGGCAATGCCAAATCTCAAGGACCTTAAAAACAGGATCACGTCGGTCAAATCGACCCGCAAGATCACCAAGGCCATGCAAATGGTTGCCGCGGCGAAACTTCGCCGCGCGCAAGAGGCTGCCGAAGCGTCGCGCCCTTACACAGAACGGTTCAATGCTGTGATGTCGGGGCTTGCCGCTTCTGTCGGTGGCTCTGATACAGCGCCGAAACTTCTGTCAGGCACTGGCAGCGACAAAGTCCAGCTTTTGGTTGTGATGACGTCCGAGCGTGGCTTGTGCGGCGGTTTCAACACCAACATTGTCAAGCTGGCCAAGGCCCGCGCGCGTGAACTGTTGGCCGACGGCAAAGAGCTGAAAATTCTGACCGTGGGCAAAAAAGGCCGCGACCAGATGCGCCGGGACTTTGGCGCATATCTGATCGGTCACGTCGATCTTTCTGAGGTGAAACGCCTTGGCTACGTCGACGCACAGGGTATCGCCAAAGATATTCTGGCGCGGTTTGATGCTGAGGAATTTGACGTCGCGACGATTTTCTATGCGGAATTCGTGAACGTCGTCAGTCAAATTCCAACGGCCAAGCAGATCATTCCTGCGAAATTCGACGGAGGCGAGGCAGACGAAGCATCGACCCTGTTCGATTATGAGCCTAGCGAAGAAGCAATTCTTGCTGATCTGTTGCCACGTGGTGTCGCCACGGCAATCTTTAGCGCTTTGTTGGAAAACGCAGCGTCCGAACAGGGCGCGCGGATGTCCGCAATGGACAACGCCACACGGAACGCGGGTGAAATGATCGACGATCTGACCATCCAATACAACCGTTCACGTCAGGCCGTTATCACCAACGAGCTGATCGAAATCATTTCCGGCGCGGAAGCGCTGTAAGACAAAACCGGAGAGACACGACATGGCAAAAGCAGTCGGCAAAATCACCCAAGTCATCGGCGCGGTCGTTGACGTGCAATTCGAGGATAACCTGCCGGAAATCCTGAACGCACTGAACACAGACAACCAAGGCAAGACGCTGGTCCTCGAAGTGGCCCAGCACCTTGGAGAAAACACTGTGCGCACCATCGCGATGGATGCCACGGAAGGCCTCGTGCGGGGTGCCAAAGTCACCGACACCGGCGCACCCATTCAAGTGCCCGTCGGCAGCGGCACATTGGGTCGTATCCTGAACGTGACCGGCGACCCTGTTGACGAAAAAGGCCCGGTTGACGCGAAAGAAACCCGTTCAATCCACGGTGACGCACCAGCCTTTGAAGCACAATCAACAGCCACCGAAATCCTGACTACAGGCATCAAGGTGATCGACCTTCTGGCCCCCTATACCAAGGGTGGAAAAATTGGTCTGTTCGGCGGTGCCGGCGTTGGTAAGACCGTTTTGATCATGGAACTGATCAACAACATTGCGAAGGTGCACTCGGGAGTGTCCGTGTTCGCGGGTGTTGGCGAGCGGACTCGTGAAGGCAATGACCTTTACCACGAAATGATTGAATCCGGTGTTATCGTCCCTGATAACCTCTCAGAGTCAAAAATTGCACTGGTTTACGGCCAGATGAACGAGCCTCCGGGTGCCCGTATGCGTGTGGCCCTCACAGGTCTGTCGCTGGCTGAACAGTTCCGCGATGACACAGGTTCAGACGTTTTGTTTTTTGTGGACAACATCTTCCGCTTTACGCAAGCGGGTTCCGAGGTTTCGGCTTTGCTTGGTCGTATTCCTTCGGCGGTGGGTTATCAGCCAACACTGGCCACGGACATGGGCGCGATGCAGGAACGAATTTCCTCGACCAAGAACGGTTCGATTACGTCCGTTCAGGCCGTATACGTCCCTGCGGATGACTTGACCGACCCGGCCCCTGCGACATCGTTTGCACACCTTGATGCGACAACCGTTCTGGATCGTGCGATTTCTGAAAAAGGCATCTATCCGGCTGTGGACCCGCTTGGTTCAACATCACGTCTGCTTGACCCGCTGATCATCGGTGATGAGCACTATAAAGTTGCGACCGACGTGCAGCAGGTGCTTCAGCGCTATAAGTCCTTGCAGGATATCATCGCGATCTTGGGGATGGACGAACTCAGCGAAGAAGACAAACTT
Organism: Sulfitobacter sediminivivens; assembly: GCF_042611115.2. Taxonomy (NCBI): domain Bacteria; kingdom Pseudomonadati; phylum Pseudomonadota; class Alphaproteobacteria; order Rhodobacterales; family Roseobacteraceae; genus Sulfitobacter; species Sulfitobacter sediminivivens. Next base: position 202,550 of record NZ_JBHGAR020000002.1, read on the forward strand.
GCCGTGTCCCGTGCCCGCAAGATTGAACGCTTCCTGTCGCAACCGTTTGACGTCGCCAAGGTCTTTACCGGCTCGGACGGTATTCAGGTGCCATTGGAAGAAACCATTTCGTCGTTCAAAGCGGTTGTCGCTGGTGAATACGATCACCTGCCCGAAGGTGCCTTCTACATGGTTGGTGGCATTGAAGAAGTGAAAGCGAAAGCTGAAAAAATGGCGGCTGACGCTGCTTAAGGGGGCCTGAGGTATGGCAGACACGATGCAATTCGATCTGGTGTCGCCCGAACGGCGGCTGGCTTCAATGGAGGTCACGGCAGTGCAGATCCCCGGTGCGGATGGCGATATGACGGCAATGGCCGACCATGCGCCAACAATCACCACCCTGCGGCCAGGTGTTCTCAAGGTAGAGGGGCCGTCAGGTGCTTCGGAGTATGTTGTGACAGGCGGTTTCGCCGAAATCAGCAGCCGTGGTGTGTCGGTTCTGGCCGAACGCGCTGTGACCAAGGGCGACATGACCCAAGACCAGTTTGATGACATGATGAAAGATGTTCACGCCCATTACACCAAGGCCAAGGATAACTTTCAGAATGAACCGGGTCCAGTTGATGACGCCGCCAAACTGCTGTCTGACATGGTGGCAATGGGTGACGAGATCGGGTTGTCCGCGAAACAACCGAACCTTTGATCCGACAACAGGTTATTTCAAAAGGCCCTGCATCAGCGGGGCCTTTCCTGTTTGAGGCGTCAACGGTATAGAACATTGTCGCTTATGTTGATTAGGTATTAGGTTCTATGTGATCCATGAAAAAACTGCGCAATCATACCATCGGCGTTGACAGTGGCGACGTCGTCCTGTTTTCGGATTACGAAGATGGTGGCGAAATGTGGACCGGACGCGGCCAACGTGAACGCCGACGTCACATATCGTTTGGCGAACCATACAAGTCTGAACCCAGCGTTCAGATGTCGCTGTCATTATGGGATGTGGACGCGGTCACGGTGATGCGCGCGGATATCAGTGCAGAATCAATCACCAATATCGGTTTTGACATGGTCTTTCGCACATGGGGCGACACCCGTGTGGCACGAGTGCGTATTGCGTGGACAGCCATTGGAGAATTGCCAGACGAAGATGAATGGGACGTGATTTAGCGACAGACCCGCATCGCAGATCACTCAGCTGCGTAAGTTCCATCATAAATCGGGCCGAGGGTTTCTGCCTCGAACAAGGAAGAAACCGACGTACCGTTCCAGATGTTCAGGATCGCCTGAGCAAACATCGGTGCGGTTGGTACGATGCGGATATTTTCCGCTTTCTTGATCGCATCGGTTGGTGCGATACTGTCTGTGATAACAAGGGATTTCATTACTGAATTGGTCACCCGTTCAACCGCAGGGCCTGACATAACACCATGGGTAATGTATGAGTGGACCTCCTTTGCCCCGGCTTCCATCAGAACCTCGGCGGCTTTGCATAGGGTTCCAGCGGTATCACAAATGTCGTCTACGATGATGCAGGTCTTGCCAGACACGTTACCAATAACCGTCATCTCAGCAACTTCGCCTGCTTTTTCGCGGCGTTTATCCACGATCGCCAGCGGCGCGTTCACGCGTTTTGCCAACTCACGGGCCCGTGCCACACCACCAACGTCTGGGGACACGATCATCAGGTCGCCCATCTGGTCTTTGAACGCATCTTTGATGTCCAGAGCAAAGACCGGCGAGGCATAAAGGTTGTCCACCGGAATGTCGAAAAATCCCTGGATCTGTGCCGCGTGCAGATCCATCGTGAGAACCCGTTCGATCCCGGTGCCGACCAGCATATTAGCAACCAGTTTTGCGGTGATCGGTGTGCGCGCCTTGGTGCGGCGATCCTGGCGGGCGTACCCAAAGTAGGGCAAGACCGCCGTTACACGTGCCGCTGATGACCGGCGCAGCGCGTCAGCCATAATCAACAGTTCCATCAGGTTGTCATTGGCCGGGTTCGAGGTTGATTGAATGATAAACATGTCTTCGCCGCGCACGTTCTCAAAGACCTCGACAAAAATCTCACCATCGTTGAAGCGTTCGACCCGTGTATCAACCAAACCGACATGGACCCCCCGGTGCATCGACATTCGCCGGGCGATTGCAGTTGCCAATGGCATGTTGGCATTGCCAGAGATCAGTTTAGGTTCAGCTGTACGTGGCATAAGGTCTCCGGGAGCAGCGGGATATGACAGAATCGTGACGTTGACACCGCTTAACATGGCGTTAGCGTCGGGCAAAGCTGCACCCTCACAAATCGGAGAGCCAAATGGCCCAAATCGACTATTATTTCGCAACCCTGTCGCCTTATTGCTACCTGGCCGGGCAACGACTTGAGGAGGTTGCGGCAAAGCATGGGGCCACGATCAACTACAAACCTTTTGATATTGTCGCAGCGTTTGGCCGTACGGGTGGCACACCTCCCAAGGACCGTCACATCAGCCGCATGGAATACCGCGCGCAGGCTCTGACCCGTGAGGCGAAAAAGCTTGGCATGGAATTCAACCTGAAGCCCGCGCATTGGCCCACAAATGGTGCTCCTGCAGCTTATGCTTTTATCTCGGCACAAAATGCGGGCGGCGGTGATTTGGGAAAACTGGCGCATGTGATCACACGTAACGTCTGGGCTTATGAAAAAGACATTGCCAAGGACGACGTTGTACGCGCCTGTCTGAAGGAAGCAGGGTTTGATCCTGCATTGGCTGATTCCGGCTTGCTGGTCGGTGCCGAAACCTATGCAAGAAACCTTGAAGATGCGGTTGAGGCAGGTGTTTTTGGCGCGCCATTCTATATCGTTGGGGATGAAAGGTTCTGGGGCCAGGACAAGATTGAGGATCTTGATCTGCATCTATCCGGCAAGTTGTGAGACCTAAGGCGGGCTTTGTTCCACAGGTGACGACCCTAGGGCAGGGGCAACGCCGCGTGTTGGCCCTGCATTGTACCTTGGCATTTGGTGGCGCATGGACGGGCGTGGCGAAAAACCTCTCGCCGGAGGTGACGATCTTGGCCCCTGACATGCCCAGCCATGGCCAAAGCGCCGATTGGGATGAGAGCAGCGATTTCTCCGATATGGTTTTTAACGCGGCGCTGTCGACATGTGGCGATGAACCAATAGATATAATCGGCCATTCTTTCGGCGCGATGGTTGCACTCAGACTCGCCGCAACCCTGCCTGATCAGATACGCAGCCTGACGCTCATCGAGCCTGTTTTCCTTGCGGTGGCATCGCGTGATGCACCTGACACGATGCGGGATCACGACGAACGCGCCGCCCCGTTTGTTGAAGCAATTTCGGCGTCCAACCGTCCCCTTGCCGCGCGGGTCTTTAACCGAATGTGGAGTGGCGGAACGCCATGGGATGACATCCCAGAACGGTCGCGCGCCGCGATGATACGTGCGATCCATGTGGTGCCAGATACAATTGGTTTTATCCATGAGGACAATACCGGATTATTGCGACCCGGTGTGCTTGATGCGGTGAGGATGCCAACCCTCCTGATGCGTGGGTCGCAGGCACTTCCTGCAATATCCGCTATCAACGATGGCTTGGAACGGCGGCTGCCAAACGCGTCGCAGATTGTGATCGAAGGAGCCGGGCATATGGCACCAATCACGCATCCTCATGAGGTCGCCTCAGCGATTGGTGGTCTGCTAGAACGCAGTTAAAAATGGCTCAGGAACGTGTCTATATCTGCGCGGCTGATCGACCAGTCACAGACCAATCGAGCGCCGATCATTTTATCATCGGCACCGTCCAGTGACCCCTTCCAGACATAGTATTTGGCCCCTGCCGCAGTCAGCTTGCGATGTACTGAACGCGGGAAACGTGGAAATACCATGTTGGCCTGTGGTTCATGCAGGAATTCTGCTCCGGCCGTGCGCAGCCCTGCAACAAGATAGGTCGCATTGTCGTTTGCCTGCCGGGCGGTCTGTTTCCAAAGATCATCTTGCAAATAGCCTGCCATCTGTGCGGATAGAAACCGGTGTTTGGAAAACAAATGTGCCCCGCGTTTGCGGCGCAACTCAAACTCCCAAGCCTTTTCGGGGTCAAAAAACACGACCGCTTCGACTCCCATACAGCCGTTCTTGGTGCCGCCAAAGCTGACCACGTCCACGTTTGATTTCCAGGTCATCTCTGCCGCGGTACACCCAAGCGCCATCATGGCATTTGCAAACCGTGCGCCATCCAAATGCACTGGCAAGTCATAGCTCTTGGCAATCGCCGTCAGCGCACGCAGCTCTTCCAGCGAATAGACGGATCCTCGTTCCGTGACTTGGGTGATCGACACGGGACCGCGTTGTGCTGAATGCACGTCTGTCGGCGCGCGCGGTTCAATTGCGGCGGCCAGCCCTTCTGGCGTCATTTTGTCAGCTGTGGGGATCACTGTCAGCTTTGCCGAACCTGTATAAAATTCTGGCGCGTTGCATTCATCTTCTTGGATGTGCGCAACTTCGGAACAAAAGATCGTCTGCCATGGCTGGCAATATGTCGCCAGCGCCAGCGCATTTGCTGCGGTTCCCGTCGCCACAAGATAGACTGCCGCCTCTGGGGCTTCAAACGCGGTTCTGATCCCCTTTGTGACGTCGTCCATGATTGGATCTTTGCCATATGGCATCGCATAACCCGCGTTTGCCGCGACGATCCGTTCCATGATCTGTGGATGGACAGGGCCAGCATTGTCAGAGGCGAAAAACATCAGGTCGGCTCCTCAATAATGTAGTCTTCCCATTCTTCAAATGGGGTGTCGAATTCGGAAACAGTTTTACCCTGCACGCTGATGCCCGCGTCATGCACCGATTGCGCTGTGCCGCTGATCAAAGGGTGCCAATCATAAAGCGGCTTACCCTGCCACAACAATCGATAAGCGCAGGTCTGCGGCATCCAATAGGCGTGGGTGTCAAGGTTGTCGGGTTTAAGCACAATGCAATCGGGCACAAATTGGTGCCGGTTTTCATAGTGCACACAGCGACATGTCGCATCGTCCAACAGCCGACAGGCCACACGAGTCAGCGCGACCTCTTCGGTGTCTTCGTCCTCAAGTTTGTTGAGGCAGCATTTGCCGCAACCATCACAAAGTGCTTCCCATTCCACTTGAGACATCTTGTTCAGGGGTTTCTTTTCCCAGAACCGTTTTGCCAATCCGGCGCGTGCAATTGGATCGCTCATAGGGCGGCCAGAATACTGCGTGCGCGGGCGCAATCGGCATCCATCTGGGCGATGAGCGCATCAAGGCTGTCAAACTTTTCCTCGCCACGCAGGTACTCGACCAAGGCGACGGACAGTGGTGTGCCATATAAATCGCCCTTGAAATCAAAGAGGTATGTTTCAAGATTGGCTTTGTTTTCGCCAAACATCGGGCGCACGCCAAGGCTCGCGGCCCCTTGATAGCTGCCCTTGAAAGGTCCCTCAAGCACATCAACCAAAACCGCATAGACCCCAAACGCAGGCGGATGCAGCCCGTCAATAGAAATGTTTGCGGTGGGATATCCCATCTTACGACCGCGTTGCTCACCACTGATCACCGGCCCTTCAATGCGGTGCCAATGGCCCAGCATTGCCGCTGCATCGCGGGGCTTGCCAGCCGTCAGCGCCTGCCTGATCGCTGTGGAAGAAACGGTTTGTGTGTCCTGTGCAATCAGCGGGGCGATGGTCACGCCAAAGCCAAATTCGGCCCCAAAGCGCACAAGGTCTTGCGCCGTTCCTGTGCGACCTTTTCCAAAACAGAAATCCGCACCGACAACGACATGCGCCAGACCAAGGCCGTCACGCAGAACGTCGCCAGCAAACTCACGAGGGCTAAGCGCCGCAAGTGCCGCGTTAAAGCTCAACTCATAGAGTCGCTCAACACCAAGTTTTTCCAACCGTGACGCGCGGGCATCGCGGCCCATAAGGCGAAAGGGCGGGCTGTTGGGCGCAAAGTATTCGCGGGGGTGCGGCTCAAACGTGACAACCCCCAAAGGCGCGTCGGGCGCCGCCTTTGACGCCAATTCAATCACCGAACGATGGCCGAAGTGCACACCATCAAAATTACCAATCGCGGCTGTTGCGCCGCGATCTTGCTGTTCTATGAAATGATAGTCTCTGACGATCCGCATATGCCTTGCCTAGCCTTGACGCAGGCCAGTGGCAAGATGCAGCGCCACTTCACGTGGGCTTGGATAATTTTACTTAGAATTCAGTCGAATTTGCGCGAAGGAGCCAACACTGTTGCTTCGCCAACCAACACTTTTTTCCCGTCAACGGCGCAATGGCAATCCATCTTGACCCGGCGCTTGGAAAATTCGATGTCGGTGACTTTGACCTCGGCATAGACAAGGTCGCCGGGGCGCACGGGTGCCAGAAACTTTAACGATTGGCCCAGATATACCGTGCCATGTCCGGGCAGTTGTTCACCGATTACCGCCGACACCAACCCGGCGGTCAACATACCATGTGCGATCCGGCCTTCGAAAATTGTATCTCGCGCATAGTCGTCATCAAGATGCACTGGATTGCGATCTGTGGAAATCTGCGCAAACATTTCGATATCTTCGTCGGACACAACCTTGCTCAGATAGCGGGTCATGCCAATTTCAATGTCTTCGATGCAGATTGTGCCGCGCGGTAGATTATCCAACATGTCTCACCTTCAAGCAATAAAGTAACGCCTCAGTTGATGTATCGGTAACTTTATTACTTTGCAGTTGCAGAAAATCAAGTATAATTTTTCTACCGCAGAAAGCCAATTGCGTAAGTTGGCGTTGATTTTTCTTTTTCTAAATAAAGACTTAATGCATCTTTGTCGGGTTGAAAGCCAGTTTTGGTTTCTGATGCAGCCAGACCGCCAGAGATGAAAAGGGAATCAATGTCTTCGCCCAAGGCCCCTTTTATATCGGTTAGCACACCATCCCCGATGGCCAAAATGCGGTCATCAGGCACATCTCGTCCAAGCGCTGCCAACCGCCGGCGGGCCAGATCGTAGATAGGTGGATGGGGTTTCCCGAAATAAAGGCTCTCACCGCCCATTTCAGTATAAAGTGCCGCCAGAGCGCCCGCGCACCATTCGCGCACCTCGCCCCGGTCCACGACAATATCGGGGTTCGCACAAAGCAGCTTCAACCCCTTTTGCTTTGCCAGCAGGAACTGCGGACGCATGGTCGCGGGGTCGGCCATCGGATCTGTCGGCCCGGTACAGACAATGCCCTCGGCCTCATCCAACGGGACCTGTTCGATTGAAACTGGATTTTCCAGAAGACCGAGCGGTTCAAAGAACTTCTGATCCCGGTCCTCGCCAATGAACCAGACCTTGTTGCCCACTGCGCCACGATACATCGCGGATCGGGCTGAATCGCCCGATGTCGCTATGGTATCCCACGCATCATCCGGCACTCCGAAATGAGCCAGCTGCTTGATCACTCCCGCGCGGGGCCGTGGCGAATTGGTGACCAAAACTACCTTGCCACCTGTCTTGCGGTAGACTTGCAATGCTGCAACCGCGTCTGGCAACGCTTTTACCCCGTCGTGCAAACAACCCCAAAGGTCGACAAAAAGAGCGTCATACTGTGCGGAAATTTCAGAGAGGGTTGCGACGATACGTGTCATGGTCAGTGCTCCGCGATTGTTACTGGGCAGCCATACGTGAAGTCGCGAACAGATGGAACAGTGGGATAGCGCGCGCCAATCACGGCGCGCTCTATCCGGATCACATCTTCAGATTCGGGATGATCTGCTTTTTGCGGCTCATGATGCCGGGCAACACCACGGTATCGCCCGAAACTTCAGCGCCAAAGCTGACTTCAGCGATACGTTTGACCACATCGTTTGGCACCAAAAGCGTCGCCTCTTCGTTCAGAATATCAACAATGAACAGCAAAACCTGCGCTGCGCTGTCTTCCTCAGCAACGCCGGGCATTGCGGCCATCAGCGCATCCTTGCGCGCCAAAAGGGGTGCAGGGGAGGTGGTTTCCAAAACCGAAACCCGGAGATTGGTACCGTCCAGATCGAATTCCTTGCTGTCCATCCGCAAAAGCGCCGTTTCAGAGAACGCAGAAACATCGGATTTCGCAGCAAACAAATCTGCCGCATAAGATGGGATATCAACATCCAGATCATCCGCCAGGGCATGCGCCACGGCGCGGTCCTCTTGGGTGGTGGTGGGGCTGCGAAATTCGAGCGTATCAGACAAAATGCATGACAGCGCGGCACCTTTGATTTCGCGGGGTGCCTGCGCCCAATCTTTGCCGATCATCTTGTACATGATCGTTGCCGTACAGGCGAGCGGTTGGATGTTGATCTCAATCGGGCCGCGCGTTTCAAGACCTGCCACCAAACGGTGGTGGTCGATGATGCCCGTAATGTCCGCCTCACCGATATTGTCGGGCAATTCAGCTGGGTTGTTGGTGTCCACGATCACAACCTGTGTGTCGGCCTTCAGCTCTGTGAGAATTTCGGGTTTGTTTAGATTCCAGTGATCCAGCATGAACAACGCTTCGGTATTGGGTTCGCCCAGCAACATTGGTTTCGCGGGTACCCCTTTTATTTCATTCAGATACCAGGCCCAGATAATCGGGCTGCCGGTGCTGTCGGTGTCGGGGGATTTGTGGCCAAATACGAGGGTGGTCATAGGGGTACGTCCTGAAATTGAAAAAGCGGATTTTCGGGCGTTATAGCAGGTTGGGATCGCTTGTCACCCAATCGTTGCTGCAATGCGGCATCAAAGCCCAAGCTCGGCGCGCTTTTTCTTAGGAAGCGCATCAACGATCATGTCATATGAGGCGCGGATGTGGTCGCGCAGGCTGCTCTCTGACAGGCCCGGTTTGTCATACTGTTGTATCCATTTCATGCCACGTGACGCCAAATAAGGGGCTGGGCGCAAGCCGGGGCTGTCCGACAGGACCTCAAATGCCAATTCTGTCACTTTAAAGGTGAACGCATCGCGCCCCTCGGCCCAACCACCAACGGCAAACAACTTGCCGCCAATTTTCCACACATCTGAATTGCCCCACTGCACCACATGGGTGGTATGGGGCAGGCTGGCACAAAACAGATTGAATTCATCACGGGTCATTGCGGCAGCTTAGGGGGTTCTCATAGGCTTGGAAATACTGGTAGCTTCCCACCCATGAGCAGCGCACGCGAAACCGATCTCTATCCCCCGGTCAAAACATTCCTGGAGGATCAGGGATATGTCGTAAAATCGGAGGTGGGTGCAGCAGATGTAATGGCCGTCCGGGGCGCAGAACCGCCTTTGGTTGTTGAATTGAAGCTGGGATTTTCACTGGCTCTTTTTCATCAATGCATTGCGCGCCTCAAAGTGTCGGATGACGTGTATCTTGCTGTCGCGCGCCAGCCGGGCAAGCGGTTTGCGAAGGCTGTCAAAGACAATACATCATTGGCCCGGCGGTTAGGTTTGGGTCTGATCACCGTGCGGCTGTCCGATGGGCTGGTCGAGGTGCATTGCGACCCCGGACCTTTTGCGCCGCGCAAATCGCCCAAACGTCAGGCGCAATTGTTGCGCGAATTCGCCCGACGCCAAGGGGACCCCAACGATGGCGGCCAGACCCGGGCAGGGCTGGTGACGGCGTACCGACAGGATGCATTGAAATGCGCGCTCTATTTGTTCGAAATCGGGGCGAGTAAGGGGGCCGACGTTGCAAAGGCTGCGGGAGTGCAGCCGGCCACAAGAATCATGCGCGATAATCACTATGGATGGTTTGAAAAAGTCGAAAAAGGGGTCTACGGGCTGACCCAAATTGGGGCAGAGGCGGTGGCAACGTCACCACGCATTCTTGGCACGAGGTGACGAGACATGCAGCGAATGTCGGCCGTTACCGGTAGAGATTTCTGCGGTCAGGCAGCCGACCAAATAGGGTGACGCTCTGAATCTATGCGCTATTTGTAAGCCGCAAAGTTGCCATTGCTGACAACCACAGGCAGTCCATCAAACCGAACTCAAATCTTTCTAAAAAAATGTCTCCAATTTTTCTCAAAGGATCAGTTGACAGCACCATTTCTGATCCCTACCTATGCGTCGTTAGCACTCGCATATGCTGAGTGATAACGCCTGGCCATTCCATACGGGCATGGCAGGTTTGGAAGGAAACTTTGAGCCTTAAGGAGCTGCAAAGATGGCATTAAAACCGCTTCATGACCGCGTGCTGGTACGCCGCACGGAGAGCGAAGAAAAAACCTCTGGTGGGTTGATCATTCCTGAGTCCGCCAAGGAAAAGCCCTCTGAGGGCGAAGTTGTCGCCACAGGCGAAGGCGCACGCAAAGACAGCGGCGAGCTGATCGAGATGGCTGTTAAAGCTGGTGACAAAATTCTGTTCGGCAAATGGTCCGGCACGGAAGTCACGCTCGAAGGTGAAGAGCTGCTGATGATGAAAGAAAGCGACATCATGGGGATCATCTCCTGAACATAGGAGATGGCGGGTTTCTAACCTGCCCACGAACGCTGACATCAATTACAAGTTTTATGGAGAGAAAATATGGCTGCTAAGGACGTCAAATTTGACACCGATGCCCGCAATAAAATGCTTAAGGGTGTAAACATCCTTGCAAATGCGGTGAAAGTCACGCTCGGCCCCAAAGGCCGCAACGTGGTTCTGGACAAATCTTTCGGCGCACCGCGCATCACCAAAGACGGTGTGTCTGTGGCGAAAGAAATCGAACTGGAAGACAAGTTCGAAAACATGGGCGCGCAGATGGTCAAGGAAGTTGCTTCCCGGACCAATGACGAAGCCGGTGATGGTACAACAACCGCAACAGTTCTGGCGCAGGCCATTGTTCAGGAAGGCCTGAAATCTGTTGCCGCGGGCATGAACCCAATGGACCTCAAGCGCGGCATCGATTTGGCAACGCTCAAAGTTGTTGAATCCATCAAAGCGGCCGCGCGTGACGTATCTGACAGCGATGAAATTGCGCAGGTTGGTACGATCTCTGCCAACGGCGAAAGCGAAATCGGCCGCCAGATCGCAGACGCGATGCAGAAAGTCGGCAACGAGGGTGTTATCACCGTTGAAGAGAACAAAGGTCTGGAAACAGAAACAGACGTGGTTGAAGGTATGCAGTTCGACCGCGGCTATCTGTCACCATACTTTGTCACCAATGCTGACAAGATGACCGTTGATCTCGAAGACGCGGTTATCCTGCTGCACGAGAAGAAGCTTTCTTCTTTGCAGCCAATGGTGCCGTTGCTTGAGCAGGTTATTCAGTCACAAAAGCCTTTGCTGATCATCGCTGAAGATGTTGAAGGCGAAGCGCTGGCAACACTCGTGGTTAACAAGCTGCGTGGTGGTTTGAAGATTGCAGCCGTCAAGGCCCCCGGTTTCGGTGATCGCCGCAAAGCGATGTTGCAAGACCTTGCGATCCTCACAGGTGGTCAGGTGATTTCCGAGGACCTCGGCATGAAGCTTGAATCTGTGACGATGGACATGCTTGGTTCTGCCAAGAAGGTGTCAATCAGCAAGGATGAAACCACAATCGTTGATGGTGCCGGTGAGAAAGCCGAGATCCAGGCACGTGTGGCGCAGATCCGGACACAGATCGAAGAAACCACATCTGACTACGACCGTGAAAAACTGCAGGAACGTGTTGCCAAACTGGCAGGCGGTGTTGCTGTTATCCGCGTTGGTGGCATGACTGAAACCGAAGTGAAAGAGCGTAAGGATCGCGTCGATGACGCACTGAACGCAACCCGCGCTGCGGTTCAGGAAGGCATCGTTGTTGGCGGTGGTGTTGCTTTGGTTCAGGCCGGTAAGCACCTTGAGGGCCTGAAAGGCGAAAACAACGACCAGAACGTTGGTATTTCAATCGTGCGTAAGGCACTTGAAGCGCCACTGCGTCAGATCGCTGAAAACGCCGGTGTTGATGGTTCCGTTGTTGCAGGCAAGATCCGTGAAAGCAACGACCCGAAGTATGGCTTTAACGCGCAGACCGAAGAATATGGCGACATGTTCAAGTTTGGCGTCATTGACCCAGCAAAGGTAGTGCGCACAGCGTTGCAAGACGCGGCATCTATCGCTGGATTGCTGATCACCACTGAAGCTATGGTTGCGGATCGTCCATCGAAAGATGGCGGCGGCGCTGGCATGGGCGGCATGCCTGACATGGGCGGCATGGGCGGCATGATGTAAATGGCGGGTTCTGCATCGCAGGACATCCTGTTTCCTATCATTCTTTCCGTCGGGACGTTATGAGATAGGAATATCAGCCAACTTGCTTAGATAAGAGAGGCGCGCCGACAAACGGCGCGCCTCTTTTCATTTGATCGGATGAGTGCCTGCCAAAGTGCAGTCGTCAGGCCTTAGTGTTGCCGCAGTACGATGCGTCTAAACCGGCAGCTCGACGATCCTCCCATAGGTTTCCAGCATATCCAACGCGATTGCAAAAGTTTCGGATGGATTCTCTTTTACAATATATCCAGCGATGTTTCGGTTATAGGCAGAGCGTACGTCATCCGGGGTGTCGGATGTGGTGAAGACAAATACCACCACTTTTGCAAGCGCAGGATCAGCGCGGATGGCATCCAGAAATTCCAGCCCGCCCATGCGTGGCATGTTGAGGTCGAGCATGACAATATAGGGCGGCAGCCCGGCCGATTGCATTGCGCTATTTTGGAGAAAATCAAGCGCATCCTGACCATCAACACAAATCTCAGTGTCGTTGACGATCTTCAGTTTCCGCATGGCGCGTTGCATTGCCATAACGCTTACTTTGTCGTCATCAACGATCAGAAATTTCGCCGCTCGGGTACGTTTTTGCATCAGTCTTTCCTTTTGTTAGCCGCTCAGGCGGCCGCAGCGCTGGTTTGGTTGACGGTCATTCTCTGGGTCTGAAACAATGGCAGCGTGATGTTGAATGAAGTCCCACGCCCGACAGTGGGGTCCGAAATCATCTCAATCTGGCCTTTCCTGCGAGAGACCAGTTTTTTGACGATGGCGAGCCCCAGACCACTGCCTTCTACGTCGTCGCGAGATCGCAGTGTTTGAAACAGCTCGAATACCCGCCCTTGATAGCACGCCTCAATCCCTGGCCCATCGTCCGCGACAATCAGGACCAGCGCGTTATTCTTGATTTCAGCCGACACAGTAATTTTGCCTTCAGGGCGGTCATGATGTTTGACCGCATTGTTCAAGAGGTTGCCAATGATCTGCTGCAGCGGCGTAAACTGGACCAAAATATCGCCATCGAAACCCTGATACTGGATGTGATAGCGGTCGTCCGGATCAGCAAAAAGCGCCAACTCTTTTACAAGTTCGGTTAAGTTGACTGCCTCGGCATCAGGTTCATTTTGACCGACACGTGCATAGGACAGCAGATCGTAGAGCAGTTTTTTCAATCGCTCCACCCTTTGTTGCAACAGGGCCAGGTACTCATGGCTTTGTTCACTCAGAACGCTGTCCTCATCCTCAATAGCCCATATGGCAAGATCATGAATAGCGTGCAGGGGGGATCGCAGGTCGTGGGCGGCAATATAGGCAAATTTTTCCAACTCAATGTTCGACCGCTGAAGGTCTTCGGCGTTGTTTCTGAAAATCACAAGCGCGCGGGCCATGTCGCCCAATTCATCTGGTCCAGATACTGAAATTGAGTGATCAAGGTCACCTTTGGCAATGGCTGACACTGAATTGTTCAACATCTGGATTCTTTGGTTGAACTGCCGATTTATGACAATCTCGTTGGTCAACGCGACTGTTATGAGAACGCCCAGAAACGCGCCAGCGACAACCCAGGCAAGTCGGTAAACAGCCAAATTCAATTGCTTTGATGTGCTGTCAACCATCAGTAGCGTTCGCGCGACCAGATCGCTGGACATATTCGAAATTTCGGGGATCAAGCGCAGATGTGTCGCACGATTTGCCTCGAATTCCTCCAGAAACTTCCGTTGCGACTGAAGTCTGGCAAATATTCCTGCATCTCTGGAGACGATGTCACGCAACTTTGATATTTGGCTTGCGAGATCACGCCGCGCAGCGCCTGGCGGTAAATATGACAGCCGATTGATGATATCACTCAGCTTCGCATCTATCTGCAGTGGAACTCTGTCGGACTTCGCCGATCCATTTGCCTCAACCTGGCTTCTGGTCAACGAAATAACGTCGTCAAGACCAAAACTGATCGCGTTTACATTCAACGATGCGACAAAGAGTGGGTCTATCCGATCATAGCGCGCCCTGACGTCAAATTCATTCCCAGATTGTGCTGTGCGGATCAGATCATCCATCTGGTTTGTGAAGTCGAAAGCGAAATCGTCAAGGATACGGTGGCTACTGATCTGGAGGATCATAAGCCGCCGAAGAGTTTCCTGAATTTGGTCCTGGAGTGCAAAGAGCTCAGACTTTTGCTCAAGAACATGCAAAGACGATGTTTCTGCAACGTTCAGCTGCCCTGCAAGATCAGTTGCCACCTGTCCTGAAATGTCGAAATTATTCAACGCATTGAGGTTTTGACGAACGAATTCGGTCTTTCTTCGAATTTCAGACTGCGCATTGGACAGATCGGAAGCAGATTGGTATGAATTGATGTTCTCTAGCACCAAAAACATTGCGCTCAGACTTCTTTCTGTGCTTTGCGCAACAGTTAGCATCGGCAGGGCAGATGTGCTCAACTCATTGTGTGCATTGAGAATGGTCTTGGCGTGAAGCATGGCGGTGATGCCAGCAACAGCTGTTACCAACCCAATCGAGATAAACACAATCCGCAGCCGGATTGCAATTCTATGGGTCTGGTCAAACAGACCTGTCTTTTGTGGATGCAGCTTTGTCATGGGATTTGCTTAAGGCGTGCCGATTAAGGTCATCTTAAAAAATCGACTTTAGATACGGAGCAACCCAAAGGATGTGATTTATGCCGCTAAGTGTTCCGTGTGTCCCCCTCTTAACCCGCCGTTCCGCTATTGCTGGGGCAATAGGCAGCGTTGCGACGCTTGTATTTGGCGTGTCCCCGAACACTGCAAAAAGCGGGACAATTGGTGAATCTCTTGACCAAAAGGTGGTTCGAACGGTACGGGCGAAATATCCAAATTTCTCGAGATCACTGGCCGTCCTCATCCCAAATGGCTCTCGCGCAAATCTAACACCGCTGGTCGCTGCGTTTGAAGCGGCTACAGCGGTGAAAATCGAGCTGTTTGAAGTCGATACCGATGGCATCAACGCAGAGTTAATGCTCGACACTATGGTAGATGGCCGCAGATATGACGTCGCTTTACCAGCCACTTTCGGACTGTCAGACTTGATTTTGGCGCAAGCGGTTCAGCCACTCGATGCATTCCTGCAAAGGCATGAGCCAGGCGACTTTCGGCAAGACATTCTGTTTGATATCGGAGATCAATCAGAAGGGTCCACGTTTGGTTTCCAGACCGACGGTGACGCCTATTTAATGTTCTATAACAATGGAATGTTGGACAATGCGGATTTCCAAAAGGCCTATCAGGATCAATTTGGCATAGACTTGTCCTTGCCCCTGACCTGGACCGAACTTGATCGACAAATGGCGTTCTTTCACGACCCAGATCGGGGAAGATATGGCGGGGCGTTGTTTCGGACGCCCCAGTATTTGGTTTGGGAGTGGTGGCTGAGGCTCCATGGCAAAGGGGTCTGGCCCCTGTCGCCGGAAATGACCCCGCAGATCGCAGGTGATGCAGGGGTCTCGGCGCTCGAAGAGATGATCACAGCGACCAAATACCTGGTTCCCGGATCGGATGCCCGGGGTATTTTCGAGAACTGGGAAAGATACGGGCGCGGCGATATCTATGCAAACATCGGCTGGGGAGGCACACAAAAATACCTCAATGGCCCAAAGTCAAACGTGCGTGGCCAGCTGTCGTTTGGCCCGACACCTGGTGGTCAATTTGGTGACAAAATAGTGCCGATGCCCTACTTCAATTGGGGTTGGAACTATGTTGTCAGCACTGCATCTGCGGACCCGGAGTTGGCGTATCTGTTCTGCCTTTTTGCGTCCAGCCCGACCATGTCAACACGCGCTGTCCGGCAAGTGGATGGGTTTTTTGATCCATTCCGACCCGAGCACTATGCCGACGCTGGGATTATTGAAGCCTACTCAAAACCGTTCCTGAATGTGCACCGCGCATCGCTGGAAGGGGCGGTTCCTGATTTTTATCTAAAGCGCCAATCCGAGTACTTCAGCGTATTGGCCGCAGGATTGGATGAGGCGCTACAAGGAGAGGTCACTCCGCAGACTGCCCTTACCCGGGTGGCACAAAACTGGGAATTGATCACCAGCCACACGGGCCGCGCAGGTCAAATCTCTCAATGGCAGCGACTGCGTGCGCAATATCCGGCGGCAGTGCGCGGTGTTCTGCATGACTTGGATTAACATGTAAATTTTCAGAACTGATCATCAACGCTAGCGATCAATTTTTCTGCATTAAGGGAAATGCAAGATTGGCCCACTAGCCAGAGTATACCCAAGAGCGAAGGCAATCGGATGCAAACGAATTCCCCATCAGCCCTGTCTGAAACACAACAAGATGCGCGGTCACAAGTCGGTCCATCCCAGGATATCGAGGATTTTATCTATCTGATCAGCCACGATGTGCGCAGCTCTGTGAGGGCGTTGCTTGAGTTGCCGCAGTGGATTGCCGAAGACCTTGAAGAGGCTGGATTCAAGGTTGATGGTCAGGTGGCGTCCTCCATCGAACTGATGAACCGCCATACCGGTCGGCTGGACCGTATGCTTGTGGACTTGTTGACATTCTCGCGCATCGGTCGGATGCAATCTGTCTCTTCTGTTGATTTGGATGCGGCTCTTGACGAGGTCATGGAAGAAATCAAACTTCCGTCGGGGTTTACGCTAATTCGTGCGCTGGAATGTGAACATATCCTCATTGGTGATCGTGACATTCTGACTTTGTTCAATGCACTGATAACAAATGCGATCAAACACCATGACAAGTCGACGGGTCGGATTGTTGTCGCATCGCGGCGCGCAGGTCCTGAGATGATTATTTCGGTTTGTGATGACGGTCCGGGCATCCCTGAGGAATTTCATGACCGGATATTGGGTCCAATGACGACCCTGCGCCCCCGCGATGAGGTCGAAGGCAGCGGTATGGGATTGGCGAATGTGAGCAAGATTGCATCGCTCTATGGGGGCACAGTGGCAGTGCTTTCGTCGTCGTACGAATGCGGCGTTTGCATCGAAATCAAGCTGCCGGGTGACATTTCCGTCGATTGAGCCCGAGCGGCGACTTTTAAGAAAATAGTCAGCAAATCAAGCACGTTGTGTGGATTCCGTTAATTATTTCTCATGTTACATGATGCACCCTGAAGCATAGATATTTGATTTGGATGAGTGGGAAAAATGTTTCAGGAAATGCCGTCAAATGAAATGGGGCCGATTGTGATGCCTCCGCATAAACCTATCCGCGCATTGCTATTGGACGATAGCAATTTCGACCGTGAACGGATCAGGCGGATGAGCAGCAAGACGGAATTGGGCGTCCATCTGGACGAGGTGGGCAGCATTGAGGAACTCGATACAGCCGTACGGCAGGCCAGCTATGACCTGATCATGATTGATTATCGTCTGCCGGTTGGCGATGGCATGAAAGCGTTGTCTCACATCCTGGATGATCCATTGAACCGTGATGCGGGCAAGATCATGATCACCGGTGACGCGGCGGTCGATACAGCTGTGCAGGCCATGCGCGGGGGCTGCCATGATTTTCTGACCAAAGAAAGCATGAATGCCGACATTTTGCGCGAGGCAATGCTCAACGCGATGACTGTTGCGCGGCAGAGAATACAGATGCAAATGCAAACCGAGCATCAACGCGACATCATAAGACAGGGTCTGATTGCGGCGCTGAACGATATTGAAATTCAAGGAAATGTGGTGTCCATGATCCGCGAAAAATTGGCGCAGACACCTAGTAATCAGGCCAGACCAATGTCAGGGCTGGATGCCAGTGAGATCGACGCTTTGTTGGCTGGCTTCGCCGATGAGGACGAATTCGTATTTCATTGACCATTGTCAGGCATAATGAAAGCTGAATTGCCTCTTGGCGGGTGATTGTACAACAGCTAAGCCATAACCATGCAACTCGCTATTCTGACCTTTTTGACGATGGTAGCCTTTGCCGCTAATTCCATCCTGACACGGGCGGCGATTGATGGATCCCATATTGACCCATCCGGATTTGCCATTGTCAGGGTTCTCTCAGGTGCCGTTGTACTTGGGATGATAATTAGCGTCAGAGGCGGAGGCCTCCCATTGTTGCGACGCAATCGTCTTCCCGGCGCTGCAAGCCTCACGGTATACATGATTGCGTTTTCTTTGGCGTATTTGACACTTGACGCCGGACTGGGCGCGCTGATCTTGTTTGGCGTGGTTCAGATTACAATGTTCGTGCACGGTGCTTTGTGGGGTGCTACGCCCACCCGACGTCAAATCACCGGGGCGTCGGTCGCGTTTGTCGGGCTGTTGATCGCATTATGGCCAGGGCCCGGTGGGACGACAGATACAGTTGGCGCAACACTGATGGTTTTTGCCGGCTTGGGTTGGGCGATTTATACGATCATTGGCCGTACTTCGTCTGATCCGCTGGCCGCGACATCTGCAAATTTCTTACTTTGCTTGCCGCTGATGCTGATCTTTCTCGCGGGAACGGGCCTGACTTTCAGTGCAATTGGCATAGCGCTGGGTGTTGTCTGCGGGGGGGTCACATCCGGCCTGGGCTATGCCTTGTGGTATTCTGTGCTGCCAAAACTGGATGGCGCGACGGCTGCTATTGTTCAACTCAGCGTCCCGATTATTGCCATTCTTGCAGGTGCCGTATTCTTGGGCGAGGGGATCGGTTTGTTGGTGATCCTGTCGGCGTGTCTTGTGGTTGGTGGCATTGGTTGGGCGGTTAGCGCACGATCTCTTCCAAAGGGTCATACATAACCGCACCCGCGTCGCCAAATGCCACGGCACGCAGGCTATCAGGTTTGTGGCGCATATTCCCGAGCTCCGCCGCCGTTACCCAACGCCACTCAGACACAATGGATTCTTTGTCTTTCCACTCGGGATCAACTTGCGCCGATCCATCGACCACGCAGTGAAAGTAGATGTCGACCTGATGAAAACCGCTGGCAGGGTCATGGAATTCGTTCACCAAACAAGGCGCGCCCACTGTGATGTGCAGTCCGGTTTCCTCAAAGACTTCGCGGCGCAGGTTGTCGGGCAGTGACGCGCCGGTTTCCACACCTCCGCCCGGCGCGCACATCAATGCACTTTGCCCATCCGGATAGGCATTTACCAACAACAACCGCCCCTGATGTTTCAGAATGGCACGCACGGCAACACGTGGAGATTTGAGGCGCATGGTCAGACTTTCGCTAGGTAATTGCGGACCAGCATTTCACAGCCCGCCAATTCAGTCTATCTGATGTGCTATGTATATCCGCATCATCCTCATTGCCGCGTCATTTTTGTGCTTGCCGCTTGCCGCGCAGTCACAAGAACGCTGCGTTGTCTTGCTGCATGGGTTGGCACGGACAGAAACGTCTTTTGCCCTCATGGAAGCCGCATTGGAAACCGAAAAGTTTCGCGTGGTGCGCCCCGGTTATCCATCCACCGAGGCACCGATAGAATCACTGGTGAAACAGACTTTGCCGGACGCGGTCGCAGAGTGTGGGACAGAAAAGGTTGATTTTGTGACCCATTCGATGGGGGGCATTTTGGTCCGGCAGTGGGTGGCGGACGCGGGTGGATCCCGCGTAGGGCGTGTTGTGATGTTGGCACCGCCAAACCAGGGCAGCGAGGTGGTTGATGAACTTGGTGACATCGGCGCATTCGACTGGATCAACGGCCCGGCTGGCGCGCAGATGGGAACGGGACCAGACTCGTTACCGCGCAAATTGCCGCCGGCGAACTTTTCATTGGGCGTGATTGCGGGGTCGCAATCGCTCAACCCATATTTTTCGAGCCTGTTGCCGGGTGCCGATGATGGCAAAGTTTCGGTGGAATCTACCAAATTGAAGGGCATGACAGATCATCTGGTGTTGCCGGTGACACATACCTTCATGATGAACAACCCGCGGGTTATCGCGCAAACGATGGCCTTTCTGAACACCGGGCATTTCGTTCGCAACATGACGTTTATTGATGGTGTTTTCGACTCTCTGGGGTGTCCCAACGGCGATTGTCTGCCAGGGATAGATGGTTCTGATGAGAAGCCTTGATCTCATAGATGCTGAGGTGCTGACGCCCGAAGGCCTGCGCCGCGACACCTTGTCTGTTGCGGACGGCCTGATTGTTGCCGGCCCTATTGGACATGCCGTGGACCTGCACGGTTTCATTGTACTGCCGGGTATTGTTGATCTTCATGGCGACGCATTTGAACGGCATCTGGCACCGCGCCGGGGCGCAATGAAGCAGATGAACGAAGGCCTGATCGCCACGGAGGCAGAATTGGCCGCGAACGGGATCACCACGGCAGTTTTGGCCCAATTTGTCAGTTGGGAAGGCGGGCTGCGCGGGCTTGAATTTGCCGATCAGGTATTCTGTGCGCTGCGTGACACTGCCCCAAGCCTGTTGACCGACATGCGCGCCCAGCTCAGGTTCGAAACCCATCTGCTTGACCTATACGCGACATTGCCCGAGCGGTTAAGGGCGTGGGATGTGTCTTATGTGGTATTTAATGATCACCTGCCACACGAGCGTCTTGCGGCGGGCAAAACACCAAAACGCATGGTGGGTCAGGCTTTGAAAGCAGGGCGCAACCCGCAAGCCCACCTGTCGTTGATGCAAGACCTCCATGCGGTCAGCGGCGATGTGCCCGCAGCACTTGAAAGTCTTTGCGCCGCTTTATCAGCCGCTGATGTGCGCATGGGCAGCCACGATGACCAGCTTGCCGAGACACGCGCGCTCTGGCGTTCGCGCGGGGTCAAGATCGCTGAATTTCCGGAAACCCAAACAGCGGCAGAGGCCGCGCATGACGCGGGTGATTTTGTTGTCATGGGTGCCCCGAATGTGGTGCGGGGCGGGTCACACAACGGCAATCTGTCCGCACTTGATCTGATTTCAATGGGCATGTGCGATGCGCTGGCGTCTGATTATCACTACCCCTCGCCGCGCCGCGCTGCGTTGATGTTGGCCGATGCCGGGGTCATGGACCTTGCGGCCTCCTGGCGGCTTATTTCGGCCGGGCCTGCAAAGGTTTTGGGACTGACGGATCGCGGCGAATTACGCAGCGGCCTGCGGGCAGACTTTGTGGTGCTTGATGCGAAAACCCGGCGGGTGGCGGCCACATTCGTGCAAGGGCGGCCATCTTACATGTCGGGTGCCATCGCTGATCGGTTTATGCGTTAGCGTACTTGTCTGGTCCTGCGTGAACCGGATATTCAAAATCAGCGCGTGATCCGGTTCACATGGCCCATTTTGCGGCCTGGTTTGGTTTCTGACTTGCCATAGAGGTGGACCGCCGTATCGCTTTCCCTAGCAAGGGCTGGAACCCGGTCCATATCATCCCCAATCAGGTTTTCCATAACAACATCTGCAAAACGCGTGCCGTCACCCAAAGGCCAACCGGTGATCGCGCGAATGTGCTGTTCGAACTGATCGACCGTGCAGCCATTTTGCGTCCAATGACCAGAATTGTGCACGCGCGGTGCGATCTCATTTACGATCAGCTCTTTCCGGGTGACGAATATTTCGACACCCAAAACACCAACATAATCAAGCGCATTCAATACCTTGGCCGCCATCAGAACCGCATCTGTGCGCTGCACTGCACTCAGTCGCGCAGGTACTGTTGTGGAGTGCAATATGCCGTCTCGATGTACGTTTTCACCAGGGTCAAAGCAGGCGACATCGCCAGTTGAACTGCGTGCGGCAATTACCGACACTTCATGCGTGAAGTCCACAAATCCTTCGAGGATCGCTGGTGCACCGTTCATCTGCGCCAATGCGGGTGCCGCATCATCTGTGCTGCGCAAACGCACCTGCCCTTTCCCGTCATAGCCCAGCCGCCGGGTTTTCAGGATCGAAGGGGTACCGATGGACAGCAGCGCAGCGTCCATTGCAGCCGCATCGGGAACGTCCGCAAACGGTGCCACCATCAGACCAAGATCCTGCAAGAACATCTTTTCGGTTAGGCGGTCCTGTGAGATGCGCAATGCCTCACGTCCAGGGCGGATGGTGGCATGGGCTTCAATCACATCGAGGGCTGCCGTGGGGATGTTTTCAAATTCAAATGTGACGATATCACAAGATTTTGCAAATGCCGTAAGGGCGGCATGGTCGTCATAGGGTGCGGTTGTCAACGCATGCGCCACGTCGGCGGCAGGCGGGTTTGATCCGGATTCAAAAATGTGAGCCTTAAAACCAAGGCGCGATGCGGCAACCGACAGCATGCG
This sequence comes from Sulfitobacter sediminivivens, assembly GCF_042611115.2. Taxonomy (NCBI): domain Bacteria; kingdom Pseudomonadati; phylum Pseudomonadota; class Alphaproteobacteria; order Rhodobacterales; family Roseobacteraceae; genus Sulfitobacter; species Sulfitobacter sediminivivens. The sequence continues at coordinate 224,915 of NZ_JBHGAR020000002.1, forward strand.
CCCCAGTTGTCCGCCGCCAAGAATACCGATGGTACTGCCAGTAGGCAAAAGATCAGTCTTCACGCGGCACCTCGGGGATTGAGGCGCTCAGGTTTTTGCGCCAGACGTCGAGCCTTGCCGCTAATTCCGCGTCATGCAGCGCCAGAATACCAGCGGCCATCAACGCCGCGTTGGCGGCACCGGCTGCACCAATTGCCATCGTAGCGACAGGATAGCCTTTGGGCATCTGGACAATCGAGTAAAGCGAATCCACACCCGACAGTGCTTTGGTCTGGATGGGCACACCAATCACTGGCACCCGCGTCTTGGACGCCATCATGCCCGGTAAATGCGCGGCACCGCCGGCCCCGGCGATGATCACCTGAAGACCCCGATCTACTGCGGTTTTGCCATAATCCCACAGCCGGTCCGGCGTGCGGTGCGCCGACACGATGCGGGTTTCGAAAGGAACGCCCAGTTCATCCAGCAAGGTCGCGGCCTCGCGCATGGTTGGCCAGTCAGATTGGGAACCCATGATAATGCCAACGGGAGGAGTGGTCATGCAATTACGGCCTCTTGGTCGTGGAATGAGCGCGCACTATACCCATGCGCGCTTGGGAGGCAATGTGCGGTTTTAGGCGATGATGTCCGGGGTCAATCGGTCTTCAATCTGGGCAATCATATCTTTCAGCCGCAATTTGCGTTTTTTCAGACGTTGCAGGGTCAGCTGATCACTGGTGCCACGATCGACCAATGCCCGAATGGCCTCATCCAGATCGCGGTGTTCGCGGCGGAACACCTCAAGCTCGACGCGCAATACATCGTCGTTTTTCATGGAAAGGTCGTTTGGGGCATTCATATGACAGGTGATTCCGTTTGCACGTGATCCTGCAACATACGCGTTAGGCATCAATGCGCATAGCCCTTGCGCAGAACCATTCGCCTCCCCATATTCCATTCAAGGGTCGCCGATTGCGGGGCCATAATTTTGACTGTCGCTTGAGATGATAAGGACGTGTCGCATGACGAAACTAACGCTGGCCTCTTATCCACATATGTTGGGTTTTGAGCAACTTGAACGGGTGCTGGAACGTACTGCCAAAGGGGGCAACGAAGGCTATCCGCCGTTCAATATCGAACAAACCTCCGATTTTAGCTATCGCATCACGCTCGCGGTGGCCGGATTTGCCGAAAGCGATTTGTCGATCACCGTTGAGGACCGTCAGTTGGTCATCCGTGGTCGACAAACAGAGGACAGCGCAGATCGTGTATTTTTGCACCGAGGCATCGCCGCGAGACAATTCCAGAGGTCATTTGTATTGGCCGATGGCGTCGAGGTCGGCGAGGCCCTGATGGAAAATGGGTTGCTGCACGTGGACTTGACCCGCGCCAAACCAGAGACAGTTGTACAGACCATAAAGATTAAGAAAGGGTAAACGATGGAAAGCACGAACACCCAAGCGGGCAGAGACAGAACAGTTTACGTCAAAACGATTGCTGTGACAGACCTGCCGCGCGAAGTGCGTGATCAGGCCGAAGGTCTGGAGCTTCTTTATGCCGTACATGATGCGCAAGGCCAGCAATTGGCATTAGTTGGCGACCGTAAGCTGGCATTTACCCTCGCCCGCGAACATGATTATTCGCCGGTTATGGTACACTGACGGCCTGTGGGGGCTTTACCCCGCGGCGCATATCAGGGATTTGTAGGAGGCCGCAGGAAACTGTGGCCTTTTCTTATGTTTTGAAGGTCTCGCTATGCGTTTTGATTTCGACTGCGGCTACGCGAAGCGATCACCGGGATCCGGTTCGGCGTGCAGGGCAGGGTGATCATGTCGGGCGATGTGTGCCTGCCCGAGGCGGGTTTGCAGGATGGCTGATCCGGCCATCGCGGTGTTGCCCTATGGTGGGCGATTGGGACCTGCGCTGGCGCAGATGCCGCTGGATGATCTGCATTGGCCGCTGGGGCGGCCTGACCGGCTGGCGCAGGGCACCGTCAGTCATCTGGCCGCGACGGATCATCTGATCGTCTACCCCAAAACTGCGATGCATTTCCAACTGCGCTGGGGCACTGCGGCGCAGGTGTCGATCGTGGTGGTGGAACCTGCCGGGATTCACGCGCGGCATTTGCGCCTATTGCGCTGGACCTACCGGCGCTTTTATCGCGTGCTGACCCATAATGATGCGCTGCTGGCGGTGATCCCGAATGGCATCATGCACCAGTTTGGCACTACATGGGTGCCGGAACATGCAAGGCTGGATATCGACAAGGCGCGCAACATGTCACTGATCGCCTCGGCCAAGCGGGATACTGCAGGACATTTGTTGCGGCATGAGATGGTCGATCTGGTGCAGGCTAAGGGGCTTGACGTGGACATTCTTGGGCGCGGCTATGCGCCCTTTGCGGCCAAATCTGACGGGCTGGCCCCCTACCGCTTTTCGGTAGTGATCGAAAACATCCGCGAACGGAATTACTTTACGGAGAAAATCGTCGATGCGGTTCTGTGCGAAACCGTCCCGATCTATTGGGGCTGCCCGAACATCGGCGATTTCTTTGACACCAGTGGCATGATCCTGTGTGAAACGCCGGATCAGATGGCCGCCGCGATGCAGAGTGCGAATGCGACAGGGTACGCGACCCTTGCCCCCGGCCTGCGTGCGGCCAAACCGCAGGCCGTCCATTGGGCCGATCTGGAAGGGCGCGCAGCGCGGGCCATCCGCGACAGTCTGTGAAATACAAAGCGCAGCCCCGAGGGGCTGCGTTTTGTCGTTTCGAAAAAATCATGATCAGGCGCTGATCAACCCCATGCTTTCCAGTTTCAACAGCACCTGATGGGCGCAGTTGTCCACATCAACAGACTCGGTCTCCAAAGACAGTTCCGGGTTCTGCGGTACGTCATAGGGGTCTGAAATCCCTGTGAATTCCTTGATCTTTCCCGCACGCGCCAGCTTGTAAAGACCCTTGCGGTCGCGGCGTTCGCATTCCTCAATGCTGGTGGCCACGTGCACTTCGACAAATGCACCAAAGTTCTCGATATCTTCGCGCACGGCGCGGCGGGTGGTCGCATAAGGTGCGATTGGCGCACAGATCGCGATACCGCCATTCTTGGTGATCTCACTCGCCACATAGCCGATGCGGCGGATGTTCAGATCGCGGTGTTCCTTGCTGAATCCCAGTTCGGAGCTGAGGTTTTTCCGCACGATGTCGCCATCGAGCAGCGTCACAGGACGTCCGCCCATTTCCATCAGCTTGACCATCAAAGCGTTGGCGATGGTCGATTTGCCGGAACCGGAGAAGCCGGTGAAAAACACGGTAAATCCCTGATCGGACCGCGGCGGCGAAGTACGACGCAATTCCTTGACCACTTCGGGAAACGAAAACCATTCGGGAATTTCCAGCCCTTCGCGCAGCCGGCGGCGCAGTTCTGTTCCGGAAATGTTCAGGATCGTGACATTGTCGCGATCCTCGATCTCGTCATTGGGCTCGTACTGGGCGCGTTCCTGTACATAGACCATGTGTTTGAAATCGACCATCTCGATGCCCATTTCCTCCTGATGCTCGCGGAACAGGTCCTGCGCATCATAGGGTCCATAGAAATCTTCGCCCTTGGAGTCTTTGCCGGGTCCGGCATGATCGCGGCCAACGATGAAATGGGTGCAGCCGTGGTTCTTGCGGATCAGGCCGTGCCATACCGCTTCGCGGGGGCCAGCCATGCGCATCGCAAGGTTCAACAATGACATCGCCGTGGTGGACGCAGGGTATTGACCCAATACCGCTTCGTAACAGCGAACCCGAGTAAAGTGATCAACGTCGCCCGGTTTGGTCAGGCCGACCACAGGGTGGATCAGCAGGTTTGCCTGAGCCTCGCGTGCGGCACGAAAAGTCAGCTCCTGGTGGGCGCGGTGCAACGGGTTGCGGGTTTGAAATGCCACGACCTTGCGCCAGCCCAGTTTGCGGAAATAGGCACGCAATTCGTTGGGCGTGTCACGGCGGGCGCGGAAATCGTAATGCACCGGCTGCTGAATGCCCGTCACAGGACCGCCGAGATAGATTTTGCCGGCGGTGTTGTGCAGGTAATTGACCGACGGATGTGCGTCGTCGTCCGCCCCGAAAACCTTCTCCGCCTCACGCGCCTTGTTGGGTTCCCAACGATCGGTCACGGTCATGGTGGCAAGGATGACGCCCTCCTGATCACGCAACGCGATGTCTTGGCCCAACTCCAGCGAAGCGGCAAAATCCTCTGATACGTCCAGATTGATCGGTATCGGCCACAAAGCGCCGTCGGCGAGACGCATGTTTTCAACAACACCGTTGTAATCTTCTTCGCTTAGGAACCCTTTTAACGGGTTAAAACCGCCGTTCATCAGCAGCTCCAAATCGCAAATCTGGCGTGGCGTCAGATCATGACTGATCAGATCCCCGGCTTCGTTCTTGAGCTTTTGCGCGGACTCATAGGAAACATACAGTTCTGGGATGGGGGCAAGGTTCGGCGTTTGCATCATTAATCTCACATTTGGTAAAGGGGCCTGCACCCCGCGTTGTGCGCGTCCTAGCCCTGATTTGAGGCGAGAATCAAGCGACCGGGCGGCGATTTAGAGGATTGCAGTGCAACTGCACGTTTTTTTCAGCGCAAAGCAGTGTTCCGGCGTCAGACGCCTTCTTTAACTTCTGCCCCATAGCCCAAAGGCAATGATGTGACGTTTCCCTCATCGTCGCCAACCTCCGCCAGAAAGCGCTCTGCTTCCAGTGCTGCCATGCATCCCATTCCGGCACTGGTGACAGCTTGACGGTATTTGTGATCGGTCAGATCACCCGCAGCAAACACGCCGGGAATTGACGTTTCCGTGCTGTCTGGCTTGGTCACAACATAGCCGCCCATGTGCGTTTCCAGCGTGTCCTTGACCAATTCATTCGCGGGCGCATGGCCAATTGCGACAAAGACACCCTTGGCCGCGATATCGGTAATCTCTCCCGTCTTGGTGTGTTTGACTTTCACACCTTCGACCCCAAGCGGGTTGTCGGTGCCGTAGACCTCAACCAATTCATGAAACCACAGCGGTTCAATCTTTGGGTTCTTCATCAGACGGTTGATCAGAATTTTTTCGGCGCGCAGTTCATCACGGCGGTGGATCAGCGTGACCTTGGACGCGAAATTGGTCAGAAAAAGCGCCTCTTCAACGGCCGTATTGCCGCCGCCGATCACAACAATCTCTTGGCCACGATAAAAGAAACCATCGCAGGTGGCGCAGGCAGATACACCAAAACCCTTGAATCTCTCTTCGGTCTCAAGTCCCAGCCACTTGGCGCGTGCGCCAGTAGCAAGGATCACGGCATCCGCAACATATGTGGTGCCGCTATCGCCTTTGGCATGAAACGGACGGCTCGACAGGTCAAGATCGGTGATGATGTCACCTATGATCTCGGTGCCCATCGCCTTGGCGTGGGCCTCCATGCGGACCATCAAATCAGGTCCTTGCACTTCGGTGTCACCCGGCCAGTTTTCAACTTCGGTGGTGGTGGTCAACTGGCCGCCCGGCTCTATCCCTTGCACCAGAATGGGTTCCAGCATGGCGCGGCTGGCATAGACCCCTGCGGTATATCCCGCAGGCCCGGAACCGATGATCAGAACCTTGGTTTTACGTGTTTCGGCCATCTGGCATCCCCCGAACATGATTTACAGCCCCTGTGATATAGACGCGCAGAGGCCGCGCTTAAACCCCTCGATTGAGCGGTAGTAAGAACTGACATTGGCGATAAGGATCGCCGCATTTTCCGCCTGTCCTCTCGACTCCAGAAACAATCTTGCGCAACTGCGAAACATTATTGCGCATGACGGCGGCGCTGGTATAACAATCGTAATTTGCAGGAGAAGATTCATCATGGCTGGCACACGGCTTGACCCAATAGACCGCAAGATTCTTGCCGAACTACAGGCAGATGGCCGGATGACGAATGTCGAACTGGCAAAACGGGTCGGCATTTCGGCACCGCCCTGCCTGCGCCGCGTCCGCACACTTGAGGAACAGGGTTATATCAAAGGCTACTTTGCCGAGGTTGACGCGCGCGAGCTGGGCTTTGAAGTGCAGGTTTTTGCCATGGTCGGACTGACCAGCCAGGCCGAAGTTGACCTGAGTGCGTTTGAACAGAAATGCCGCGACTGGCCGCTTGTTCGTGAATGTCACATGCTCAATGGTGAGGTCGATTTTATTCTTAAATGCGTGGCCCCTGATCTGAGTGGTTTTCAGAGCTTTTTGACGGGCCAATTGTTGACCACGCCAAATGTGGCCAGCGTTAAGACCAGTCTTGTGATCCGCGGTGCCAAGGATGAACCTGGCGTGCCCTTTGATGTTTTGGAGCAACGCCTTGCCGCTAACCCCTAGCGGAAAGCTCTAGGGGTTAGCGGCATCGTGGCGCTGTCCCTGCTCAAATAGTGACCGACTAAACCTCGGAAACAGGCGCGCGTGGATGCGCCAAAGGCCCGAAATCGCAGACATGACCAATGCGTGGAAACATCGCCAAAAACTGACGTTGCAGATGATGCGGCAGAGTGCGCATTCCATTGACACCCGGGTGGAATGTCTCCATCTCGATCCCACCCGCATGGACAGCCGCATGGCGTTCCAGACACATGTGAAACAGGCGCACCGGCGTCGGTGGAACCACCTCAATGACATTCACCCCATCCAAAAGCTCGCGAACGGGGGTCAACATACGGGTGGATCCCGCACCTGATCGCAGACGATGAGGCGTGTGCAGCACCCGTGCACTGGGGCCAACGGTCAGAACTGAGTTGGGGCGTGACTGCCCGAAGCTGTCGGGCATAATACTTGTCAGTGGAACGCGCCGCCGGGCATCAATGGGGGAAAAACTCGTTGAGCCGAGCCAGACCAACATCGAAGGCTTGCCAGATGTCGTGTTGATCATGTCGCCCGGTTGCAAATCTTCGATGGCAATGTCGCCATCAATTGTCTGGATCAGCGTGCCACGGGCAAAGGCTGAAAATGCAGCGTCGAACAAAGGCAGTGCCGGGGCGATGTCCTGACCAACATAAAGCGACCCATCGCTGCGCAATGCGGCCACTTCGAAACTGCGGGACGGAAATTGCTCTTTATCGCTCGATTCCGCGAAGTAGCTGCGCGGTGCGGCAACGCCCGGCCTTCCAGCAGAATCGGACGAATTGGAATAGCTAGGGGTAGGGGCAGCAGAGAGTGTCATGCAAAGACCTTTATTCGGAAAGTCACATCCGTGTTGGCCCCCACCAGCAAGAACGGAAACAACTTAAGGTGTCATTTCTTGTTACAAAAGATGGCTAAATCGCCATCTCCAAATACTATTGTCAAAAACCACAGATCTTTAGAACTTCATGATATGTCAATTTGACCGATGTGTACGGCTCTGTTTCCTCAATCCATGCGGTTCTTCCCACAATTCGCGCAACGTCAAATCCCAAAACGTTGAAGCCCTTTCACGAACCAACGAAAGCGGATCCTGACGCACAATTCATCCCGATGGGACGATCAGAAAATAACCTCTCGTGGCTTATGCAGACTTGCGAGACTGCTCTGAGCCGTTGCGCTTTGCGATGAAAGCGGCACGGCGTGCACCGCGGGCCCAAGGCATAACTGTATCGTTCTTTGCGGCTGCAGCGACGACACCTTTGATGAAGCGTGTGTTGGTTTTCATGTTTCTGATCCTCGATTTGTTTTTGTGGGCGTCTGCCCTTGCTTGAGGATGAATATGCCCCGGCAATCGGGCCAGTTTTTGGCAGTTCAAAGAAAATTCAAGAAACCCGAAATAAATTCCGGGGCCATTTGTGATGGTTCTGCCTTATTCTCAAAGCCCCCTATTTTTAACAGCTTTGAACGTGATTAGTGTTCAATTGCAGCAATAAAATCTGATTGTTTCCAAGTTCAGGACGGTGGTCTTGGGCAGAAGAGCGGCAGAGATTGCCCCAATCTTGCCCAGATCAAAGGGTGATGGCCGCAATCAAACGACCATAATCTGCTTCTTTGGCATGGGTCGTGCGCCTGTAGGAATAAAACCGTTCAGGATCGCTATAGGTACAGTGCCGGGTCCACTCCGCATGTCCCACGCCCGCAGCGCGCAAACGGTTCAGACCAAAGCCGGGAAGGTCAAATTGCATCCGATCACCATCGCCCCCGGCGAAATAGCGGGCATAATCGGGGTCCTCAGCTAAAAAGGCATCGATAAATTCGGGGCCAACTTCATAGGCACGTTGGCTGATTGAAGGGCCTATGACTGCACTGATGTTTTCGCGGATCGCACCAAGCGCCACCATCGCGTCCACCGTCGCCGTCAAAATGCCATCAAGCGTACCGCGCCACCCGGCATGGGCCGCACCAATCACACCGGTCTCGACATCTGCAAAAAGCACGGGCTGGCAATCTGCCGTCAGTACAGACAGGGCCAAGCCGGGCGTGCGGGTGACCAAAGCGTCTGCACGCGGTTTTTCGGTCAATGGTTCAGTGGCTGTTACAACCTCTGCTGAATGCACCTGATGAACACCCAACAGGTGGTCCGCGGCCACTCCCATAGCGTCAGCGACACGTGCGCGGTTGATCTCAACGACTTCACGCTGATCCGTGCTGCCTGTGCCGCAGTTCAACCCGGCATACACACCCGATGACGCGCCGCCACGGCGGGTAAAGAACCCGTGTCTTAGAGGTGTCAGCGCATCAGAAGTGAGAATTTCAAGCGTCATGGCTGCAATCCCGGTGGGGGCATTTTGCCATTTTGGTAAAGCCCCAGCACTTTGAACAGGTTTCCCATTTCTGAGGGATGCGTCAACCGCCGATGTGCAGTGACATGCGCATCAAGCGCGGTTCCGTCCAATGCGGCGGCCAGTTTCTGTGCGCGGTCCGTGATGCCGAGGCGTTCCAGAAACACACCCTGCGGGGTCAGCTTGGAAAAGCGGGCGGGTGCCGCTGCTTGTGCCAGAGCCTCGAAATCAACATGCGCGGTCAAATCGGCATTGCCCGGATCCACCAAAGGATCGACCGGTTGATGATTATTGAGCGCCTGAAACGTATCCCCCAAAGACCGCCAATCGCCGTAATCCACGATCAAAGCCGCCCCTCCGTAGGTGTCGACGCGGGCGGCAATATCGCAGATCACGGTCGTCGCTGCCGTGCAGATTTCAACCACATCCCCGTCACAAGTATCTTCCAGACGGTGGGCAAGAAAGGGTTGGGGCAAAGCAGGGCCAAGCCCCATGTGCAATGCGCCGTCCATTACACCGACCAGCCGCTCGCGCCACTGTTTGGTCGCGGGCACAAATTGTCGGATAGGGAGCGCGTCAAAGAATTCGTTCGCAATGAGATAAAGTGGGGCATCCGGTAACTGGGCGGTGCTATTGATCCAGCTGGCGTGATGGCCCCTCAAGACCTTGCGCTGCTGCTCCTGCAAGATGGGGGAGGCCTCAACCAGCACTATTTGCGCAGCGTCCAGAAACCCCGGCACAGCCCGACAAGCCCGCAACGCGTCAGCCATCAACGTGCCGCGCCCCGGCCCCAGTTCCGCAAGGGTGAACCTGTCTGGTGCGCCGTTCGTCAGCCATGTCTGCGCCAGACAAAGCCCAATGAGTTCACCAAACATCTGGCTTATCTCGGGGGCCGTTATGAAATCACCTGTTTGGCCAAACGGTTGCCGGGTCGTGTAATAGCCCTTGGTCGGGTGCAGCAGGCACGTGGTCATAAAGTGATCCAGCCGCATCGGTCCCTCGGCCATGATGCGCGTGATGATATGATCGCGCAGCGTCATTACGCGCGGCGTGCACGCACAATCAGGAACGCACCGACAGCCATCATCGGCAGGCAAAGAATCTGCCCCATGGTCAGCCCATAACCGCTCATGTGCCATGCAAGGCCAAGCGGATTGCCGTCGCTGATAAACTGCGCGTCGGGCTGGCGTACAAATTCAACCAGGAACCGCGCAATGCCATAGCCAGCCAGAAAAGTACCGCCGATCAGTCCTTCGCGCTTAAGCGCCCCACGCCGCCACGCCATCCAGACCAGCAACCCACCAAGCACCAGCCCCTCAAGCAAAGCTTCATAAAGCTGCGAAGGGTGGCGCGCGCAGATGCCCTCAATCGCCGGACAAAACTGGGCCGCCTCTGTTGGAAATGCGACACCCCAGGGCACATTCGTGGCGCGCCCCCAAAGCTCGGCATTGATGAAATTGGCGATACGTCCCAAAAACAGGCCCGGTGCAAGACCAAGACAGATCATATCGCCTGTCGATATCTTTGCGATTTTGTGACGGTATGTATAGTAAAAGCCCGCCACAATCACGCCTATGGCTCCGCCATGAAACGACATGCCGCCTTGCCAAAGCTTGAGGATTTGCAATGGGTTCGATAGGTAAAAGCCGGGTTGATAGAACAACACATATCCCAAACGCCCACCAAGGATGACGCCCAGAATTACCCAGAACAGCAGGTCCTCGACCTGTTCCGCGCTCATCACCGGTTGGTTGTTTTTCCAAATCCGAGGGGTGCGCACTGCGCGCACCACCAATCGCCACCCCAATATGATGCCAACGATATAGGCCAGCGCGTACCAACGCAGCGCAAATGTCATGCCAAATACAGAGATTTCAAATATCTCGGGCGAAATGTCGGGAAAAGGGAGCATCGCTATCATGTGGTTGATTGACCCTGACATTGCAGGGAAGTCAACCTTGCGGGAACGAGAAAGAGACACCATATAGTGATCAACAGCAGACACCGGAGACCAGACATGCAAACCCGTAACAAGTTCTTAGATGACGTTTCGAAAATGATGACCAATGCGATGGGTGTCGCCCAAGGTGCCAAGGACGAGGCCGAAACCGCGTTCAAGGGGATGCTGGACCGTTGGCTATCGGACCGCGATTTTGTCACCCGCGAAGAATTCGATGCAGTGCGCGCGATGGCCCAAAAAGCGCGCGAAGAAAACGAGGCGCTTAAGGCGCGGCTGGATGCGTTGGACGCCAAAAAAGGCTGAACGTTTCCAAAGTTTTGTATTAATGAACGGCGGCATGTAACCGCCTCTGATACGTTTGTTGTTTGTCTAATGTGATCTCATTGAGACAAAAAAGCGGGTTTAGGGTCTAAACTTTGCGTCTGGTCCCAATTCGTCCACAACATATTGCAGTTATCCCCTACCAAATGTGGTTATCCCCAAGAAAGGGGGTTGCCACAATCGCAGCTAACCCGCACCATATCTTGTATAGGGGGTGGTTTGCCCCACGCCCTATAGTACAGGCACCCAAGTCTGGTGGCGTAATGCGCCCGAGGCTAGGAATAAAAAAAGAGGTGGCGAAATGGCCCTGACCGAGCAGTACCTTGAAGACGACATCCATCCCATTGATATTGTTGAGCATTTGGCCGCGCATCATGAATGGGATTTCGACCGCATCTCTGATGAACAGATTGCCATGGCTGTCGAAGGCCAATGGCGGACGTATTCGATCACCCTCGCGTGGTCGGCTTTTGACGAAACCCTGCGTCTGATCTGTACCTTCGAGATGGAGCCGCCGGCAGAAAAACTGCCCAAACTATATGAATTGCTCAATTCAGTGAACGATCAATGCTGGGCAGGTGCGTTCACCTATTGGGCCGAACAAAAGCTGATGGTCTATCGCTACGGTCTGGTGCTGGCCGGCGGGCAGGATGCCTCGCCTGAGCAAATCGATACCATGATCGGTGCGGCAGTGATGAGTGCGGAGCGATATTATCCCGCGATTCAGCTTTTGGTCTGGGGGGATCAAACGCCCAAACAGGCGCTTCAGGTCGCCATTGCAGAGGCCTACGGCCACGCGTAACACTTTGCCCTGAGAAAGTTGTTTCAGGGGATATACGATGAAAAACAGCCGATTTGCGACCGAGGGATTGGTTCTGCTGGGCTGCGGCAAGATGGGGTCAGCGATGTTGGCCGGTTGGCTGGCACGGGGCCTGCCTGCAGCGTCAGTTTGGGTGATCGACCCCTATCCTTCGGACTGGTTGCAGGAGCAGGGCGTGCACCTGAACACCACATTGCCTGCCAAACCCGCTATTGTTCTGGTGGCGGTCAAGCCACAGATGATGGCCGACGCATTGCCCACGCTGAAAATGATGGGCAACGGAACCACATTGTTTGTTAGTGTGGCCGCAGGCACCACAATCAGCTATTTTGAGCAGACTTTGGGGGCACAGACCCCGATAGTGCGCGCCATGCCCAACACGCCAGCGGCGATTTTCCAAGGCATCACAGCAATCGTCGCCAATGCAGCGGCAGGTCCAAAAGCGTTGGACGAGGCGGAGGCGTTGCTCAGTGCGGTTGGTGATGTCGTTCGGCTTGATGCGGAAGCGCAGATTGATGCGGTCACCGGGGTCAGCGGATCGGGTCCGGCCTATGTGTTTCATATGATCGAAACCATGGCCGCGGCTGGTGTGGCGCAGGGACTTCCGGCTGAGCTGTCGATGCAATTGGCCAAGGCAACCGTCGCAGGTGCTGGGGCGCTGGCTCTGCAATCGGAGGAGACGCCGTCACAGTTGCGCGTCAATGTAACCAGCCCCAATGGAACGACCCAAGCGGCATTAGAGGTCCTGATGGACGAAGATCATGGGTTTCCCGCCCTTTTGAAACGGGCCGTGAAAGCCGCAACAGACCGCGCAAGGGAGCTTGCCCGTGGTTGAACTGAATTTTGATGATTTTCTAAAAGTCGATATTCGTGTGGGGACCGTCACCAAAGCAGAGCCTTTTCCCGAAGCACGCAAGCCAGCGATCAAGCTTTGGGTCGATTTTGGTGCGCCCCTTGGTGTGCGCAAAACCTCCGCCCAGATCACCGCGCATTATAAACCTCAGACTCTCATTGGACGGCAGGTGATGGCTGTGGTGAACTTCCCGCCACGCCAGATTGGCCCCTTTATGTCCGAGGTTCTTGTGCTTGGTGTGCCAGATCAGGACGGCGAAATTGTTTTGCTGGCACCAGATCAAACCGTGCCAGACGGAGGGCGGATGCATTGACAAAGATATTGGTAACGAGGCCCCTGCCGCCAGAGGTCACGACACAACTTGATGGGTTTGAGCTTACCGTGCGGCCAGAAACGGGGCCGCTCAGCGATAATGAATTACGTGCAGCACTGCGCGAATTCGATGGTGTGCTGCCGACCCTTGGGGATGCTTTTTCGGCGCATGTTTTCGCAGATGTACCTGATCCTCGATGCCGGATCCTGGCCAATTTTGGCGTCGGCTATAACCACATTGACGCCGCTGCCGCGCGATCCGCCGGTCTGGTTGTGACCAATACCCCCGGTGCCGTCACGGACGCCACCGCAGACATCGCAATGACCCTGATGCTTATGAGCGCAAGGCGCGCTGCCGAAGGTGAGCGTCTGGTCCGCTCAGGTCAGTGGAAAGGATGGCATCCCACACAAATGTTGGGTCTGCATTTGACCGGCAAGACCGTGGGTATTGTCGGCATGGGCCGTATCGGCCAGGCGATTGCCCGGCGCTGTCATTATGGCTTTGGCATGAAGGTCATGTATTTTAACCGCAGCGATAAAACTGTTGAGTTTCCGATAATGAAGACGCGGGATTTGGCGAGCCTTGCAGGTGCTGTCGACATCATGGTTGCAGCCGTTCCAGGCAGCCCCGAAACACGCCACCTGATCGGCGCTGATATCCTGTCAGCGATGCAACCACATGCGCATCTGATCAACATCTCACGCGGCGATGTGGTGGAGGAGGCCGCGTTGATCGCCGCCTTGCAAGCCAAACAAATCGGCGGTGCAGGGCTCGATGTCTATGAATTTGAACCAGCGGTACCAAGCGCACTGCGTGCTTTGGATAACGCGGTGTTGTTGCCGCATCTGGGGACCGCGGCACTTGAGGTCCGCGTTGATATGGGGCTGATGGCTGTCGACAATCTCAAAGCGTTTTTTGCCGGGCAAACACCACCGAATACGGTCTAGGTATCGCCCACGGCCTCGCGCCAATGTTTGCGGCACAATGACAGGTAGGTTTCATTTCCGCCAATCTGAACCTGTGCCCCGTCGCGCAGCGCCGTGCCGTTTGCATCGAACCGCACAACCATCGTCGCCTTCTTGCCGCAATGGCATATTGTACGAACCTCGCGCATTTCGTCACACAGGGCCAGCAAGGTGGCTGATCCGGGAAACAACATGCCGCGAAAATCGACGCGCAGGCCAAAACACATCACCGGTACGCCCAGATCGTCCACGGCGCGGGCGAGTTGCCAGACCTGCTCAGGTTCCAAAAATTGCGCTTCATCAATAAAGACACACGCGCAGGGGCCCGCTGCCAGGCGGTTCTTGATCTTGGCGAACAGGTCTTCTCCTACGGCGAATGTATCGGCCTCTTGCCCGATCCCTATTCGGGACGCGATACGCGCTTCTCCCGCGCGTTTGTCAAACTGTGCTGTCAACAAATACGGCACCATGCCGCGTTCGACATAATTATGGGCCGCCTGCAGCAGCACAGTCGACTTGCCAGCGTTCATGGTTGAGTAATGAAAATACAGTTTTGCCATGGTCTTGGTCTATCGCCACTATTGCAGCTCAATCAAGACTTCAAGTAGTGGAGGGTTCGTGCAATCTGCTGCCGAACACCGGCCTGTGGCCCCCCGGCTCCACAGAAAAGCACGAACCCCACCCAATACCGCACGAGGGGAAAGCGGTCACTGATACATCCTGCCAAAAGCGGCAGAAGTGATTAATGAATGACATTTCCAATCTCAGCGATTAATGGGAAAACCTAAAGACCTTTCCCCCAAGTAACCTATAGGGGAAAATGCAGTAGTGATTGGGATTATAATATGGCTGGTATCGGCAGTTATCTAAAAAAGCACACCGAGGCTTTGGTCAAAGATGTTGGCATCGAGACGGCCTGCGCTTTGACTGGCAAGTCAAAGGCGACCCTTGGCCGATACTACTCTGACAACGAGGAACACTCCGATCGCTTTATGCCAATTGATGCGGTGGCCCTGCTTGAAGATGCATCGAGCTATCCTCATGTGACGGCTGCCCTTGCCGAGTTGAAGGGGATCGGTCTTAAGTATGATGACCGCCTCCCAAATGCGGACCGCAAAGGCGGTGTGAATTCGGACGTGATTGCCCTGAGCCAGCGTTTCGCGATGCTGATGGCCGAATACCAGCAATCCATGGAAGACGGGCGTATCACGGTCAACGAAGCCAAGCGGTTGTTGAAAGAAACCACCGGTTTGCAGCAGATCTTGATCGATATGAAGCTTAATCTGGAAGAAGAGAGTGGCTGATACATTCCCGGCTCTCGACCCTGCATCGCTGCATGAAATAGACGTGACCGCACTCAAAGCGCACGTTGACCCAGGCCACAAACCCCGCATTCTACTCCTCTACGGATCTTTGAGAGAGGTAAGTTATTCTCGCAAAGCGGCCCTTGAGGCAGCGCGCATTCTGCGGCTTTTGGGATGTGAGACCAAGGTGTTTGATCCCACTGGCCTGCCGTTGCCAGACGGCGCGGAACCAGAGCACCCAAAGGTCGCCGAATTGCGCGAATTGGCGGTGTGGTCAGAGGGCATGGTATGGTCAAGCCCGGAGCGTCATGGCGCGATGACGGCGATCATGAAGGCCCAGATTGATTGGCTGCCATTGTCCCTCAAAGGGGGGATCAGACCGACCCAGGGCAAGACATTGGCCGTCATGCAGGTCAGTGGCGGATCGCAATCATTCAATGCTGTTAATCAAATGCGCATTCTGGGACGTTGGATGCGGATGGTGACAATCCCCAATCAATCCAGCCTGCCCAAAGCGTGGTTGGAATTTGACAGCGAGGGACGTTTGCCGAAGGGCCCGTATTACAACCGGATCGTCGATGTCATGGAAGAGCTGGTAAAATTCACGTGGCTGGTGCGTGGACGTTCAGATTATTTGGTCGACCGCTATTCAGAGCGGGTAGAGACGGCCGAAGAGGTTCATAATCGGGTGTCGGCAAAAACGCCTTAAGCGTGGCGTTGCAGCAATACAGACCCCACAGAGTATCCCGCGCCAAACGAACAAATCAGCCCCAGGTCACCGTCCTTGAGATCGTTGGAATATTTTGAGAACGCGATGATCGAGCCGGCCGATGAGGTGTTGGCGTAGTCCTGCAGGATATTGGGCTGTTCACCTGGTTCTGGCGTGCGGCCCAGAACCTTGCGCCCGATAAAGTCGTTCATGGATTTGTTTGCTTGATGCAGCCAAAGCCTTTTCAAATCATCGGCTTGCACGCCGCTCGCGTCCAGATGGACCGCGATGTGATCGGCCACGAGGGGCAGCACTTCTTTAAACACCTTGCGGCCATTTTGCATGAATTGCATGTCGCGGCGGTCGCGCAACCCGTCGGGGCGTGACCGGCGCAAATACCCATTGTTGTTGCGGATGTTGTTCGAAAAAGTGGTCGCGCAACGCGTTGATTTTATTTCAAAATACGCGCCCTTGGCGTCCTCTGCGCGCTCAATCAGCGTTGCGGTAGCCACATCGCCAAAGATGAAATGACAATCCCGGTCCCGCCATTCCAGATGGGCTGAACAAATTTCAGGATTAACCACCAATGCAGATCGGATCGACCCGGATCGCACCATGTCAGCAGCGGCTTGAATGCCAAAGGTGGCTGACGAACAGGCGACGTTCATATCAAAGGCGAACCCCTGACTTTGCAACTTGTCCTGAATTTCAATGGCAATCGCAGGGTAGGCGCGTTCAAGGTTGGAACAGGCACAAATCACTGCATCGACATCTGTCGCCGTTTTGCCCGCTTGAACCAGTGCCTTATGTGCCGCATCCAGTGCCATTTCCGCCATCAGACTGGGTTCATCATCGCTGCGCTGACGCAACAAAGGGTGCATCACGTGGGGGTCAAGAATCCCCGTTTTATCAATAACATAGCGTTGATTTATTCCCGAGGCTTTGACGATAAAGTCCTCGGACGAATATTCCTTGGCCGCCACTTCACCCGCTTCGATTGCGCTAGCGTGTTCTGCATTGAACAGATCGACATAGGCGTTGAAGGCCGTGACCAGCTCGGCATTTTTGATGACCTGATCCGGCGTGAAAACGCCCGTGCCTGTGATCGCGGGTGTGTGCATTTAATGACCTCCTTCGGCGTGTGCTGATTTGGGGGCAAGCGGGGGCGAAGGTCAAGGGAAGCGGCCAATTGGGCACGTCTGTATCATGTCTGAATTGCGTTTGTGCGTGTGCCGCTTACCCGCGCGGCACCGAATAGAGGATATAACCGTCCTGCCGCGCAACTTCCTGAGCGCCTGAGTCGGTTACGAATACGCCGAGGTTCTCGAGGCCTTCGGGACAGCCGACCAGATCGGCGGTGTGGTCAAGATACTCGGCCGTCTCCGGGGATTCCCCAAGGCGGCGGCAGGCGTCGCCCTTGAAACGGTATCCATCACCAAAGAATGGCAGAGAGCCGGTGACGGGCGCAGGCTCCGGGGTGCAGGCAGTGAGGGCAAGCAGGGCAGCGGGAATGAGAAAGCGCATGGCAATGGTTCCTTTCTGAAATAATAGCCAAAGCATAGCATATCGGTCCGCGCGCGGACCACATGATGAGCAGGAGTTCGCCGGATGGGGGGCCGCAGGACCGGGAGCACCTAATGGGAGCGGGTTTTTTGAACCGGTCATTTACGTGGTCAGTGAGGCGAGATCTCTTTGACATATGTCAAAGGCGAGATGCGGTGCCGCGTGCAATACTGATCAATAACAACGCAGCCGATCTATTTGGAGACAGTGCATGTATAAGAATATTCTTGTTCCGGTGGTTCTTGATGAAGATCACGATCCCAAATCATCCTACCTCTTGGCGCAGGCGCTGGCAGACGAGGGTGCAAAATTCACTGTTGTGCATGTGATGGAAACCATTCCAGCCTATGCGACAGCCCAGATCCCAGATGATGTGCTGGCCAGCAGACGCGACGAAGTTTCAGATTTGCTGACCCAATCGGCCAAGGCCTTGCCGGGCGCAGAGACCAAAATGCTACATGGTCATGCCGGACGGGCCATCGTCGACTACGCCGACGCCCATGGTACTGACTGCATCATCGTGGCATCGCACAAGCCGGGTCTGGAAGACTTCTTTATCGGGTCAACCGCCGCCAGAGTGGTGCGCCATGCCAAATGTTCGGTCCATGTTATTCGGTAGAAGCTGGGATACCGGTTTTTGATGGGGCTGCCGTTTCAAGGGTCAGCATCACCGAAAAACCGGAGAGCAACGCAGACTCTTGGGGGCAAGAGTGCAGTCTTGGCACCAAATGATGGATGCGGCAGACCTTTGAACGGCCGGTGCGCGCACCGGATGACCCATTTGGCGACAGCCGCGCGGATGGCTGCTGTGAGGGACGAATTTGCCCTTCACTTATCGACAGTATAAGGCCAATGTTTGTAGGTTCCTTGGTAAAGGAATTACTCAGGGCCGAAACCGCACATGCCAATGCCGTGGACTTACAGACACGCCTCCAAAGAGTGGCAGGCGTTTTTGGACGATGCGAAAGAGCGCATGTGTCTTGAGTCGGACAACATGGCCTATACTGCCGTTGATGCAGTGTTTCAGGTGTTTCGCCGCCGCTTGACCGCTCAACAGGGATTGGACTTCGCGGCGGTTCTTCCAAGTGTGCTTCGTGCCATTTTCGTTAATGGCTGGGTTGTTACGGAACGTCCTGTTCCTTTCCCCGAGCGGTCCGAACTGGTTGCCGAAGTGAAGCAGGTTCGCAGGAACCACAACTTGACGCCGGATAATGCGATTGAAGGGACTGCATGGGCGATACGGCGCTGCACTAACAAGAGAGACTTCGAGCGCGTGCTAAAAGAGATGCCGGATGGCGCAGACGCATTCTGGCACGTCGATGTTGATGACCCGGCGGAACTTGAACAGAGGATCATCTAGCTGCGCGGCAGCAACGGTCACTTAGGGCTCAATGCCGACACCGGAACAAAGGAAATATCAGCCGGGACAGGTCGAAAGAGAGAGGCTTCGCCCATCATCGGGCGAAATCGTCCTGCGGGTGAGGAATAAATCCATTTACCCCTGCAATGCCTTCACCCCAATTTCATCCTCGGCCTGCGCCTTGATTGCCAGCGCTGCTGCATAGCTTCCGGCGGCGGTCGTGAAATACGGGATCTTATCGAACAAGGCGATGCTGCGGATGGACTTGCTGTCCTCGACGGCCTGGCTGCCTTCGGTGGTGTTCATTACCAGATGGATCGCCTCGTCCTTCATCATGTCGGTCACATCGGGACGGCCTTCGTAGACTTTGTTGACCACGCTGCAGGTGTGGCCATGGGCGTTGAGCCATTCGGCGGTGCCGCGGGTGGCGACGAGGGTGAAATTCTGTTCGAGCAGAATCTCGGCCGCACCCAGCATGTCGTCGGTCTTGTCCATGTCCTTGATCGAGATGAACGCACAGCCCTGACGCGGCAGCGGGTTGCCGGCACCAATCTGTGCCTTGAGGAAGGCGCGGGGGAAATCACGGTCCCAGCCCATGACCTCACCGGTCGAGCGCATTTCAGGGCCAAGCAAAGTATCCACACCGGGGAAGCGGGCAAAGGGCAGCACCGCCTCTTTGACCGAAAACCACGGCATATTGGGATTGGCGAGCGTCATCGGATCGCCCAGAGGCAGCACGTCAGAATAGGCGGCCTGCGCTGGGTAGGGTGCGCGCAACGGGAAGTTGCTGAGCGGCTCGCCTGCCATGATGCGCGCGGCGATGGACGCAATGGCAGAGTCCGTGGCTTTGGCGACAAACGGCACGGTACGCGAGGCGCGCGGGTTGACCTCAATCAGATAGATTTCGCCGTCTTTGACCGCGAATTGGATGTTCATCAGGCCAACGACATTCAACGCCAGCGCCAGCGCACGGGTCTGTTTTTCGACCTCGGCAATAATCTCGGGTGCCAGTGAATAGGGCGGTAGCGAACAGGCACTGTCACCCGAATGCACGCCCGCCTCTTCGATGTGCTGCATGATGCCCGCGACATGCACATCCGTACCGTCACAAAGCGCGTCCACATCCAGTTCCACTGCGCCAGAGAGGTAGCTGTCGAGCAAGACAGGGCTGTCCCCCGACACCACCACTGCTGAGGTGATGTAGCGTTCCAGCGAAGCCTGATCGCGCACAATCTCCATGGCGCGGCCGCCCAGAACGTAGGACGGGCGGATCACCAGCGGGAAGCCGATGTCGGAGGCAATCTCCAACGCCTCTGCGTCGCTGTGCGCGATGCCGTTGTGGGGCTGTTTCAAACCGAGTTTTTGCACCAGATCTGCAAAGCGTTCGCGGTCTTCGGCCAAATCGATCGCGTCGGGCGTGGTGCCAAGGATCGGGATGCCTGCCTCTTGGAGTGCATTGGCAAGCTTCAGCGGTGTTTGGCCGCCAAACTGGACGATGACACCGTGCAGCGTGCCGTTTTCCTGCTCGACGCGCATGATCTCCATCACGTGTTCAAAGGTCAGAGGCTCGAAATACAAGCGGTCCGAGGTGTCATAATCGGTCGAGACAGTCTCGGGGTTGCAGTTGACCATGATGGTCTCATAGCCCGCGTCGGTCAGGGCGTAGCAGGCGTGACAGCAGCAGTAATCAAACTCGATCCCTTGGCCGATCCGGTTGGGGCCACCGCCAAGGATCACGACTTTTTTGCGATCAGAGGGGCGCGCCTCGCATTCCACGTCGCCCATCATCGGGGCCTCATAGGTGGAGTACATATAAGGCGTCTGCGCCTCAAATTCGGCGGCGCAGGTGTCGATGCGTTTGAAACAGGCGACGACGCCAAGGTTCAGGCGCGCGCGCCGCACGTTGTCTTCGTCACGTCCCGTCAGAGTGGCCAGACGGGCATCGGTAAAGCCCATCATCTTGAGATGACGCAGCCCTTGTTCTGTCACGGGCAGCCCGTTCCGGCGGACCTCGGCCTCGGCCTCAATAATCTCGCGGATGCGCGCAAGAAACCAGGGATCGAACATGGTCACGCCGTGAATGTCATCGTCAGACATACCGTGCCGCATGGCCTGTGCTATGGTCAGCAAGCGGTCCGGTGTCTGCTTGCTGATTGCTTTGACAAGTGCGGCCTTTTCAGGCGCACCGGGAATGTCAATCTCGTCAAATCCGGTCAGGCCGGATTCCATCGACGCCAGCGCTTTTTGCATGCTCTCGTGGATGGTGCGGCCGATTGACATCGCCTCGCCCACGGATTTCATCGCGGTGGTCAGGTTTGGCTCGGAACCGGGGAATTTCTCAAACGCGAATTTCGGGATTTTGGTGACGACATAGTCGATCGTTGGTTCAAAACTGGCGGGTGTGACGCCGGTAATGTCATTGTCCAATTCGTCCAGCGTGAAGCCCACAGCCAGCTTTGCGGCAATCTTGGCAATCGGGAAACCCGTCGCCTTGGAGGCCAGCGCGGAAGACCGCGAGACGCGCGGGTTCATTTCGATCACAACCATGCGGCCGTCAGCCGGGTTCACGGCCCACTGCACGTTCGAGCCGCCCGTTTCGACGCCAATCTCACGCAACACGGCAATCGAGTGATTGCGCATGATCTGGTATTCTTTGTCTGTCAGCGTCAGGGCCGGGGCCACAGTGATGGAATCACCTGTGTGCACGCCCATCGGGTCCACGTTTTCGATGGAACACACGATGATGGCATTGTCAGCAGTGTCGCGCACCACCTCCATCTCGAACTCTTTCCAGCCCAGCAGAGATTCATCGATCAGGATCTGGCCCATCGGTGAGGCATCCATGCCGGAGCGGCAGAAAAACTCGTAATCTTCGCGGTTATATGCCACGCCGCCGCCGGTGCCGCCCATGGTAAAGGCGGGACGGATGATTGCGGGCAGGCCGACATATTCCAGCGCATCAACGGCCAGAGCAACGCCTGCAGCAAGGTCCTTTTTGCCAGCCGCATTCTTCGGGGCGGTGACGATAGTGGCCTTGGGGTTTTCAATGCCCAGCCTGTCCATCGCCTCGCGGAACAATTTGCGATCCTCTGCCATTTCAATGGCTTCGCGTTTCGCCCCAATCATCTCGACGCCGTATTTGGCCAACACGCCCATTTCCTCAAGCGCCAGCGAGGTGTTGAGGCCGGTCTGACCGCCCATGGTCGGCAACAGGGCGTCGGGGCGTTCTTTTTCGATGATCTTCGCGACAATTTCAGGGGTGATCGGTTCGATGTAAGTCGCATCGGCAAGACCGGGATCGGTCATGATCGTGGCCGGGTTCGAGTTGACGAGAATGACCCGGTAACCTTCCTCCTTGAGGGCCTTACAGGCCTGTGCGCCGGAGTAGTCAAATTCGCAGGCTTGTCCGATGACAATAGGACCCGCGCCAATGATCATGATCGACTGGATGTCGGTTCTTTTTGGCATGGCGGCCCCCTGTGCGTGCAAATTGTCCTGCCTTATAGGCAAGGCGGCGTAGGGTGCAAGGGTGGATTGGGAGGTTGCCCCAATCCCCAGATATTTTTCAAGCCAAAAAGCGCAGTTTCAGGCGTCGAGGAAGATCCGCAATGCCGCCTCGAACTCGCGCGGCTTTTCGGCGTGAAGCCAATGTCCCGCGCCGGGCAATTTTGCAAAGCGCGCGGCCGGGAACAGAGATTTGATGTGATCGCGGTGTTGGGGGCCGACGTAATCGGAGGCTCCGCCGGACAAAAAGAGCGTCGGGCCGTCAAACTGCCCGGCCACGTCTGGCCAGCCAATGATTTTGGGCATCTCTGCCTCAAGCACATCGAGATTGAGTCGCCAGCGCTTGTTTGGGACATCCAGCGATTGGGTGAAAAAGCTTTGCAATGCGCGTTCTACACCTGCCTCGGCCAGTTGGCTTTCGGCGTCCGAACGGCGGCTCAAGGTGGTCAGATCGACGGCACGCATGGCGTCAATGAACATCTGTTGCGTATGGCCATAAGCCACCGGCGCGATGTCTGCCACGATCAGGCGGCGCAGCAAGGTCGGGTTTTGCAAAGCAAGCACCATCGCCGCCTTGCCCCCCATCGAATGGCCACAGACATCCACGGGCACATTCAAGTGGTTGATGACCTGGGCCAGATCGTCAGCCAGATCAGGGTAGCTGTGGGTGGGTTCACGTGGGCTTTGCCCATGGTTGCGCATGTCCACGGTGATCACCGGGCGGCTGTCTGACAGACGCTTGGCGATCACACCCCAGTTGCGTCCGGACCCGTAAAGCCCGTGAACGATGATCAGGGCCGGGGTGGTATCGGTGGGCGTGTAGTCGCCGAATTCAGTATAGCTTAACATGGCCATAGACGTAGTGGCATTGCAGCGGATGTGCCAGTGCGATTAGGATGCGGGGTAAGATGGAACACAAGGACATTGCAGCCAAATCGCTTGCCATCCGGCAGCAGTTAGAGGCCAAGCTGGGCGTCAAAAGCCGCGATTTGTCACAGGCGTTGCGGCGCGCCGGGCGACGGTTGCCGCATGGGGTGCGGGCGCAGGGTGCCGTTCTGGCAGAGGCAGAGAAACGTGCAGGCCATCCAAAACTGACGCGCCAGTTGGACAGTGCGGCAGTCCGGGATGCCTATGACAGGATGGCGGCGCATCTGCGCGCAATTGATGTGGCCGACGCGCGCAAGGGGCGTATCCTTGGCATGGCTGGCGTCATTGCATTTAACCTGTTGCTGATCATTGCTGCCTTTGTCATGTGGTTGTGGTGGCGCGGATATGTCTGAGGGGTGGATGCCATGAGTGTTGTCCGAATTGTGGCCAACCTTGCAAGCGCGGATGTGCAGGGGATGGCCGCGTTCTATGGTGATCTGCTGGGGCTCAAGGTGTTGATGGATCAAGGGTGGATCGTGACGCTTGGCAGTGACGATCTGGGCCCGGTTCAATTGAGCATTGCCTCGCAGGGGGGCGCGGGTGCCGTGGTGCCTGACCTGTCTGTGCAGGTCGATGATGTGGATGTGGTGTATGCCCGCGCACAAGAGATGGGATACGACATCAGCTATCCACTGACCGACGAGGAATGGGGTGTGCGGCGGTTTTTCGTGACTGACCCAATGGGTCGCGCCATTAACATCCTGTCACACATGTGAGTTGTCAGCCGCGCGGTTGATCGCTAAACCTGAACACGGTTCAATGTACGGGGGCGGTGATGGCAGGCAAGGTTGAGGCACGCAAGGCGCTGTTGCGCGAGGCGTTGATTGATGCCGCAGAGGCACAGATCAAGTTGGGGGGATTGTCCACGCTTAAGGCGCGGCCCCTTGCGCAGGCGGCGGGGTGCGCGCTGGGCGCGATATACAATATCTTTGATGATCTCGACGCATTGGTTATGGCGGTCAACGCCCGCACCTTTCGGTGCCTTGGGGCATTTGTGTCGGCGCGGGTCACAGAGGCCGCGGATCAATCCCCAAACACTCAGCTTGTGATCATGTCCCATGCCTATCTGCATTTCGCGGCAGATCATACATTCCTATGGCGCGCGCTTTTTGATCTGGAAATGTCAGTCGATGGCACCGTACCAGAATGGTATCTGCTGGAATTGCGCGCGGTCTTTGGTCTGATTGCGGCCCCGCTTGCGCAGCTTTTTCCAGATATGAAGCGCGATGAGCTGGACCTGATGGTACGGGCCTTGTTTTCCGCGGTGCATGGTATCGTGCTGTTGGGGCTGGAGCGTCGGATATCCGCGGTGCCGCAGGATCAGATTGAAACAATGCTAAGCCAAATCCTGCGGGAAATTGGAAACAGTTAGTTTCCAGATATCGTCCAGTAAAAACTTGAACACCGTTCATAAACTGCTATGTCTCGTTTCATGAACACTGTTCATTTAATGGGAGAGCGAGATGCTTGCAACAATGAGAACACTTTTTTCAGGGGCCTCTGCACGGGCAGAAGAGCAACTGAGAGACCATTATTCGATTGAACTGATCGACCAGAAAATTCGTGAGGCCGACGCCAATCTGCGGGCCGCCAAACTGGGATTGGCAAGCCTAATACAGCGCGAACGCAGCGAAGAGCGGCAGGTGGAGGCCATCACCGGACGCATCACCGAATTGACGGTGCGCGCCAAGGCCGCGATTGCAGCAGGGCGCGATGATATGGCGGCGCAGGCGGCACAGGCCATTGCCGATATGGAGAATGAACTGACGCGCCGCCGGGAGACGGTGGCGCGGCTGGAGGCACGGATTTTGCAACTGCGCCAGTCAGTGGAAACCGCCAACCGCCGGATTATCGACCTCAAACAAGGGGCCGTTTCAGCCCGCGCCGTGCGCCGTGAACAGAGCATCCAAAAACGCCTGAGCAGGCATTTGGGCGGGGCCTCTGCGATGGACGAAGCCGACATGCTGATTGCGCGGGTGTTGGGTCAGGATGACCCGTTTGAACAGGGCGAAATCCTGAACCAGATCGATCGGGAGCTGGATCATCGTGGCATCGGTGAGCGGATGTCGGACGCTGGTTTTGGCCCCAAGGGGCGCAGCACGGCAGCGGATGTGCTGGATCGGCTGAAAGGGAAATGATCGGGTCAATTGCACCCCTGACTTGAATGCGCGTCGGAATAATAGCGCAAACTTAATCTACCTGGAGAGATGAAATGAACTACGAACGCAATGATAATGCTTTGATTTTGCTTATGAATTTTGCGGGGGTCGCAGTGGCCTACGGCCTGCTGGCGGTATCGCTCTGGCTCAGCACCGATGTGCCACTTGCGACTAAAGGCTATTGGGGCATAGGGATCATGTTGCTGACGCTGAGCCTGATCAATGTGGTGAAATATCGGTTTGACAGTCGATCGACCGAAGACCGAATTCGCAAGATCGAAGAGGCAAAGAACGAGAAAATTCTCGAAGAATTTGTGAGTGATGAAAAGCGGTAGGGTGCCGGGTGAGTAAACCCCCCAACTGATCGATGGTGGCGGGCGTCCCGGTGGGGCGTCCGCTATTTTTCGCGATATTGTGCGTCTGACACTTGCTCAAGCCAGTCGACCACCTTGTCGTCCAATGCTTCTTGCAGGGCAATATGGGTCATGGCGCAATCTGGCGCTGCCCCGTGCCAGTGTTTTTCGCCCGGTGCGAACCAGACGACGTCGCCGGGGCGAATAATCTCGACCGGTTCGCCATGTTTTTGTGCGCGCCCGATGCCTGCCGTCACGATCAATGTCTGACCCAGAGGATGCGTGTGCCACGCGGTGCGCGCACCCGGCTCAAACGTGACAGACACACCGCGCAACCGCGCTGGATCAGGCGCGCTGATCAACGGGTCCATGCGGACCGAACCGGTAAAATAATCAGGTGATCCGGTATCAGAGGGCCGGGACCCTGCGTGGTGAATTTTCATAGCGGTGCCTTTTCAAGAGCGAGGGTTACACCCACCCTACGAGGTGGGTAGGGTGGGTGTAACCCACAATTCTATCAAAGGTTTGGGTAGAGCGGGAAACGTTTGCACAGGGCTGCAACTTCGCCTTTAACCTTGTCTTCGACGTCTGCGTTGCCGTCTGCGCCATTTGCGGCCAATCCATCAACCACTTCGACGATCCAATCCGCAATCTGGCGGAATTCAGCTTCGCCAAAGCCACGGGTGGTACCCGCAGGTGACCCAAGGCGGATGCCGGAAGTGACGGTTGGTTTTTCCGGGTCAAAGGGCACGCCGTTTTTGTTGCAGGTGATATGGGCACGGCCCAATGCCTTGTCCACGATGTTGCCGGTGACACCTTTGGGGCGCAGGTCAACCAGCACAACATGGGTGTCGGTGCCGTGGGTCACGGTATCAAGGCCGCCTTTGATCAGTTGATCGCTGAGCGCCTGAGCGTTCTTGATCACAGCCTTGATGTAGGTTTTGAACTCTGGGCGCAGCGCCTCACCAAATGCGACGGCCTTGCCTGCGATCACATGCATCAGGGGGCCGCCCTGAATGCCGGGGAAGATGGCAGAGTTGAATTTCTTGGCCAGCGCCTCGTCATTGGTGAGGATCATGCCGCCGCGTGGCCCGCGCAGGGTTTTGTGCGTGGTCGTTGTCGCGACATGCGCATATGGGAACGGCGAGGGGTGTTCACCTGCTGCCACCAGACCGGCGAAATGTGCCATATCCACGTGTAGGTAAGCACCGACCATGTCAGCGATCTCGCGCATTCGCTTGAAATCGATCTGGCGCGGGATGGCAGAGCCGCCCGCAATGATCATCTTTGGGTTATGTTCTTTTGCCAGCGCCTCAACCTGATCATAATCAAGCAGGTTATCTTGCTTGCGTACGCCGTACTGAACGGCGTTGAACCATTTGCCCGACTGGTTGGGGGCGGCACCGTGGGTCAGGTGACCGCCAGCGTCCAGCGACATGCCAAGGATCGTATCACCGGGCTGCAACAGCGCCTGAAACACACCCTGGTTGGCTTGGGAGCCTGAGTTTGGCTGCACGTTGGCAAATCCGCAGTCAAAAAGCTTGCAGGCCCGTTCAATCGCAAGGTTCTCGGCCACGTCGACATATTGGCAGCCGCCATAATAGCGCCGGCCCGGATAGCCTTCGGCGTATTTGTTGGTCATGATCGACCCTTGCGCCTCAAGCACGGCAGCGGAAACGATGTTTTCTGATGCGATCAGCTCAATCTCATCGCGCTGTCGGCCCAGCTCATCTGTGATGGAGGCAAAAATCTCTGGGTCGGAAGTGGCAAGCGTTTCAGTGAAAAAGCCGGACATGATTGGGTTCCCTCTGGGCTACGTGAGTCTGGCGTTTCGTATCGGAAACGCAGGCTGTCGGGAAGGCTGATTACCGACCACTCGCAGATAATGTGCGGCAATACTGGTAGCATGAGGAATAATGTGATTGTTTCGGGCATAAATGCGCCCAATCGGAAACTTTGCCCCATGAGCCTGCAACGATGAGCCTCAAGATCGCCTTTGCCGCCAGCACCGCACCGGTTGCCCAAACCGCCCGTGCCGCGCTGATTGGGCGTTATGGCGATGTGCCACTGGACGCTGCCGAAGTGATCGTGGCGCTGGGCGGGGATGGTTTCATGCTGCACACGCTGCATGACACGCAACATTTGGGCGCACCTGTCTATGGCATGAACCGGGGCACCATCGGGTTCTTGATGAATGTCTACGGCGAGAGCGATCTGCAAGACCGGTTGGCGGCCGCCGAAGAGGCGGTGATAAATCCGCTGGTGATGGAGGCAACGCATGTCGATGGCTCGGTGTCCAAGGCGTTGGCGATCAACGAAGTGGCTTTGCTGCGCGCGGGGCCACAGGCGGCGAAATTGCAGATTTCCGTCGATGGACGACTGCGCATGCAGGAACTGGTTTGCGATGGGGCACTGGTGGCGACCCCGGCGGGGTCCACCGCCTACAATTATTCTGCCCACGGGCCGATCCTGCCCATCGGGGCGGATGTGCTGGCTCTGACCGCGATGGCCGCGTTTCGGCCACGGCGCTGGCGGGGGGCCTTGTTGCCAAAAAAAGCGCATGTGCGGTTTGACGTTCTGGAGCCTGAAAAACGCCCGGTGATGGCCGATGCCGACGGCAAATCGCACCGAGACGTGGTGCGCGTCGATATCCGTTCAGAGCAAAGTGTGGAACACCGTATTCTGTTCGATCCCGGCCACGGGCTTGAGGAACGGCTGATCAGTGAGCAATTCACCTGAATAATTTCGGCGAATTGTGTCCTATGACATCTTCGCGGTCAGTTTCGACGGAACCGGGCAGCCATTGGGTGTGTTCTACCCGTGAGCGGCGGGGCGTATCACCTACATACCGCCTGAATGGAAACCGACGAACAAGGAGTACCCGTGATGAACTGGGACACAATCAAAGGCAACTGGAAGCAGATGACCGGTAAGATCAAAGAGGAATGGGGCGATCTGACCGACGATGAGATCATGGAAGCCGAAGGCGACCGCGATCAGTTGATCGGCAAGATTCAGGCCAAATATGGCATCGCCAAGGAAGAAGCTGAAAAGCAAGTTGACGCATTTGTCGCGAAACACTGATCATCAGTCATCGTAGCGAATAGCAGGCGGTCCTTCCCTCGGGGCCGCCTGTTTTCTTATTTGGCATATCCGATGGTTTGCAGCGCCAGCCTGATCTCATCCAGAATTGCGGGATCATCAATTGTCGCAGGCAGTTTGAATTCCGCGCCATCGGCAATCTTTACCATTGTCGCACGTAGGATCTTTCCAGACCGGGTTTTCGGCAGACGGTCCACCACCAAAGCCTGTTTGAACGCGGCCACCGGCCCGATTTGATCTCGTATGCGCTTCACACATTCTGCTGTGATATCCGCATGAGGCCGGTTCACCCCCTTGGACAGGCAGACAAAACCAACGGGCGATTGACCTTTTAGCTGGTCACTGACACCAACCACGGCACATTCCGCCACATCGGGGTGCCCGGCCAACACTTCTTCCATCGCGCCTGTAGACAGCCTGTGACCAGCAACGTTGATCACATCGTCCGTCCGCGCCATGATGTAGAGATAGCCGTCCTTATCCATCATCCCCGCATCGCCCGTCTCATAATAGCCCGGAAAGGTGGTCAGATAGGATTTGCGGAAGCGATCAGTGGCATTCCAGAGCGTTGGCAATGTGCCGGGGGGCAGTGGCAGTTTGATGGCTATGGCACCAAGCTCACCCGGTTTTTGCGGATGTCCGGCCTCGTCCAGAATGTGAACCTCGTAGCCCGGCATCGGCACGGTTGGCGATCCGATCTTGACCGGCAGCGCCTCAAGCCCTGCTGGATTTCCAGCGATCGTATAGCCGGTTTCGGTTTGCCACCAATGGTCATAAACTGGTTTGCCAAGCTTGTTCTGAGCCCATTCGATGGTGTCAGGGTCCGCGCGTTCCCCCGCGAGATAGAGCGCGCGCAGACCACTCAGATCGTATTTCTTGATGAATTCGCCTTTGGGATCCTCGCGTTTGACAGCGCGAATGGCCGTGGGCGCAGTGAAAAAGCTGCGCACGTTATGTTCTTCTATGACCCGCCAGAAGGTCCCCGCATCGGGGGTGCCGACCGGCTTGCCTTCGAACACCACTGTGGTGTTGCCGTGGATCAGCGGGCCGTAGCAGATATAGCTGTGGCCGACGACCCAACCGACATCCGATGCGGCCCAGAAGACATCGCCGGGGTCCACGTTATAGATGTTCTTCATCGTCCAGTTCAGCGCAACCAGATGGCCCGCCGTGGCGCGCACCACGCCTTTGGGCGCACCGGTCGTACCGGAGGTGTAGAGGATATAGGCGGGGTGGTTGCCCTCAACCGGGACGCAAGGGGCGGGGTCGACGCCATTTTGTGCATCATGCCAGTCGACATCGCGCCCCTCGACCAGATCGCAACGATGCGCGTCGCGCTGCAGGATGATGCAGGTATCGACCTTGTGCGTGGCCATTTCAATCGCGCCATCAAGCAGTGGTTTGTACTGCACCACACGGCCCGGTTCCAACCCGCAGGACGCAGCGATAATGGCCTTTGGGGTGCAATCGTTGATCCGCACAGCCAGTTCGTTGGCCGCAAACCCACCAAAAACAACTGAATGGACCGCGCCAATGCGCGCGCAGGCAAGCATCGCCTCAAGGGCCTCTGGCACCATCGGCATATAGATGACCACCCGGTCGCCTTTGGTCACACCTTGGGCAACAAGTGCGCCTGCCAAGGATGCCACACGGGTCTGCAGTTCGGCATAGGTTATATTGGATTTTGTCCCGGTAATCGGGCTGTCATAGATGATGGCAAGCTGATCTGCGCGGCCATTTTCGACGTGCCGGTCCACGGCGTTATAGCACCCGTTCACCTTTGCGTCCGCATACCATTCAAAGAGGTCATCTCCCCGATCAAAAAGAGCTTGGGTCGGCGGCTCAACCCAGTCGATGGCGCGGGCCTGTTCCAGCCAAAAAGCCTCGGGGTCATTCTGCCAGCTTTGATAGGTTTCGCGATAGTTCATTGCTTTTCCTCCACTCTTGAATTGGTGTTAGGCAGGACAGTGCACCGGAGCAAGCTCTGTGAGCGCAAACAGGCGATCTTGGAAATAAAATTTACAAGAGTTTACACGTGATTGTGCAGAAATTGACGCCGTTCATCGCGGTTTTCCCCTGTAAGATCACCACTAACGTGATATGCACGCGTCAGATCGACATAAGTGACTCAATAGGAGTTTTGAGCCAATGCGAAGCAGTGCGATACTAGCGTTAAGCCTTTCCGCTGCCTTGGGTGTGGCCCTGCCCGCTGCGGCACAGGACAGGTCGTTTAACTTTTCCTTGCTGGGCGGCATTGCAGCAAAACCTGATTATCCCGGTGCCAGCGATTACAGCGCAAAACCGCTTGCCGGTTTTACGTTCGGGTCGCTGACCTACGGTGGTCGGGCAATGGGTGCCGGGATCGGTGCGATCCCTGAAAACGGATTTCGGTTTGGCGGATCGTTTCGTGTCGTTGGATCACGTCGCATATCCGACAATCCGCAATTGGCGGGCCTGAAAGAAATCAGCACAGCATACGAGCTTGGCCTTGGCGTGACCTATCAACAAACCAACTGGAACGTTTTTGGCAATATTCGCCAGGGCTTTGGTGGCCATCACGGCGTAACCGGAACCATCGGCAGCGATTTGATATTTCGCCCCAGTGACCGTTTGACCATTTCCGGCGGACCGCGGATCAATCTGGGCGACAGTGAATATGCATCGACCTATTTTGGCGTGTCTGCGGCCGAATCGGGGGCGTCCACCTTTGGCCAGTTTAATGCCCGTGGCGGTGTTTTGGGTGCGGCTGTTGCTGTCCGGGCGACATACAATCTGAATGATCGCTGGTCGCTTGAGGGTTTGGCCAGCTACGAAAAGCTGATGAACGATGCAAAAGACAGCACAATCACTCAGGCCGGATTAGAGGATCAGTGGACCGTTGGGATCGGGTTGAGCCGGGCATTCACCCTGCGGTTCTGATACCCGACTGACATCCTGCGAAGGAATTGAATTGAATTGACGCCGCCCCTCGACAGGGCGGCGTTTTTGTATTCAGCCATAGTGTTCGACCGGTGTCCCTGCGATGGCCCCCATATTGAGCAGCCCGCGCGCGGTGATAGACGGCGATACCACATGGGCGCGGTTGCCCATGCCCATCAGGATCGGTCCAACCTCCAGACCGCCCCCCTTCATTTTGAGAATGTTGCGCACACCGGATGCCGCATCGGCATGGGCAAAGATCAATACATTCGCCGCCCCGTCCATGCGATTGCCCGGCAACATGCGTTCACGCAATTCAGGGTCGAGCGCGGTGTCGATGTTCATCTCGCCCTCATAACAAAAGTCGTGATTTGCGGCATCCAGAAGGCGAATAGCCGCCCGCAATCTGCCGCCGGTCCCTTCGCCCTGGTTGCCAAACTGGCTTTGTGAACAGAACGCGATTCTGGGCTCTATCCCAAAACGGCGCACGTGGCGCGCGGCCCCGACGGCGATCTCGGCGATCTGTTCGGGGTTCGGGTGCAGGTGGACCTGAGTGTCGGCAATAAACAATGGTCCGTCCTCAAGGATCATCATCGACAGCGCCCCGTGCGGACGCAGCCCCTCACGGCCCAGCACCTGTTGCACATAATTCAGATGCCAGCGCGTTTCGCCAAAGGTGCCACAGATCATGCTGTCGGCCTCACCGCGGTGCACCATCACCGCCCCAATGGCGGTTGTATTGGTGCGCATCACCGCGCGCGCAATGTCGGGCGACACACCGCGCCGCGCCATCAGGGAATGATAGGTTTCCCAATAGTCGCGATAGCGCGGGTCGTTTTCCGGGTTCACCAGATCAATATTCTCGCCCAGCTTCAGGGTCAGCCCCGCCTTTTCGATGCGCCTCTCGATGACTTCGGGACGGCCGATCAGGATCGGTGTTTCCACGGTTTCCTCAATGATCGCCTGGGCCGCCCGCAACACACGTTCGTCTTCGCCTTCGGCAAAGACCAGACGGCGGGGCGAAGTGCGCGCCGCCTCAAAGACCGGGCGCATCAGAAGGGCCGATTTGAACACCGAACCGTCCAGTTTGCGTTTATAGGCGACCATATCGTCAATGGGCCGCGTGGCCACGCCGGTTTCCATCGCGGCCTTGGCCACTGCCGACGACACAATGCCAATGAGGCGCGGATCGAATGGTTTGGGGATCAGATAATCCGACCCAAAGGTCATTTGTTCGCCCTGATAGGCCGCTGCTGCCTCGGCAGAGGTGGTGGCGCGGGCAAGTGCGGCAATACCGTCGATACAGGCCAGCTTCATTTCGTCATTGATGGTTGTGGCACCGACGTCCAGCGCACCCCGGAAGATAAAAGGAAAACACAGCACATTGTTGACTTGATTGGGAAAATCGCTGCGTCCTGTGGCGATAATTGCATCAGGTGCCACCGCGCGGGCGAGATCCGGCAGGATTTCCGGTGTAGGGTTAGCCAGCGCGAAAATGATCGGACGCTTGGCCATTTTCTGGACCATTTCGGGGCTCAGAACACCGGGGCCGGACAGACCAAGGAAAAGATCAGCATCGGGGATCACATCGTCTAAGGTGCGCAGATCAGACTTTTGCGCATACTCTGATTTGATCGGGTTCATGTCGACCTCACGGCCCTCATAGACCAGCCCGTGGATGTCACAGAGCCAGACGTTCTCGCGCTTGACCCCGAGTTTCAGCAACATGTTCAGACAGGCAATGCCAGCCGCCCCGCCGCCGGTGGACACGATTTTGATGTCTTCAAATCTCTTTTTCGCAACATATAGCGCATTTTTGACCGCGGCACCGACGACAATCGCGGTGCCGTGCTGATCGTCATGAAACACCGGGATGTTCATGCGTTCGCGGCAAATCCTTTCCACGGTAAAACATTCGGGGGCCTTGATGTCCTCTAGGTTGATCGCGCCAAAAGACGGCTCAAGCGCGCAGACGATATCGGCCAGCTTTTCCGGGTCCGCTTGATCCACTTCAATGTCAAAACAATCAATGTTGGCAAATTTCTTGAACAGAACAGCCTTGCCTTCCATCACTGGTTTGGATGCCAGCGCCCCTATGTTGCCCAGGCCCAGGACGGCGGTGCCATTTGTAACCACCGCCACCAGATTGCCGCGCGATGTATAGCGGGCGGCAGTGGTCGGATCATTCTTGATCTCAAGACAGGCCTCGGCGACACCGGGGGAATAGGCTCGGGCCAGATCGCGCCCGTTGGCGAGCGGTTTGGTTGCTCTGATCTCAAGTTTACCGGGTTTTGGAAACTCGTGATAATCAAGGGCTGCCTGGCGCAGGTTGGGTGTGTCAGACATAAAGTGAAGCTCCTCCAAGCGAATGGTTTAGTGTTAAACTATTTGGAATGGCGGGCCAACATGCCATTTCAAATCACCAAAGAGCGCATGCCGCGACCTTGGAACAGTATTTAAGAAAGGGTGAATGAGGGGGAATGGTTAATGTGTTTTGCCGCTCGTAACTTGCGGCAGAGTTTTTTATAGATGAGGGACTTTCAGACAAGGGCAGGGGGCAACATGTCATCCAGTTTGCGTAAAGCGGCGGTAGCGGTGCGGGAAAATGCCCATGCACCATATTCGAATTTCAAAGTAGGGGCTGCGATCCGCGCGGGTTCGGGTGCGATCTATGTCGGCTGCAACGTTGAAAACGTGGCTTATCCTGAAGGCACCTGTGCAGAAGCCGGCGCAATTGCAGCGATGGTTGCCGCCGGAGAGACCAAGTTGAGCGAAGCCTATGTCGTGGCAGGCAGTGACTTGCCGGTGACGCCCTGTGGTGGATGCCGCCAGAAGCTGGCGGAATTCGGGGCGGGCGACGTCGCCGTAACCATGGCGACAACGGGTGGAATTGAACAACAGACCACGCTGGCGGACCTGTTGCCGGGGGCCTTTGGGGCCGCCCATATGAAGGGGTGACGGGATGGCCGCCAGGAACAGTGCCGCAATAAATGCACGGTCGATTTTGGCGAAGTTGAGACACCGTCAGCCCCCCACCCAAGGCGAACTGGCCTGGGTGGCGCGCGCACTTGCTGATGAGGGGATCAGCGATGCACAGGCCGGGGCCTTTGCAATGGGCGTGTGTTTGAACGGATTGTCAGACGAGGGGCGCGTGGCGTTGACGCTTGCAATGCGCGATTCAGGTCGCGTGCTGACATGGGATCTGGACGGTCCGGTGTTGGACAAACATTCAACCGGGGGCGTGGGCGACTGCGTGTCATTGGTGCTTGCCCCGGCTTTGGCTGCTTGCGGGGCCTATGTTCCGATGATCTCGGGACGCGGCCTTGGGCATACAGGCGGGACGTTGGACAAACTTGAGGCGATCCCGGGCCTTTCCACCGATCTGGATGAGGCTCTTTTTCGCGACGTGGTGGGGCGGGTCGGCTGTGCCATCGTCAGCGCCAATGCCGACATCGCCCCGGCAGACAAGCGGCTTTATGCGGTGCGTGATGTGTCCTCGACCGTGGATTCACTGGACTTGATCACCGCCTCGATCCTGTCCAAGAAATTGGCGGCGGGGCTCGATGGACTGGTGCTGGATGTCAAAGTGGGCAGTGGTGCCTTCATGAAAGACCTCGGCCAGGCTCGAGCGCTGGCTGGGGCGCTGACCAAGACTGCGAACGCAGCAGAATGCCGGACGACCGCAGTAATCAGCGATATGAGCCAGCCGCTGGTGCCAAGCCTTGGCAATGCTCTGGAAGTGGCGGAAGTGATGCGGGTTTTGACAGGTGCCGGACGTGGCCCGATTGTGGAGGTCGCAGCCACCCTTGGGGGTCTCCTGTTGGCGAACGGTGGTTTGGCCAACGACGCGCAAGAAGGGGCTGAGGCGATCACAAAGGCAATCCGGGGTGGTGCTGCGGTGGAACGGTTTGGTACCATGCTGGCCGCAATGGGGGGACCTGTTGCATTTATCGAGAACTGGCAGCGATTCCTGCCCGAGGCGACAGTCATTCGCGAAGTGACGGCGACGAAAGACGGATATGTCAGCGAAATTGATGGCGAAGCCCTGGGTCTGGCTGTTGTCGCCCTTGGCGGCGGGCGCGTTGTCGAAAGCGACCGGATCAACCCTGCTGTGGGCCTTTCAGATGTGGTGCGGCTGGGCAACAAAATCCGCCGGGGTCAGACATTGGCCGTCGTCCACGCCACGCGATCAGACGAGGCGGACCGCGCGGCACAAACAGTAAGATCAGCGATCAGCTTGGGGTCTGCAAAACCCAAGGTGCCGGATCTTATCATCGAGAGGGTAGGCTGATGGCGCGGGCATTTCTTGTGGTTATGGATTCCGTCGGGATTGGCGGTGCACCGGACGCGGATACATTCTTTAACGGCGACGTGCCGGACAACGGTGCCAATACATTTGGCCATATCGCCCAAGCCTGTGCCGCAGGTCTGGCAAATGAGGGCCGAAGCGGGCCATTGCAGGTGCCGCATTTGGCCGCTCTTGGGCTTGGCAGCGCGCTCGAGCTTGCCAGTGGGATGCGTGTTGACGGTCTTGACGTCCCTGTGGACGGAACTTGGGGGGCAGCGACCGAAGTGTCGCGCGGCAAGGACACGCCGTCGGGGCATTGGGAATTGGCGGGCCTGCCGGTGCCGTGGGACTGGCATTATTTCACCAACACCGAAAACTCATTTCCGCGCGAACTGGTGGAATTTGTGTCTAGGGCGGCCGGAACAGATGGCATTCTGGGCAATTGCCACGCGCCTGGCACCGCCATCATCGAGCGGCTTGGTGACGAGCACATCAGATCCGGCTGGCCGATATGTTATACCTCAGCAGATTCCGTGTTCCAGATTGCCGCGCATGAGGAACACTTTGGCCTTGATCGCCTGCTTGCTCTTTGCGAAGCAATCGCACCGCACCTGCATGAGATGAGAGTTGGCCGCGTCATCGCGCGCCCCTTTGTCGGGGATGCAGAAACCGGGTTTCAGCGCACGGGCCACCGCCATGATTACGCCATGCCCCTGCCCAAACCTGTGCTGACCGATTGGGTGCAGGACGCAGGTGGGCATGTGTGCGCAATCGGCAAGATCGGTGATATTTTCTCAATGCAGGGCATTGATGAGGTCCGCAAAGGCACCGATGCGGTGCTGATGGGCCATCTATTCGATCTGGTCCGCGACGCTGCCGAAGGCAGTCTGACATTTGCGAATTTCGTGGAATTCGACAGTATCTATGGCCATCGGCGCGATGTGTCGGGGTACGCCCGAGCGCTGGAATGGTTTGACGTCGAGATCGGCAAGGTAATCGCGATGCTGCGCCCCGGTGACATGCTGGTGTTAACGGCGGATCACGGCAACGATCCGACATGGGTCGGCACCGATCATACCCGCGAACGTGTTCCTGTGCTGGTTGCCGGTTGCCCAGAGGGCACGCTGGGCCAGATCGCATTCAAGGATGTCGCCGCCCTGGTCGCGCGCCATCTTGGGGTGGCAGTGCCAATGTAAAACACTGCATGAGGTCTGCTTGAAACTCGACCCATGTTCATTCAGAACCGGGGCAATGAAAAAAGGGGAACGACATGGCTGAGAACGACATGGTTAAGAACGATGGGCATCTGACTGTGGTGGATCACCCGCTGGTACAACACAAGCTCACAATCATGCGCGACCGCGACACCCCCACGGCCGTGTTTCGGCAATTGCTGCGCGAGATTAGCCAGCTTCTGGCCTATGAGGTCACGCGCGGGTTGCCGATGACGACCAAACGCATCGAGACCCCAATGCGCGAGATGGACGCACCGACATTGGACGGCAAGAAACTGGCGTTGATTTCGATCCTGCGCGCCGGCAACGGTCTTTTGGATGGTGTGCTTGAGCTGATCCCTTCTGCACGTGTGGGTTTTGTTGGTCTTTACCGCGACGAGAAAACCCTGCAACCGGTTCAGTATTATTTCAAGGTGCCTGAAGGTCTGGATGACCGACTGGTCATTGCGGTGGATCCGATGCTGGCCACGGGGAATTCGTCTGTGGCTGCGATTGATTTGCTGAAATCCGCTGGGGCCACAAACATTCGCTTTCTGTGTCTGTTGGCGGCACCTGAGGGCATTGCGCGCATGAAAGAGGCCCATCCGGACGTGCCTATCGTCACGGCGGCTGTTGACGATGCTCTTAATGAGGTGGGTTATATCGTGCCCGGCCTTGGCGATGCGGGCGATCGTATGTTCGGGACGAAATAATACCACCGAAAGGCGCAAAATGCCGGGTTCTGAGCCTAGACTTGGGCGGCGCTGTGGGGCATCGTAAGTGACATATTGTGTGGGGGCACGTGATGAAAATTACACGAATTTTGGCAATCGCTCTTGTTGCCGGGTCGCTTGGTGTCAGTACATTGCACGCCCAGATCACAGAACAGCAACCAGCAGAGTTTCCGCCACCGTCCTATAAGGGCAAACAATATGTGGACAGCAAGGGATGCGTGTTCATCCGCGCCGGCATTGACGGCAATGTGTCATGGATCCCCCGCGTCACCCGCGCCCGCAAAACGGTATGTGGTTTCAAACCATCAATTGTGGGACAGGTTGCCCCGGCGCCGACCCCCGCGCCTGCCGCTGAAGAGCCTGTCCAGATCACTTTGGACACCACCGCAGCGCCATCCGCGGTCAAGCAAGCACCGCGCGTTGCGGCAAAGCCGCGCAAGGTACCTGCAAGGGTTGTCCGGCAAACCGCGCCAAAAAAGCTGCAGCGCGCAGCCCAACAGCCCGCCGTTGTTGCTCAGGCTCCTGCAACGACAGGTCGGTCACAGGTTCAAACCGCGTGCCCCGATGCGTCACCTTTGTCACAGCAGTATCTGCGGCGCAGCAAAAATCTGGCAGTGCGCTGCGGCCCGCAAACGGCCCCGATTGTGGGTGCAAACGGTGTGATCGGAGATGCTCAGGTGGAGGGGGCATCCGGGCAATATGCTGGCACCCCGGCCTCAGCGTCCCAAATCACCACAACCACGCGCATTTTGCCAAGACATGTGGCGTACAACCGGATCAATACCCGCAACGTTGCTGTGCCGAAGGGCTACAAGAAAGTCTGGGAAGACGACCGGTTGAACCCTTATCGGGCGGAGCAAAACCTTCAGGGGCGTTCTCAGATGCTGCTGATCTGGACACAGACCGTGCCGCGCCGTCTAATTGATAGAAGATCTGGGCGCGATATGACGGCGTCCGTGCCGCTGATCTATCCCTACCTCGACTTGACAACGCAGAGCCGCGAGTTGGGTCAGGTCACGATTGTTCAACGTGATGGGCAGATCGCCAAACGGGTGGTGCGCAATCCCGGGGTGCGCAAACCGGTCTATTCCAGCCGATCTGCACCCAGCTCAAATGCCACAAAGCCAGCAACACCGCGCATTTTGACCCGTAATCATTATGTTCAGATCGGCACCTTCGGTCAGCCGGCAAATGCCCAACGGTCGGCGCAAAATATCGCTCGGATGGGCATGCCGGCGCGGATTGGGAAACATCGCAGCAACGGCAAGACTTTTCTGACCGTTCAGGCCGGACCGTTCAACGATGAACGTAAACTGCACTCCGCGATCACACGGTTGCGCGGCGCTGGTTACACGGACGCATTTGCCCGGAAATAGCTGCCCGTCCTTTTGGGTAACGCCCAGGGCCAGTCGGACTTAACCCAACTGGCCTTTTTGCCTAGGGTCCGAAAGATCGCTATCCGCCACAGATGTTTTGCAAGCGCAGCCAATCCGAGTCAGACATCAGCGGCTCTGTCAGCTGTCCGTTCATCGGATCCCCTTCGATCAGGCTCAGAACCGTTTCACCTGTGATATCAATGGCATAAGCATAAGGGGTGCTGCGCAAGGCAGCGACTTTGAACTGGGCCAGATGTGCCAACGTTTCGGGCATGGTTGGTGGCCGCGCCATGAGGTGTTCCGCGTATCTGTCCAAGGCGGCGTCGCTCACATCACCGGTGGTGAGCAAACGGAAATTCTCGCGGATGCCGACAGATCGCAACAGATCGTGCAAAGGATCTTCGACGGCACGATTGGCCATTTCAGTCACCACATAACCGGCTGCGACATCAGGCTCCTCGTAATCCTCAATAACACTGCGGCCCAACACGATCATGCCACCGGGCAAGTGCAGGCTGGTGCGGGGCATATCCGGCAGCACGGTCAGCTTTCCCGCTTTCAGCCGCGCGCCAAGTCGCGCAAGGGCAGCTTGACCGTTGGCGTCGCTGCAGGCCGGGCCAGATACCCGTTCGACACGCTTGAGCAAAGCCTCGCCAATACTGACCCGTTTTACGCCCGGCACAACCCTAAGGGTGTGATCACGCATGGCACCGGGCAACCAGAAAACGGCAAAACCAACTACGACGGCAAAGGACATCAACATGCCAAGCCACCGCAACCTGCCCGGTTTGGGCCGGGTTCGGTCAATCGCACGCCGTAGCGTTTCGATGGCCTCGATCATCTGCGCTTCGTCTTCGGGCAGTTCAAGCGTTTCGCCTGGGTCACCATCGGGATGATAGATCGCAGGGCGGATGCCTGCATTGGCGCGCTCCACTGCTGCGAGGGACCAATGTGCCAAGGCCTGATCCTTGAGATCGCTGATGATCAAAGTGGCATCACCAATCGACACAATCACCTCGCGCCGCTGCGCATCGGGCGTTGCACGCCAAAGGCCAGTCGCCTCGATGCGGGCATATTTATTGAGGGCGGTCATGGGGCTGCTGCGGTGCCTTGTTGTTTTTAAGGCACTTTAGCATAGCTTGCGTCCGGGGCAATGGTGGGGTTTCAGCACAAAAAAGTGCAGCATCCTATTCAACTTCAGCGGCACGTTTGCGCAGCTCGAACTTCTGGATTTTCCCTGTCGAGGTTTTTGGAAGCTCCTGAAAAATGATCCGCTTGGGTGTTTTGAACCCGGCCAACGTTTCGCGGGTGAATGCGATCAAATCGGCCTCATCGCCCTTCGCTCCGGGTTTGAGCTCAACAAAGGCACAGGGCACTTCACCCCATTTATCATCCGGCTTGGCCACAACGGCGGCAAGGTTCACGTCCGGGTGGCCCATCAGAACGCCTTCAACTTCGACCGAGGATATGTTTTCGCCGCCCGAGATGATGATGTCCTTGGCACGATCCGCGATCTGAATGTAGCCATCCGAGTGCTGGACCGCCAGATCGCCGGAATGGAAATAGCCACCGGCAAAAGCCTCGCGCGTGGCCTCGGGGTTCTTGAGGTAGCCTTTCATCACCGCATTGCCGCGGATCATGATCTCACCCTGGACACTGCCATCCATCGGCACCTGTTGCATGGTACTGTCGGTCACGGTGATGTGTTCCATCATTGGCATTGCGACCCCCTGGCGTGATTTGATCGCGGCGCGGGCAGGGGCATCAAGCGTGTCCCAGTCCTGGCCGCGCCACAGACATTCGGTGACATGGCCATAGGTTTCAGTCAGGCCGTAAACCTGTGTGACGCTGAACCCCAGTTTCTCGATCTTGCCCAAGGTGGCAGGCGCAGGGGGGGCACCTGCGGTAAAGACCTCGACCACGTGATCAAAGCTGCGGCGTTGGTCATCTGGCGCGTTCACCAACATGTTCAGCACAATCGGCGCACCGCCAAAATGGGTCACCTTCTCATCCGCAATCGCGTCATAGATCGCGGAGGCCGTGACATCGCGACAACAGACAAGCGTGCCGCCAATCAGCGGCATCATCCATGTGTGGTTCCAGCCGTTGCAGTGAAACAGTGGCACGATCTGCATAAACACCGGGTGCAGAACCATGCGCCAGCTGATAACCGTGCCCATGGTCATCAGATACGCACCGCGATGATGGTACACGACCCCCTTGGGCCGGCCGGTGGTCCCCGATGTGTAATTGAGTGCAAGGCTTTCCCATTCGTCCTGCGGCATCTGCCAGGGGTATGCGGCGTCCGCCCCGGCCAGCACATCCTCATATGCCGGATAACGCCCCGTTGCGGGAAACCCTGCGGCGGGATCAGGCACCTCGATGATCTGCGGCGCGGTCCCTTCCATGGCAGTACAGGCAGCCTCGGCCAGATCGATAAACTGGGTATCCACCAACAGCGCCTTCGCGCCGCCATGTTCAAAGATATAGGCGACAGTGTTCACATCCAGCCGCGTGTTGATCGTGTTCAGTACCCCACCACAAGCGGGGACCCCAAAGTGCGCTTCGGCCTGGGCTGGGATGTTGGGGATCAGCGTGGCCACCACATCGCCGGGGCCAATGCCCGTGCCCACCAACGCAGATGCAAGTCGGGTGCAGCGATCATAATACTGCGCATAACTGACGCGGTGGTCGCCATAAATCACGGCCGTTCTGTCGGCAAAGACATGGCGCGCCCGTGCCAAATGAGAAAGCGGTGTCAGTGCCACAAAGTTTGCGGCACATTTTTCCAACCCGGTCTCGTCCTGCATCCAGCCCATGTCGGTCCCTCCCCAGCACTTCATGTCGCTTTAGGGGTTGAGTATTACGGCGCAGGCGTGACTTTGGAAGAGGTGAAAACGAACAAAGGGCAAGATGTGACGACGGGTGATGTAAAACCGGGGCTGGCGGCACTGTCTGTATTGGGCGGGATGGCAACATTGGGTCTGACAGACAACTTTGTGCCCTATATTTCCGAACGTGGCTCGCTGTGGCAGTTCCATATGCTGCGCAGCATCATGGCGTTTGGTGTGCTGGGTCTGATTGTGGCACTTGGCTTTGGCGCACTACGGCCCAAGCGGCTTGGTGCGGTGCTGGGACGCAGCCTGTTTCAGGCGGGTGCAATGTTGATCTATTTTGGCTGCCTGTCGGTGCTGCCGATTGGCGTGGTGGTGGCGGGGCTCTTTACCGCACCGCTCTTTGTTGTGCTCATATCAATCCTTTTTCAGGGTAAAACAGTTGGCCCGTTTCGCTGGGCGGCTGTGGGATTGGGGTTTGTCGGGGCGCTGATGGTGATCCGACCTGATCCCGATGCGCTGAACATTGTCGCGTTTCTGCCAATTGTTGCGGGGTTGCTGTATGCCATTGGTGCCGTTGCAACCCGCGCATGGTGTGAGGGTGAAGGGACCCTGACCCTCACGGCAGGTTTCTTTGGCATGTTGGGGGTCTTTGGCACAATCGGCGTGCTGATGATGCCGGGCGACGGACTACCGGGTCATGCGGGATTTGTTTTGCGGTCCTGGGGCCCGATGGATGCGCAAATGCTGTTCTGGATTGCGGTACAGGCGGTTGGATCGCTGTTGGGCATCGGTTTGATTTTTCGTGGCTACCAATTGGGCGAGGCAACCCATGTGGCGGTATTCGAGTATTCGCTGCTGGTCTTTGCCAGCTTTTGGGCATGGGTGTTGTGGGATCAATCTGTTCCACTGCTTGGCCTTGTTGGTATGGCATTGATCGCGTTGGCCGGAATCCTTATTGCGCTGCGGTCAGGCGCACCTGTTGATATGCGCGGCGCATCCGTACTGGAATAAGGACGATACCGTGATCATCAGTCGGGGCCGCGCGTATATCTTTGTCCACATCCCAAAGACTGGGGGCACCTCAATGACGCTGGCGCTTGAGGACCGTGCGATGAGAGACGACATCATCTTGGGCGACACGCCCAAGGCGCGCAATCGGCGACGCCGGGTGAAAGATCTGCCATCACGCGGGCGGTTGTGGAAGCATTCGACACTGGCGGATATTGACGGGCTCGTCGCACCCGATGAACTGGCCGACCTGTTCTGCTTTACCTTGGTCCGCAACCCCTGGGACCGGGTGGTCAGCTATTACCATTGGCTGCAAGAGCAGACGTTTGACCATCCGGCTGTTGGTCTGGCCAAGGCCCTGCCGTTCGACGGGTTTTTGAAAAATACCAGCACCAAAGCCACGCTGCGCAATTGGCCCTCAACGCGCTATATGCAGGATGCGCAGGGCACAGAGCGGTGCAACGC
The DNA here is from genome assembly GCF_042611115.2 of Sulfitobacter sediminivivens. Lineage (NCBI taxonomy): Bacteria > Pseudomonadati > Pseudomonadota > Alphaproteobacteria > Rhodobacterales > Roseobacteraceae > Sulfitobacter > Sulfitobacter sediminivivens. The sequence continues at coordinate 268,686 of NZ_JBHGAR020000002.1, forward strand.
GTTCATCAGGCTTGAGCATTTTGCCGAAGATGCGGCCCCTTTGGTGCAACATCTGGGGTTTGATCTGACCTTAACAAAGGCGAACCGGTCGGACCGGCAACCAGACTTCCGGGGATATTACACAGCAGAAACCCAAAACATCATAGCCGAGTGTTGTGCAGAGGATATCGCGCAATTCGGGTATTCCTTTTCCTGAATTATCATTCCGTTAATACATTCTTGGCGATTGGGGCGATTTCGTGAACCAATTCTCTGAAATCCACTCTTACTGTGGCCAATTGGGGCATCAATGCCCCAATTTCGCCTTATTTTTGACTAGCCATGGACATGTGAATCACTCTTGATAGTTGCATTCACTGCAGCTGCGCCCTGCCAAGGCGCATCACCATGGGGATGGATGATATGTTTGGATGGAACAACAAACCGCCGGGGGTTAACCGCCGTTCAATTGAAACGACCGGTGCTTATGACGGAGGACTTGCCGCTTTGACGCACGGTCTGATGGCGGGCACCCACGTTGCCTCAAACCTTGGTTGGCGTGTGATTGAAGCGCTGACAGTCGGCGACATGGTGCTGACCTTTGACCACGGCATGCGCGAGATTACGGAAATTCGCCGTTCAACCGTTTGGCTGGATGCCCCTGAAACCTCCCCTGCCATGTGGCCGGTGATCATCCCTAAAGACGCTTTGGGAAACCGCACTGAACTGACGCTTCTGGCGGATCAGGGTGTGCTGGTGGAAAGCGATGCGGCCGCGGACATGTATGGTGATCCGTTTGCGATAATCCCCACGCATGTGTTGGAAGGTGTACGCGGCATTCATCGCGCCGCGCCGCCGCATCAGGTCGAATTGATCGCCGTCTATTTCGCCGACGAAGAAGTGATCTATGCGGAAGGCGGCGCATTGATCCACTGTCCCGCAAACAGGCTGGCCCTCGTCAAATTCATCGAGGCACAGCCTTCGACTTACGACGTCCTGAACATCCGCGACGCGGCGTTCTTGGCGGAATGTCTGACCATCGAAGATCAGATGCTGGCCAAAGGCAGTCCCGTAGACAGCCAGATCGCTGCGCACTGCTGATCTGAGATAACACTTTGATCCTTTGGAGGGGGGGGCAAAGATTAGGACATTCACATCGGGAAAAAGGGGGCCACATGGGCGGCCCTCTTTTTCTTTTGAATAAGCAGCAGGTTTGTTCCCGGAGTTGCCGGTTTTCAACCGATCAATGCAGTAGTTAGCCCTTAGCTAAAGACGGCGTAAACACCATCAAGCATCAGCGCGGTGTGATCGTTGGATGAAAGGTTAGCCTTTTCCCAGATGCACCGAAATGTTGTCATCCACTGGCAGGGTCATAAGATTGACCAGTGTGGTGGTGAAACCCGCGCGTGTGGCGACATCCCGAAGGCTTTGTAAAGTGAAGTAGTTTACATGGTCAGGATAGCAAAAACCGCACCATTTTGGTCCGATGACACGCCGGTTGAGCGATCCATTGGGTACCGCAATAAGATCTGAAGTTATCCTAAGAGAAATCGGTGAGATGTATACGTTTTGCTTTTTCCAATGGCTGCTTCACTTTGCATTGCGCAGTTCTGCCCGAAGGGCCAAAGCAAAAAGGGACGCCAAAGCGCCCCTTTTTATTCGTCAAAATGACAGGATCACGCGGCCTTTGCGTCCGGGTCGAACCGTCCATAAAAGCTCTGACCCTTAGCTGCCATTTCGCGCAGAAGATCGGGGCAGGCGAACCGTTCGCCAAACTTCTCGGCCAGTTGATCGCAGCGCTCCGCCGCATAGGGTGCGCCGATCATATCAAGCCAGCTGAGCGGGCCACCAGACCACGGGGCAAAACCCCAGCCCAAGATCGCGCCGACATCACCTTCGCGGATGTCCATCAGCACGCCTTCTTCCAATGCGCGCACCGCCTCCAAAGTTTGGCTGAACAACAAACGGTGCTGGACCTCGATGAGGTCAGGTTGATCATCAGACAGCGGGTATTTTCCCCCCAGTCCTTTCCACAGGCCCTCGCGTTTGCCCTTGTCGTCATAGGTATAAAAACCGGCGTTGGCTTTGCGGCCCAGACGCCCTTCGGCTTCCATCCAGAACACCAGTGGGTCGATGTCATCGTTGGGATATTCTGCGCCCATCGCGGCCTTGGTCGCGCGGGCGATCTTGGCCCCCAGATCAATCGATGTCTCATCCATCAACTGCAACGGGCCGAGTGGCATACCAACCAGTTTCGCGGCGTTTTCGATCAAGGCCGGCTCGACACCTTCCTGAACCATCCGCACCCCTTCGTTGATGTAGGGGATGATGCAACGGTTGGCGTAAAAGAACCGCGCGTCATTGACCACAATCGGCGTTTTGCGGATCTGGCGCACAAAATCGAGCGCCTTTGCCACGGCCCGGTCGCCGGTTTGCTTGCCCTTGATGATCTCAACCAACAGCATTTTTTCGACAGGCGAAAAGAAGTGGATGCCGATGAACTGGTCATCGCGTGACGATGCTTTGGCCAGATCGGTGATCGGCAAAGTCGACGTGTTGGAGGCAAAGATGCACTCCGTTGGGATCACTGCCTCAACCTTCTTGGTCATTTCGGCTTTGACCTTCATATCCTCAAAAACCGCTTCGATGATCAGATCGCAACCCTTGAGTGCGTCCAGATCGGTGGTTGCGGTGATCAGGTCCAATGCGGCCTGCTTCTTTTCCTCGGTAGATTTCTTGCGGGCGATGCCTTTGTCGAAATAACCAGCAGCATAGGCTTTGCCTTTGTCTGCGGCCTCTTGTGTTTGATCAATCAGTACGACCTCAATACCCGCCTGAACCGACACCAAGGTGATGCCAGCGCCCATCATGCCCGCACCCAACACACCCAGCTTTTTCACACGCTGATCAGGCACGTCGGCTGGACGCACAGCGCCTTTTTCCAAGGCTTCCTTGTTCAGGAAGAGTGACCGGATCATTGCACCTGATGACGGGTTCATCAGCACATTGGTGAACCAGCGCGCTTCAATCTTTAGCGCTGTGTCAAAGGGCACCAATGACCCTTCATACACCGCAGAGAGCAATGCCTTGGCCGCCGGATAGACACCTTGGGTTTTTCCGTTCACCATTGCACTTGCTCCCACAAAGGTCATGAAACCCGCAGGATGATAAGGCGCGCCGCCGGGCATTCTGTATCCCTTTGCGTCCCATGGTTTGACCAGATCGGCGTCCTTGGCATTCAACACCCAAGCATGTGCTGCGGCCATCGGATCATCCGCAACTTCGTCAATGATGCCTGCTTTCACAGCGGCGTCCGGCGACACCAGCTTGCCCTCCAGCAAGAACGGCGAGGCCGCCATCGCGCCCATTTTGCGCACGAAACGCGTGGTACCACCGGCACCCGGAAAAATCCCAACCATGATTTCCGGCAGACCAATACGGGCCTTCGGATTGTTGGCAGCAAAGATGCGATGCGTGGCCAGCGGCAGTTCCAGGCCAATGCCCACGGCTGTACCCGGCAACACGGATGCAATCGGCTTGCCACCCTTGTTCGTCTTTGGGTCCATGCCCGCGCGTTCAATCTTGCGCAGCATGTGGTGCATTTTCATCGTGCCCTCAAACAACCCGCGCGCCGGATCATCGCCTGCGTCTTCTTTCATCTTGGCCAGCAGGTTCAGGTCCATGCCACCGGCAAACGATCCGTCCTTGCCAGAGGTGATGATCACGCCCTTCACGGCCTCATCCGCCAATGCGGCGTCGACCAAATTATTGAGTTGCTCAATTCCTTCGAACGACATCACGTTCATGGATTTCTCTGGGACATCCCAGGTGATCACGGTGACGCCATCTGCGTCAGTCTTCATTGTAAAATCGGTCATATCTTCTCTCCCGTTTTGGGGTGTTCAAGTGCGCCGAGGCGTGTAGTCGGCAAATTTCTCAAGCAGTTGTTCAATCAGCGCCAGAGTGACGTCAGGGCCATGCGCGCAATCATCTTCGCTCAGCAAAATGCGCTTGGACTGCTGGAAATAATCCCGGTCAAAGCTGTCGCTGGGGTCGGGGCGGTATTTGAAGAACAACGGCGGAGCGTCCTGATACAGACGCACATAGTCGCCGTCATTTTCCACCTTGATTTCAAGGTTCATATTGCGCTCTGCCGCCAAGGCGGCCACCGCGTGAAAAGGATGTTTTGCGCCGGTCATTACACACGCTCAATAATGGTGGCGGCACCCATGCCGGATGCGATGCACAGCGTGGCCATGCCGACCTCTTTATCGCTGCGCTCAAGCTCATCCAGCAGTGTGCCGATGATCATGGCACCGGTGGCACCCAAGGGGTGGCCCATGGCAATAGAGCCGCCGTTCACATTGACCTTGTCATGATCCACATCGAACGCCTGCATGAACCGCATGACGACGGCGGCAAAGGCTTCGTTAACCTCAAAAAGGTCGATGTCGCCGATCTTCATCCCATTGTCTGCGAGGATCTTTTCGGTCACTGGCACAGGGCCGGTCAGCATGATCGTAGGGTCCGTGCCGATCTTGGCGGTGGCACGGATACGGGCGCGGGGTTTGAGCCCGTATTTTTCGCCGAATTCCTTATTGCCGATCAGTACGGCGGCGGCACCATCGACGATACCTGACGAGTTGCCCGCATGGTGAATGTGATTGATCCGCTCAAGATGCGGATATTTCATGATGGCGATCTTATCAAAACCAGGCATGACTTCACCCATCGCCTGAAACGCCGGATTTAGGCTGCCGAGAGATTGCATGTCGGTTTGGGGGCGCATGTATTCGTCGTGATCCAGAATCGCGAGGCCATTTTGGTCGCGCACGGTGATCACGGATTTTGCAAATCGCCCGTCGTCCCACGCGGCCTTGGCACGCTGCTGCGAAGCAACAGCCAGCTGATCGGCATCATCACGGGTGAACCCGTATTCTGTCGCGATGATGTCAGCCGAAATACCCTGCGGCACAAAGTATTTTTCCATCGCCAATGTCGGATCAACGGCAATCGCTGCACCATCGCTGCCCATCGCCACCCGGCCCATCATTTCGACGCCGCCCGCGATATAGGCCATGCCGGCACCACCTCTGATTTGGTTCGCAGCAAGGTTCACAGCTTCCATTCCGCTTGCACAAAAGCGGTTGATCGCAAGCCCGGGGATGCGCTCATCAAGGTCCGAGGCAAGCACCGCAGAGCGTGCCAGACAGCCGCCCTGTTCCATCACCTGCGTGACATTGCCCCAGATCACATCCTCAACGGCATGACCTTCAAGGTTGTTGCGCTCTTTCAGCGCGTTCAGTGTCACGGCAGACAAACGCAACGACGTCACTTCGTGCAAGGATCCGTCCTTGCGGCCTTTGCCGCGCGGGGTGCGGATCGCGTCATAGATATAGGCTTCAGTCATGGTACATTCTCCGTATTAGGCGCGGTCAGCAGGGCTGCCGGGCATCAAATCGTAAGGGGCTTTCCAACCCTGTGTTTCAGACAGGCGGGTGAGCCAGGCGTCGATGTGGGGCCATTCCGTGCGGTCAAAGCCGAACGGTTCAGGGTAGTAGAGATAGCCACAGCAGCTGAGGTCGGCATTGGTGATGGCGTCGCCGACGATCCAGTTGCGGCCCTTTAGGTGATCGTTCAAGACGGCATAGGCGGCTTTGAGGCGGCCTTGGTTGAACGCAATCACTTCCGCCGGGCGTTTGTCTTCAGGCAGAAAGTTCATCAAAAACCGGGTGAGACCGGCGGTTGAGCTGAGCTTGTGATTATCCCACAAAACCCAGCGCAGGATTTCGCGCCTTTCGGTACCGTCTTTGCCGCCAAACTTGCCGGATTTTTCGGACACATAATCCTGAATGGCACCCGATTGGGTCAATTTCAGATCGCCATCAATCATCACCGGCGCTTCGCCCATCTCATTGACGTTGGCGCGGTATTCCGGCTGCCGGGTTTCACCCCCAAAGAAGTCAACTTTGACCGGTTCCCAGTCCAGCCCGGAAAGCTCCAGCGCCAAAGCCGCCTTGTAGGCATTCCCGGATTCGCCGAAGCAGTGAAGTTTGATTGTCATCGTCAGTTCCTTTTGTATCTGTCGTGCAGCGGTATTTTAGAAAGGGTGAAGGGATAAGAGACCCTTGGTTTTCACCCTTTTACAAAGACCGTGCACCGCGTTTGCTGCGGGCTGCACACGTGCAATGTCACAGCGCGCGTCCAATGAGTTCTTTCATGATCTCATTGGTACCGCCGTAGATCCGTTGCACACGGGCATCGGCCCACATTTCGCCAATGGCATATTCCTGCATGAAGCCGTAACCGCCATGCAGTTGCAGACATTCATCCAACACGTCGCCTTGCGTATCGGTCAGCCAATATTTCTGCATCGCAGCTTTCTCGACGGTGAGCGCGCCGCGCAGGTGGTCAGCGATACATTCATCCAGGAACGCCCGTGCGACCATGGTTTTGGTTTTGCATTCCGCCAGCTTGAACCGGGTATTCTGGAACTGCGTCAGCGGCCCACCAAAAGCCTCGCGTTCCTTGCAATAGGCAATGGTGCGTTCCACAGCACCCTCCATCGCACCGACCGCACCACAGCCGATGATCAGGCGTTCCTGCGGAAGTTGCTGCATCATCTGATAGAAACCCTGACCCTCGTCCTGACCAAGGATGTTCTCGGGGGGGATTTCAACATTGTCGAAAAACAGCTCGGACGTGTCCGCGGCGTGCAGCCCAACCTTGTCAAGGTTACGTCCGCGCTGAAATCCGTCTGCGCCATCCGTTTCAACCACCACCATCGACACGCCTTTGGACCCTTCGGAGGGGTCTGTTTTGGCAGCAACGATGATCAGGTTTGCGTGCTGACCGTTGGTGATAAAGGTCTTTTGCCCGGACAGGCGATACGCATTTCCATCGCGAATGGCCTTGGTCTTGATCCGCTGCAGGTCAGACCCGGTCGACGGTTCGGTCATCGCCAGCGCGCCAATCAATTCGCCAGACACCATCTTGGGCAGCCAGCGTTTTTTCTGTTCCTCGGTGCCATAAGCAAGCACATAATGGGCCACGATGCCGGAATGGATGCCGTGACCCCAGCTGGCAAGATTGGCACGCGAGCCTTCGATCAGGATTGCTGCTTCATGGCCGAAATCGCCACCCGGACCGCCATATTTTTCGGGGACCGACGGGCAGAGCAGCCCCAATTCGCCGGCCTGTGCCCATGTGTCACGGTCCATCTGGCCCTGTTTCCGCCATTTCTCGAATTTCGGGGCCCATTCGGCGTTGATAAATTGCGCCGTCATATCTGCGATCATGCGGTGTTCGTCGGTCATCCAAGAGGATGGTCTTGAGCCTTGGTCGTTCATTTTGCCCCCTCCCTGGTGGATCAGCGCTTGCGGCTTTCAAGCTCTGAGTTGAACAGCCGTAACCGGGCTGTCAGGTTTTCTTCGTTTATCACCGAATTAAAGTTCTCAAACAGGAACGACAGCGCCTCACCTTCGTCCAGACCCGCTTCGGCGCTGAATTTCTTCAGGCGGCGATATCCGTCTTCGGTCATTGCGACTGGAAAACGGCGGGTCAGGCGAAAGCGTTTGGGCATGATGTCTCCGGGTTGGGGTAGGGTGGGGGCATGCCCCACCGCTACTTTAGAAGTTTGCAGCCTCCAGCGCCATGACCGTATCTGCGCCCGATTCAATCCGGGTCAGATGCAAGGCAGTGGCAGGCAACTGGCGCGCCATGTAGTAGCGTCCAGTGGCCAGTTTCGTCTGATAGAAAGCGGTGTCGCTGGCACCCTCATCAAGCGCCTTTTGCGCGGCCAGACCCATTTTCGCCCACATCAGGCCAAGGCAGACATGGCCAAACATGTGCATAAAGTCATTTGACCCGGCCAGCGCGTGATTGGGGTTCTTCATGCCGTTCTGCATGAAGTACATGCCCGCCGCCTGCAAATCTTTGCTGGCCGTTTTGAGCGGATCAAGGAAATCCGCATCGAATTCAGCGTTCTGGCCGGTATTGTCTTTGATAAAGGATTTCACCAGATCAAAGAACGCCATCACATGCTTGCCACCGTCCTGTGACAATTTGCGCCCCACAAGGTCAAGGGCCTGAACGCCGTTTGCCCCCTCGTAGATCATCGCGATCCGGGCATCACGGGTGAATTGGGACATGCCCCATTCCTCGATATAACCGTGGCCGCCATAGATCTGCTGTGCTTTGACGGTCATGTCATAGCCCTGATCGGTCAGGAATCCTTTGATCACCGGGGTCAGCAGCGACACGAGGCCGTCCGCATCCTTGTCGCCGGCACGGTGCGCGGCGTCGATCATCATCGCCCCCCACAAAAGAAACGCGCGGCCCCCTTCAACGAAAGACTTTTGATCCATCAGCGAACGGCGAATGTCGGGGTGCACGATCAGTGGATCGGCAGGTTTGTCGGGGAACTCGGCACCTGTCACGGCACGGCCCTGCAAACGGTCGTTGGCATAGATCACCGCGTTTTGATACGCGACCTCGGCCTGCGCGAGGCCCTGCATGCCGACGCCAACCCGCGCTTCGTTCATCATGGTGAACATTGCCCGCATGCCCTTGTGCTCTTCGCCTAACAGATACCCGGTGGCGTCGTCATAATTCATCACGCAGGTCGAGTTACCGTGGATGCCCATTTTCTCTTCGATCGACCCGACCGTGGCACCGTTGCGTTCGCCCAGCGATCCATCTTCGTTCACGATGAATTTTGGTACGATGAACAGCGACACGCCTTTGATACCCTCGGGGCCGCCTTCAATCTTGGCCAACACCAGATGGATGATATTGTCGGCCATGTCATGTTCACCGGATGAGATGAAAATCTTTTGCCCGGTGATTTTATAGCTGCCATCGCCCTGCGGGATCGCCTTGGAGCGCATGAGGCCCAGATCGGTGCCGCAGTGCGGTTCGGTCAGGTTCATGGTACCAGTCCATTCACACGACACCATTTTCGGCAAATAAGTGTCTTTTTGCGCGTCGGTGCCATGCACCAGAATGGCCGATGCCGCCCCGTGGGTCAGGCCCTGATACATTGTGAACGCCTGGTTCGCGGCGGAAAACATTTCGCCCACTGCAGTACCCATCACATAGGGCATGTTCTGCCCGCCGTATTGTTCCGGCATGTCGAGCCCCGGCCAGCCGCCTTCCTTGACCTGCGCAAAGGCTTCTTTGAAACCTGTCGGTGTATAGACAACCCCGTTTTCCAATCTGCACCCTTCTTTGTCACCCACCACGTTCAGCGGGGCCAAGACGTCGGACGTGAGTTTCCCGGCTTCTTCGAGGATGGCAGACGTGAAATCAGCCTCAAGCTCGTCATAGCCGGGCGTCTTCGACGCGGTCACGTTCAGCACGTCGTGCAATACAAATTGAAGGTCTTTGGTGGGGGCGCTGTAGCTGGGCATCAAGGGTCTCCGTAGAATTGCTTTGTGGGGGTTTTGGGCTAAAGGCGATTATTCCGCTGCATTGCGCTGCTGGTTCATTGAGGCGATCATTTTTTCACCCCATTTGAGTTGGTCTTGCAGATCACTGATCGCTTCATTCAATTCGTCGCGCTGCGCTTCCATATCGGCAAGGCGGGAGCGGGCAATTTCGTAGGTGCGCGAAATCTGGGTCTGCTGCTGGTCGTCCATGTGGTACAAATCCAGCAGCTGCCGAATTTCCTCAAGGCTGAAGCCAAATCGCTTGCCGCGCAGGATCAATTTCAGGCGTGCCCGGTCACGTTTGGTAAACAGGCGTTTTTGTCCTTCACGCACTGGAAACAGAAGTTCCTTCGCTTCGTAAAAGCGCAGGGTCCGCGGCGTGACATCAAAGGCATCACACATCTGGCGGATCGTCATCGTGTCGTTATTTATCATCATCACTCTCATCAGAATGTTGCGTTCTGTATCGGAAATGGGCCGTTTTTCTGTCCTTACAACAGGCACCCACGTTTACGTAACTAAGACGCTACGTCACTTTGGCAGGTGACGTAACTGGCGAGTAGGTAAATGGGAAAATGCTGTGGCGTCCTGCAAATTTGAGCGAAAGTCCGTGCGCCTTTTGAGTTTGGATCAGCTCTTGAGTGCCTTCGCCGTGTCATCACGCAAGCGCTGCAATTCGAGCATTGCTTGATCCAACTGTTTGCGCTGCTCGGCCAGTTCTTCCAACTGTCCGTCAGCCAGTTCAATCCATGCTTTCATCTGCACGTCGGTGCCTTCTTTTTCATAGATCAGCAACCACTGGCGGATGTCCTCTAGGGAAAAGCCAAATTTGCGGCCGCGCAAAATCAATTTCATGCGTGCGCTGTCGCGTGGGCCATAGAATCGCGCCCGTCCTTCACGGTCGGGTTTCAAAAGCTCGATATATTCGTAATAGCGCAACGTGCGTGGTGTCACGTCGAACTTGGCACACATTTCTTTGAACGTCAGGCGCTGCACTGCCATGGTCACTCTCCCTTTGGACAGGCTAGAACCAAGGCGTGCCAAGCGCAACAGTTGGCCTTGCCCTTTGTGCGTACCGGCTTGATAAAGGGCAAAATCCGGTGGACAGAGGCGCATACAATATGTCTGACAAGATCAAAATGGCCCGCCAGTTCATCCAGGCGCTGCCCCATTCTGTGGCACTGGGGATGGAGGTGGTGGATCTGGATGATGGCACCGCTGTCATATCAATGCCCTATGCCGAAAAACTGATTGGCGATCCAAAGACGGGAGTGGTGCACGGCGGCGCGGTATCGGCGTTGATGGACACCTCGTGTGGGGCCGCCGTGATGAGCCATCCAAGCCATCCTGCGGGCACGGCGACGATGGATCTGCGCATCGAATACCTGCGTGCGGCCAAGCCGGGACAGACGATCACCACCCGCGCGACCTGTTACCACGTGACCCGCTCGGTTGCTTTCGTGCGGGCCACGGCGACCGACGAAGATACGGACAATCCCGTGGCCACCGCCACCGGCACCTTTACGGTGGAGGGGAAAAGATGACCACGCAGCCCAAAAGACGCCCCCCCGAGCCTGTTCAGGTGATCAAGCAACGCCGTGACGGGGTGCTGCGCGCCATGGTCGAAGGCGTGCCCTATATTCAGTTTCTCGGCATCCAGTTTGAGCGGCGGGGTGATGAGCTGACGGCTGTCTTGCCTTTCTCGGAAACGTTGATCGGCAATCCAATTCTGCCGGCCCTGCATGGTGGTGCCACTGCGGCGTTTCTTGAGGTCACTGCGATCATAACCTTAAGCTGGGGATTGATCTGGGAAGATATGGAAAGCGGCGCGCTGGATGTTACCCAGCTTGATCAAGACCACCTGCCCAGACTGCCAAAGACAATTGATTTCACGGTTGATTATCTGCGCTCTGGCCTGCCGCGTGATGCCTATGCGCGCGCGCGGATCAACCGATCCGGCCGGCGCTATGCCAGCGTCCATGTGGAGGGCTGGCAAGACAACCGCGCCAAACTGTTTGCACAGGCCACGGGGCATTTTGTCATGCCCCAGCGCGAGTAAATGGCGGACCCCATCGGCACTGCCGAGATGCGCGTGGCGAACAAAGGTGTGAGTGACCCACGCGAAGTGGTGACCCACCGCCGGGTGCTTAACATCGCGATCCCGATCGTGATTTCAAATGCCACCGTTCCGATCCTTGGGGCGGTGGACACCGGCGTTGTCGGCCAATTGGGGCTTGCTGCACCGATTGGGGCCGTGGGTCTGGGTGCGATCATCCTGACTGCCCTCTATTGGGTGTTCGGGTTTTTACGCATGGGCACCGTTGGCCTGACCTCGCAAGCTGCGGGCAACGATGATACGGCTGAGGTTGCCGCCTTGCTGACCCGCGGTCTGCTGATTGGCGTGGGGGCCGGGGCGCTGATTGTGGCCCTGCAAATTCCGCTCTTTTGGGCTTCATTCTCTCTCGCGCCGGGATCGGCCGAAGTGGAGGGGCTGGCACGCCAATACATGGCGATCCGGGTCTGGTCGGCCCCTGCCGCAATCTCGCTTTATGCCATCACCGGCTGGTTGATCGCTCAGGAACGCACCCGTGCCGTTTTGGTCATTCAGGTCTGGATGAACGGTCTGAACATCGTACTGGACCTGTGGTTTGTTCTTGGCCTCGATTGGGGTGTGCAGGGCGTGGCCTATGCCACCTTTCTCGCAGAATGGAGCGGCGCGCTGCTGGGCCTGTGGTTTTGCCGCGCGGCTTTTGCCCTTCCGGATTGGCGCAATTGGGTGCAGGTGTTCGACCGCCCGCGTTGGGTCCATATGATGCGCGTCAACACAGACATCCTGATCAGGTCGCTTCTGCTTGAGGCCATGTTCGTGTCGTTCCTGTTCATGGGCTCCGGCCTCGGTGATGTGACACTGGCGGCCAATCAGGTGTTGCTGCAGTTTTTGATGATCACCGCCTATGCCCTGGATGGCTTTGCCTTTGCCGCAGAAGCACTGGTGGGTCGCGCACTGGGGGCAAGACAACGCAACGTGCTGCGGCGCGGCGCGCTGCTGACGTCTGGGTGGGGGCTGATCATCTGCGTGTTAATGACATTCGCCTTTGCGGCAGCCGGAGGACCGATCATTGACCTGATGGCCAAAGCCCCCGAGGTGCAGGACGCGGCCCGTTCCTATCTGCCCTATATGATCGCCGCCCCGCTTGCGGGATGTGCGGCATGGATGCTGGATGGGATATTCATCGGGGCCACGCGGTCGCGCGACATGCGCAACATGATGGCGATATCCTTTGCCGTCTACGTGGTGGCCGCGCTGATTTTGGTGCCGTCTCTGGGCAACCATGGGCTTTGGCTGTCGCTGCTGATTTCTTTTGTGGTGCGCGGGATCACGTTGGGCCTGCGCTATCCGGCGTTGGAAAGAGCGGCGGGTTAAAGGTTTTCTGGTGAGAAGCCTTAATGAAGACCGTGCCGCGCCATGGATCGCTTGTAGGGCTGTTACAGCAGGTCTTTCACAGCCTCAGGTGGTCGCCCGATTACCGCGCGTGCGCCTGTGAATGCGATGGGTCGCTCGATCAGGATAGGGTGGGCGGCCATCGCGGTGATCAGGTCGGCATCGGCTGTGTCCCCGCGCAAACCCAGTTCTTTGAAAACAGCCTCACCCTTGCGCATCATCTGGATGGCGGGTGGGTTGCCCAATGCGGCCAGTGCCGCTTTAAGCTCGGAAATGCTGGGCGCGTCGTCGAGGTATTTGCGGATCGTGACAGGGTGGCCTGCCGCCTCGATCAACGCCAGTGTCTGGCGCGATTTTGAACACCGCGGGTTGTGCCAAAGTGTGATCATAGCCAATCCTCGCGCTTGCTGCCCACTGCGTCCGCCACAGTTTCAAATCCGTCTTGCGCCAAAAGCCGGTCAAGCCCGTTGGCGATCTCGGCAATCAGAGACAAGCCACCATAAACCAAAGCTGTATAAAGCTGGACCGCCGATGCACCGGCACAGATTTTGGCATAGGCATCTTTGGCCGAACCGATGCCACCAACGCCGATCAAAGGAATATCGGTCAGCGACGACAGCTGCGCCAATACCCGTGTCGATTTGCCAAATAGCGGCGCACCTGACAGGCCACCTGCCTGATCGCGATGCGCGCTTTGCAGGCCCTGACGATCAAGCGTGGTATTGGTGGCAATGATCGCGGCAACCCCCGTGGTTTCGGCCACCTCGGCAATATCTTCGATTTCACCCGGCGTCAGATCGGGCGCGATTTTCAGAAACACGGGTGTTTCACCGCGCACCGCCATCACCCCGTCCAAAAGCCCGGTCAACGCCGCCTTGCCCTGCAGATCGCGCAGCTTTTCGGTATTGGGCGACGAGACGTTGACCGTCGCAAAATCCACATGGCGTCTTGCCGCTTCCATTACGCGTGCAAAATCAGCAGCGCGGTCGGTGCTGGTCTTGTTTGCACCCAAATTCAGGCCCACAGGAATACCCGAACCGCGCCGCGCCAGTCGCGCCACAATCGCATCCGCGCCTTCGTTGTTAAAGCCAAACCGGTTGATCACCGCGCGGTCTTGGGTCAGTCGAAACAGGCGTGGCTTTGGGTTGCCCGGTTGGGGCAAAGGCGTGGCGGCACCGACCTCAATAAACCCGAAACCTGCGCGCGACAGCGGCATAATCGCACTGGCGTTCTTATCAAATCCCGCCGCCAGCCCCACCGGATTGGGCAGGGTGAGCCTGGCAAGGGTCGTCGCCAGACGCGGTGTTGATATGGGTCCGGGGCAAGGGGTCAATCCCATCTGCAAGGCGCGGATCGCCAATCCATGTGCGGATTCGGGATCAATGCGGTGCAGGGCGCTCAGGCCCATCCGCTCCAGCAGGGTCATCATCAGGTCTGCGCCACTACGCGCTGGCCTCTGCCAGACCCACAGGAAACTGGTGCACGCCTTTTTCAATCGGCAAAGGCTGCGCCCAGACGACATCAGCCAGGGCCAGCTTTCTATAGAGATGCGGGAAAAGCGCGTCGCCGCGTGACTTTTCCCACTTGAGCGCAGTGCCGGCTAAATCCGTATCCACGGCGATCAAAAACAACCCCTGAGCACCAGCGAAATGTTTGGCCGCGGTTTCCTCAACCTGCTGGGCTGTCGAGAAATGCACATAGCCATCAGCGATATCAATCGGCGCACCGGGTGTTTCACCATTTTCGCGCAAGGCAGCCCATTCATCAGTCTGAAATATTTTGAAAATCAACATGTCCAAAGTGATGGACCGGACCCCGGTGGCCGTCAAGAGCGGGCAAGCTGAAATTCGCCTGTTAACTGGCAAGGTCCGGGCACCCCCAAGCTTGACGTAGCGAGAGGCGAGGTGCGGCCAACAACTGCTTTGACTCAGGGCACAGCAATCGCCACCATGACAACATCACATTCCAACGGGGGAAAACCGATGAAACGATTCCTAACAGCCACGGCGGCGCTGGCCTTGACCAGTGGCATGGCCGCTGCCGACTATAGCCTGACCATTCTGCACACCAACGACTTCCATGCCCGATTTGAACCAATCAGCAAATATGATGGACCATGTTCAGTCGAGGACAACACCGCAGGCGAATGCTTTGGCGGCTCCGGTCGTTTGCAAACCGCGATCACAGAGGCGCGCGGGCGCACCAATAACGCCATTCTGGTGGATGGCGGCGATCAGTTTCAAGGCACGCTCTTTTACACCTATTACAAAGGTGCCCTTGCTGCTGAGATGATGAACCAGATGGGCTATGACGCGATGACCGTGGGCAACCACGAATTTGATGACGGCCCCGAAGTTTTGCGCGGATTCATGGATGCCGTTAACTTTCCGGTGCTGATGTCGAACGCCGATGTTTCTGCTGAACCGCTTTTGGCCGACAAGCTGGCGAAATCCACAGTTATCGAACGTGGCGGTGAAAAAATCGGCCTGATTGGCCTGACACCTGAGGACACAGATGAACTTGCGTCACCTGGCGACAATGTAATATTTTCCGACCCGGTCGCCGCCGTGCAGGGCGAGGTCGACAAGCTGACCGCCGAGGGCGTGAATAAGATCATCGTGCTCAGCCACTCTGGGTATCTGACGGACCAACGTGTGGCAGCGGAAACCACAGGTGTTGACGTGATTGTGGGCGGCCATTCCAATTCGCTGCTGTCAAACACCAACGAGCGTGCCGATGGACCCTATCCAACAATGGTGGGTGCCACAGCGATTGTGCAGGCTTATGCCTATGGCAAATTCTTGGGTGAATTGAACGTGACCTTTGATGACGCGGGCAATCTGACCGCAGCCACGGGCGAGCCTTTGATCATGGACGCAGCCGTGACCGAGGATGAGCGAACCGTTGCACGCATCGCCGAAGCAGCCGCACCGCTGGAAGAAATCCGCAGCAAGGTTGTGGCAGAAACCACCGAAGCGATCGACGGCGAGCGCGACAACTGCCGCACCAAGGAATGCGCGATGGGCAATCTTGTGGCGGATGCAATGCTGGACAGGGTCAAGGATCAGGGTGTCGAGATTGCAATCGCCAACTCTGGTGGTTTGCGCGCGTCCATTGATGCGGGCGAGGTGACAATGGGCGAGGTGCTGACTGTGCTGCCGTTCCAGAACACGCTGTCGACCTTTTCTGTGAGCGGTGCCACCGTCATTGCCGCACTGGAAAATGGCGTGAGCCAACATGAGGAAGTCGCGGGTCGTTTCCCCCAGGTCGCCGGTCTGAGCTATGCGTTTGATCCAAAGGCCGAGGTCGGCAGCCGCATCAGCGATGTCATGGTCGGCGGTGCGCCGATTGATGAGGCCAAGATGTACGGCATCGTCTCAAACAACTACGTCCGCAATGGCGGTGATGGGTATGACATGTTTAAGACAGCAGAGGATGCCTATGACTTTGGCCCCGATCTGGCCGATGTCACAGCAGAGTTTTTGGCCAAGAATGGTGCCTATACACCCTATACGGACGGCCGGATTGTGATGAAGTAATTCACCACACAGGTCTCAAGACAAAGGCGCGTCCCGTCCGGACGCGCCTTTTTTCATCTCAAAAGTAGTTCTACCTGCTCGATTTGGTCTTTGACTTGGTCGCTTCCCGGATCGATCGAAACTGATCTTGCGGGCGTCGAACGAAATTGCTGCTTTCCATTGTTTGCAAAGTCGATGTGCGCCCGGCAGTGGCAGGTTGGAAATTCGATTTTTCCGCGTCGGCCACGCTGTCGCGTTTGCATATCCGCCAGATCGTATAGCCGATGACCATGAAATGAGAACAAGAGGTGACCAGAAACAAGGCGCGAATGCCAATGCCTGACATGGCAAATCCGGCGACCAGCGGCCCGATGATTGAACCCATGCCATAGGTCAGCAACAGGCCGCCGGAAATCTGGATGGCCGTTCCTGGTTCGGCGTGATCATTTGCATGTGCGACGATCACCGGATACATCGCATAGATCGAGCCGCCCAGGAGGGCCGCGAGGATAAGGTTTATAAGCCGCCCTTCCGGGGCCAGCAGGATGAATGCCAAATCTGCGATCAAAGCGATCGCCGCCACCGCGATCAGGACCCTGCGCCGGTCCGTTTTGTCGGACCACACGCCAACCGGGATCTGAATGAATGCCCCCGCGAGGATCGGGACAGATGTAAAAAGCGCCACAGATGCCAACGTCAGCCCAACCTTTGACGCATAAACCGCCGCCAAAGTGCCAAAGGCGGCGTTCGAGACACCGACCCAGAAGACCGCAAAAACCGCGACCGGCGAATTGCGCCACAGGCTTCGGATGTTAAGCTTGACCAAGGCGAGCGGTGCCGGTGTTTTTGTTGAACTGATCGCAGTCGGAACCAAGGCCATGCAATAGAAAATCGCCCCCAAAGCAAAGAACACAAATCCGTTCGGATCGCCCAGCGTCAACATCATCTGACCGGCGGTGGTCGCGCCAAGGTTGACCATTGTATAGACGCCAAAGATACGTCCGCGCGCCTCTGGTGCGGCTTGCTCGCTCAGCCAACTTTCGACAATCATCGCAGCCCCAGCAAAGCAAAACCCGCAAACACCGCGCAGCGCGATCCATGCCCAGGGGTCGATCACAATGGCGCTGACAAGGATCGAAATTGCCGCAATGGCGGCCATTGCGCCAAAGGAGCGGATGTGTCCGACCCGCGCCACAAGCGGCGATGTCATGATGCACCCGGACACATATCCCAAGGCCCAACCGGTCCCCAAAAGCCCCAATGAGACATCACTGAAGCCTTCATTTGTGCCCCGGATGGGCAGGATCAGACTGTTGATCCCCCCGGCAAACAGCAAAAAAGCGGACCCAAGCAAAAGCGCAGTGACGGGAAGGAACTGTCTGATCATATCGCGTCCTGACAATGAATGGGCCCTTGAGCGTTGTTCCTGTCTGCCAGAAATGGAATAAAAGTGAAACCAATCCCTGTGGGCCTGATCAACTCAGGTGCCCTCAACCAGGGTCATGAATTTGAGATTTCTGGCCCAAAGTCAGACCATAGGATCGCGCATCAAAAAGCGAAGACCCCAGCGCGGCATCGGTGAGAAAGGACAAAACATGTGTGGACGTATGGCAGTGACATTGCCCCATGACGCAATGTCTCAACTGTTTGCCGCAGCGCCTGCAAACGATTTGCCAAAGGTGCCAAACTTCAATGTATGTCCGACGACGGACGTATTTGTGGTGACCTCCGATGACGGGCGGCACAGGCGTCTTTCAGCGATGCGATGGGGGCTTATCCCGACGTGGTACAAAAAACCAAACGACGGACCGCTTCTGATCAACGCGCGCGCCGAAACCATCGCGGAAAAACCGGCCTTTCGGGCCGCCGTGCGTGCCCGGCGCGGGCTGATCGTGGCAAGCGGATTTTATGAATGGACCAAAGACGAAAGCGGTGCGCGCGACCCGTGGTATATCACCCGCCAGGACGGATCACCCTTGGCCTTTGCTGCCGTCTGGCAGGACTGGGGTCAGTCTGATGGCAACCGCATCTCAACCTGTGCGATTGTCACTACGGAGGCAAATGCGCCAATGTCTGCCATCCACCACCGGATGCCGGTCATTCTGGAACCTGCGGACTGGCCACTGTGGTTGGGCGAGGCAGGCAAAGGGGCTGCACCACTGATGCGGGCATCACAAGACAACGTAGTGGAATGGCACCGGGTGGGCCGGGCGGTCAATTCCAACCGCGCAACCGGACCTGAATTGATCGAGCCATTTTGACACAGGAAAAGCCCCGCCTGCACTCAGCAAGCGGGGCGCTTTTAACGGTCCGCCAGATGGCGTTAGCCTGCGTCTTCGTCCAGCGGTGCGGTGTCAAAGGACACAGCGCCTTCCATCACCACGGTATCAAGTGCGATGTATTCCGAATCGACCTCGCCTTCATCTTCCGAAACTGCGGCTTCTTCGAAGGTGGCGACAAAGCTCAGCGGCGTATTGGCCGTGATGAGCAGTGTATAGTTCTCTTCTGCTGCCAAGGCATCGCTGACCCAGCTTTCATCTGCGCTGGCGAGAGTGATGACTTCTTCACTGTTATTGGTGAAGTCGATGGAATCACCCGGCTTCACATAGGTCACGGCAGGAAAAAACCCACCATCCATAATCAGAACGGTGTGGACTGTGTCAGCCTGCGCGGTGGTGGCCATGAATGATATGGCAACAGCAACGGCGCAGAGACCTTTGCTAAAATTCTTAAGCATGACAAATGCTCCTTGTAACGGCCCCACCCGGTAACAGACAGTTTCTAATACTGGTTAATTGAGGCGAAATTTAGGCAAAGCAGCCAATTTTAGGTAAGGGTTTCAGGCTTGGCGCTGTCAAATCAGGCGTTTGATGCTGTCTCGGCATCTTGATCTGCCAGACTGGCGGACGCCTGATTTGCTAACCACATCCGAAAGGACGACAAGGCCGCCCTTTCGGCGCGGCCTTGGGGCCAGACCAGATAATAATTTCCAATGCTTTGAGTGGTTTGTGCCGAGGCAAGTACCAGTTGACCATCGCGCAAATATGGCTCTGCAAAAAATGTCGGTAACAAGGCGACGCCCAGCCCGTGAATGGCGGCCTGCGCCATCGTGGCAAATTGATCAAACATCATGCCGCCCGTTGGCGCGCCATCCACCCCAAGGGCAGCAAACCACCGCACCCACCCACGCGGTCGCGTTTCAAGGTGCAACAAGGTTAGACCCAACATATCCGCCGCCTGTGACACCGGCGCATCCAAGAGGTCTGGCGCGCACACAGGCACAACAGTTTCCGGCATCAGCGGCAGATAATGCACGCCCGGCCAGTCTTCATGCCCAAAATGAATGGCGGCATCAAACTGGCTGTCCTGAATGGCAAAAGGCTGCAATCGCGTGCTGAGGTTCACGGTGACTTCTGGATGGGCGCGCGCGAAATCCGCCAGCCGCGGGGCCAGCCAATGCATGCCAAACGCCGGCAGAATCGCAAGGTTCAGCAAACCGCCCGTGGGGTTCGTGCGCGCCGAAACAGAGGCATGCGCCAGCCGGTTCAGAATGTCCCGGATTTCCACAACATATGAATGTCCCGCCTGTGTCAGCGTCAGCTGGCGCCCTTGGCGCGCCAAAAGGTCAACGCCCAATTGGTCCTCCAAAGTCTTGAGTTGGCGGCTGATCGCGCTTTGCGTCAGCGATAATTCCTGCGCTGCTTTGGTCGCAGAGCCAAGACGCGCCACCGCTTCAAATGCGAGCAGGGCAGAGATGGATGGCAAAAATCGGCGTGGCGCGATCATATGAGTTTTTCTCATGAATGCAGGATAAAGCAGCGATAGAGTTCTGATGCCAGATTTGCAATACTGCGTCCAAATCTGCAGTTTGTCAGGAGATACCCCATGAACGCTGAAGCCCCCGTTTTGCGCGCCAAAGATGCCCCCGATTTAGGCACATTTGACTGGTCGGACCCGTTCCGCCTGTCGGATCAGCTGAGCGAAGATGAGCGTATGATTCAGGACAGCGCCCGCGCCTATGCACAGGAAAAGCTGCAGCCACGGGTCATTGACGCCTTTGCCAATGAAAAAACGGATGCTGGCATCTTCAAAGAAATGGGTGAGATGGGCCTGATGGGCATCACCATCCCCGAAGAATACGGTGGGCTGGGCGGCAACTACGTGTCTTATGGTCTGGTTGCACGTGAGGTTGAGCGGGTGGACAGTGGTTATCGTTCGATGATGTCGGTGCAGGCCAGCCTCGTGATGTATCCGATTTACGCCTATGGATCCGAGGCACAGCGCAAGAAATATCTGCCCAAATTGTGCAGCGGTGAATGGATCGGGTGCTTTGGCCTGACCGAACCGGATGCGGGTTCTGACCCTGCGGGCATGAAAACCCGCGCTGTCAAAACGGAAAACGGTTATAAGCTGACCGGGTCCAAGATGTGGATTTCAAACGCGCCGATTGCAGATGTGTTTGTGGTCTGGGCCAAGTCTGAAGAGCACGGCGGCAAAATACGGGGCTTCGTTCTGGAAAAAGGCATGACCGGTCTGAGCGCACCCAAGATCGGCAACAAGTTGTCTTTGCGCGCCTCGATCACTGGCGAGATCGTGATGAAAGACGTTGAGGTGGGCGAGGACGCTTTGCTGCCGCATGTCCAGGGTTTGAAAGGACCGTTTGGCTGTCTGAACCGCGCCCGCTATGGCATTTCATGGGGCGCGATGGGGGCTGCTGAATTCTGTTGGCACGCATCGCGGCAATACGGGCTGGACCGCAAGCAATTCAACAAACCGCTGGCCCAAACGCAACTTTTCCAAAAGAAACTGGCGGACATGATGACCGAGATTTCGCTGGGGCTGCAAGCTTCATTGCAGGTCGGGCGGTTGATGGATGCGGCCAGTGCGGCACCCGAAATGATCTCAATCGTGAAACGCAACAACTGTGGCAAGGCATTGGACATTGCGCGCATGGCCCGTGACATGCATGGCGGCAACGGCATTTCCGGTGAATTTCAGGTGATCCGACACATGATGAACCTTGAGACGGTGAACACCTATGAGGGCACGCATGATGTGCATGCGCTGATCCTAGGGCGCGCTCAAACCGGGCTTCAGGCGTTTTTCTGATGATGGCATGAGGGGGCTATTTGTCCCTTCATCCCTCCAATCTGAATAATTGAAGCCAAAAACAAACAAGGGCAGATATGGATCGCGTATCTATTGTGCACGAAAATTTCCTGGCGCGGGTGCGCGCTGAGGATTTTCCGGCGTCTGAGGGGAATGTTCAGGCGTTGACAGCCGAAGATGCGCTTGGCCTTTACCGCGCACAGGTGCTGTCCCGCGCCCTCGATCTGCAAAGCCGCCTGATGCAGAAAGAAAGGCAGGGTTTCTATACAATCGGATCAAGCGGGCATGAGGGGATGGCAGCCGTCGCCCATGCCTTGCGCCCTGATGATATCGCGTTCCTGCATTACCGGGATGCGGCCTTTCAGATCGCACGGGCCGATCAGCTTGGCCACCAGAGCATGATGCGGGATATGTTGCTGTCATTTGCATGCGCATCCGAGGATCCCATCAGCGGCGGACGGCACAAGGTCTTGGGGTCAAGGCCCTTGATGATCCCGCCGCAAACCTCCACCATCGCCAGCCATCTGCCCAAGGCGGTGGGCGCGGCGCACAGCATTACCCTGGCGCGCCGCAACCGGCCCGAGCATGCGATCCTGCCCCGCGATGCCATAGCGATGTGCAGCTTTGGCGATGCGTCGGCCAACCATTCCACCGCCCAAGGGGCGATCAACGCCGCCTGCTGGACCGCCGTGCAGGGCGTGCCACTGCCGCTACTTTTTGTCTGCGAGGACAATGGCATCGGAATCTCAACCAAGACACCGGCAGGATGGATCAAAGGGTCGATGTCGCAGCGCCCCGGCCTGAAGTATTTCGAAGGCAACGGCCTTGATCTTTTTTCTGCCTTTGCAGCCGCAAAAGAGGCCGCCGCCTGGGTTCGCACCCATCGCAAGCCGGCGTTTCTGCATCTGCGCACCGTGCGCCTGTACGGCCACGCTGGGCCTGACGTGGTCACATCTTATCTGCCCCGCGCTGAGGTGGAAGCGGATGAGGCGCATGATCCATTGCTTTACTCTGTGGGTGCCTTGGTGGCAGCAGGTGCGGCGACCGCGTCAAAGGCATTGGCGATCTATGAACAAGCACTTGCAGATGTTGCAGAGGCGGCCAAGGAAATGGCTGAGATACCGCGCCTGAAAACCGCGGGCGACGTGATGGCCAGTCTGATCCCGCCGCCCCGCCGCAATGCACCCAGCAATGGCCCCACGACCAAGGCACGTCAGGTGGCTTTTGGCGGTGACATGGCGCAGATGGACACGGCCCAACCGATGTCACGCCTGATCAACTGGGCGCTGCATGACCTGATGCTGTCCTACCCCGAGACGCTTCTGATGGGCGAGGATGTGGGCCGAAAGGGGGGCGTTTACGGGGTGACACAAAAGCTGCATGCCCGCTTTGGCCCGGCGCGCGTCATTGACACGCTTCTGGATGAACAAAGCATTCTGGGCCTTGCCATCGGCATGGCGCACAACGGTTTCATCCCGATGCCGGAAATTCAATTTCTGGCTTATCTGCACAACGCCGAGGATCAGTTGCGCGGCGAGGCGGCAACGCTGCCTTTTTTCTCAAATGGTCAATGGACCAACCCAATGGTCCTTCGCATTGCTGGTCTGGGATATCAAAAAGGCTTTGGCGGGCACTTTCACAATGACAATTCCCTCGCCGTTCTGCGCGATATTCCGGGGCTGATCATCGCCTGCCCCTCAACCGGAGAGGACGCCGTATTGATGCTGCGCGAGGCGCATCGCCTTGCCCGCGAAGAACAGCGTGTCGTGGTCTTTGTTGAACCCATTGCGCTTTATCCGATGCGCGACCTGCTGGAACCGGGCGATGGCGGATGGATGCGGACCTATCCGGCACCGGACCGTCGCATCGCCTTGGACAATGTTGGGGTGCATGGCGATGGGGACGACCTTGCCATCGTCACTTATGGCAACGGTCACTACCTCAGCCGTCAGGCGCAACATGATCTGAAAGCGGCGCGGGTGGATGCACGGGTGATAGATCTGCGGTGGCTGGCCCCTCTGCCGGTTGATGCGTTGCGTGCAGCAATTGGCGCGCGGCCTGTTTTGATCGTTGATGAATGCCGTCGAACTGGGGGGCAGGCAGAAGCACTCATGGCGCTTTTTGCCGAAGAGGGGATCACCCGGATGGCTCGGTTGACCGCCGAAGACAGCTTTATCGCAACCGGTCCGGCATATGGGGCAACGCTGCCGTCGCGGGCAGGTATTGTGGCCGCCGCGCAGGCTCTTTTAAGCAGATAATGACCGACGTCTGATTCGCGCTTACGCGCCTCACGACCCTAAATCATTGCTCATCTGACCCAAGACTCGCGCCAAAGCCACAAGGAATTTTTGTATCGATTCAAAAGCTTAACAATCGCTGTGCTCGTCCTTCTCTATTTTTTGCACACGTGTGCAAAAATCTGTTGTAAAAATCGCGGACTTGACCCACCGTAAGGATACGCCGCGCTTTGGCGGGGATCAGGGGGATCACATGGCTGAAATTCAACTGCGCAACATCAATAAGCGTTGGGGCAGCTTTGTGGGGGTCGAAAATTTCGATCTGACCATCGCGGACGAGGAATTTCTGGTTCTGCTTGGCCCGTCAGGCTGTGGCAAGACAACGACGATGCGGATGATTGCGGGCCTTGAGGACATCACCGAAGGCGATATCCTGATCGATGGCAAGGTCGTCAATGATCTGGACCCAAAAGACCGCGATGTGGCGATGGTTTTCCAATCCTACGGTCTTTATCCGCACATGAATGTGTATGAGAATATCCGGTTCCCGCTCAAGGTCCGCAAGGTGCCCGAGGCGGATCATGATGAACGCGTGCGCCGCGCTTCTGCGATGGTGGAACTGGACGAATTCCTGCACCGCAAACCCGCCGAACTGTCAGGCGGTCAGCGCCAGCGTGTCGCACTGGCACGCGCCATTGTGCGGGAACCAAATGTGTTCCTGATGGACGAGCCACTGTCGAACCTCGACGCCAAATTGCGCGTTTCAACCCGCGCGCAGATCAAGAACCTCAGCCATGAACTCAAGGTCACCACCGTTTATGTGACCCACGATCAGATTGAGGCGATGACCCTGGCCGATCGCGTGGTGGTGATGAAACAGGGCAAGGTCCAGCAGGTCGGCACCCCAACCGAGATTTACGACAATCCGGCGAATACCTTCGTTGCGTCCTTTATCGGCTCACCTGCAATGAACCTGATGGACGGCACGATCAGCGGCGGCACCTTTACGGGCAAGAATGTTGAAATCAAAGGCCTGGAGGCTGCTGACGGCGAGGTCACGTTGGGTTTCCGCGCCGAGGATGCCGAGGTGACACCGACAGGCAACAAAGGCCAAATCACTGCACCAATTTATACCATCGAACTTTTGGGCGACGCGGTCATGCTGGCCGTGCGTGCAGGTGGGCAGCTGGTCTCTGTCAAGGAGGGCAAGGATTTCCGGGCAGATATCGGGAGCGAGATTTCATTCTCTGTCCCCGCCGACATCTGCCACATATTTGATCGTGCCACAGGTGAACGCGTCTGAATGCGATTAATTGCCCCTGATCTATGGGGCCAAACCATGGGTGCAGCCTTGCAAGATGCACCCAACACCATGCAACAGGGAGTTTGCACATAATGTTGAAGAAATTAGCACTTGCCGGCGTCGTGTCCTTGATGGGCACAACCGCCTGGTCCGCCTGCGCTTTTGAAAACACCTCCGAGGTCAAATCGCTTTCGGCGGGCTTTGAGGCGTGGAAAGCGGTCACCGATGCGATGGCCGAATGTGGCAATGTTCAGGCTGAGCTTGATCAGGAATTCCGCACTAAACAACCTGCCGCGTTTGAGGCCAACCCGGCGCTTTATCAGATCGGCGGTGTCTCCAACGGTACGATCACGCCGCTCTTGAATGCGGGAACCATCCGTCCGCTTGACGATCTGGTTGCGAAATATGGTCAGAACCTTGCACCGAACCAGTTGATCAAGATCGATGGAAAAATCATGGCCGTGGCGATGATGGTGAACACGCAGCATCTGATGTACCGCGAAGATATTCTGTCTGATCTTGGCATTGCCGTGCCAACCACATGGGACGAAGTTTACGCCGCAGCCGAAAAGATCAAAGAGGCTGGCGTGGTCGAATACCCACTTGGGGCGACGATGAAATCCGGCTGGAACCTCGCACAGGAATTCGTGAACATGTATCCCGGCTTTGGCGGTCAATTGTTCAATGACGACAACACGACAGCGGTCAATTCCGAAGCAGGTATCAAGGCGCTGGAAACGATGAAAGCGGCATTGCCCTATACCGATCCAGAAGTTTTGAATAGCGACAGCACAACCGTGCAGCAGCAATTCCAGCAAGGCAAAATTGCCATGGCGAACCTCTGGGCCAGCCGTGGTGGCGCGATGGATGATGCCGCCGAAAGCAAGGTCGTCGGCAAAGTGAAAATGGCCGCGGCACCAATTGCCATGGACGGCGGTGCCCCTGCGACGACATTGTGGTGGGACGGTATCGTGATTGCCACCAACATCAGCGATGAAGACGCAGACGCCGCTTTTCGTGTCGCGATGGAAGGCATGGACGAGGAGATGGTCACCGCCAACAACGAGGCGGCGATCTGGTTGATCCCGGGCTATGTGCCTGGTCCGCTGGCCAAAGGTGCCATTGATACAGCCACGGCCAACCCGGCCCCGCCCGCCTATCCCTCAACAACGCAGATGGGTCTGTTGCACACTGCCCTTGGCAACGAAATTCCTGCTTTTCTGACAGGTGATCGGGACGCCGCAGCAACCCTGACAGCCATCGAAGAAGCCTACACAACTTCCGCAAAAGAAGCGGGCGTTCTGAAATAAATCACGCGCGGCTGGCCGGAGATATCCCGGCCAGCCCACCTTGCTAGACCACCAGGTAAGGTGGGTTTCGTTAGGGGCATCCTGAATGTGCCCCCTGCCAAGACCGCAAAGATCACGCGATCTGATGCCGAAGGGCCGGCAACCACCAAGGGGAAATGTCATGAAGTTCAAAACCTTTGCAGCCTTTGTCGGCCCGTCCGTTTTCATGATGATCTTGTTCATCGCGCTGCCGTTGATGAGCGTGTTCATGGAGAGTTTCAAGAATACCTATGACCTGCGCGAACAGATCGAGGTGGAAACCTGCACACCCGGATTTCTAACCCAAACCTGCGTGACTGAGGTCAAGAATGTCCCCAAGCTTGGTGAGGATGGTAAGCCGATCAAGATCACCGAATGGGTGGGCCTTGAAAGCTATCGGTCCGTTTTGCAGATGGATAAATTCTGGGCGGCAATTGGGTCTGGCAATTTTGGTGACATCCTGCAAATCGACTTTTGGAAGGCACTGCGGTTCACCCTGATGTTTACCTTGCTGACGCTGCCATTGGTGATTGGGGTGGGCTTACTGATCGCGCTGACGGTCAACAATGCGGCGCGGTCGGTCAAAGGCCCGGTTATCTTTGTTTCCCTGTTGCCCTTTATTATCACGCCGGTCATCGGGTCGCTGTCGATCTATTGGCTGTTCGTGGGTGACGGCATTCTAACCTCAATGATGGAGCGCTGGACAGGCACGAATATTTCGATGTTTGCGCAAGCCTGGACCATTGAATTGTTGATGTATTTCTATCGCGTCTGGCATGTGGCCCCCTTTGCCTTTGTGATCTTTTACGCGGGCTTGCAGTCGGTCAATATGGACACGCTGGAATCTGCGGTGATCGACGGGGCCAGCCGTCTGCAACGCCTGCGGCATGTGATTATTCCGCACCTGATGCCGCTCATTGTCTTTATCGCCATCATACATTTGATGGACTGCTACCGCGTTTTTGAGGAAATCGTCGGCTTCCGCTCTCAGGCGCATGTGATCTCGCTGCAATGGCTGACATATGATTTCCTAGTGCCGGATGATGCGGGCAACCGCGCCATCAGCCGCGCCTCTGCCTCTGCAATGTTGACCATGATCGGAATTGTCCTGCTGCTGATCTGGCCGCTGCGCCGCACCTGGCGTGACCACAAAGGGGGCGCGCACTGATGTTTGTCGAACAAAACGCCACGCCGTCATTCCAACCAAGGAGGGCCACGACATGAGTTCGACGTCCAAAGCCATGCGGCAATCTTTTGGCCTGCGATTTGCCTCAGGTGCGTTCCTGACCTTCTGGTGTGTGATCGCAGCTTTCCCGATTGCGTGGATCGCGATCATGAGTTTCAAGTCCCCGGTCGATGCGTTCGCAGACAGCCCGTGGGACGTGATCATGGGACCCGCCACCCGCGCAAACGGTGATGGTTTATCAATTCTGGATATCGTGGTGGGGCTGGTCGTGCTCTATTTGGCAATCCGCTGGGCCTTTACCAAACTGCCGGGGCTTGTGACGCAATATTCAAGCGGGCCTTACCTCGTGCTTGGCTGGCTCGTGGGCGCGGGTGCCTACGCGCTGGTATTTTTGCTTGTTTTCTTTGGTCTGTTGCCGCTGATCATGGGGCCGATCAATGGTCTGCTTGGTCCCTTGGGCGAACCGGTCCTTGGCATGACGACACAGCATTACATTTCGGTTTGGGCGGAGAATGAATTCTATCGCAATTTTCTAAATTCGATGCTTGTTACGGCAGGAGTTGTCACCATCTCACTGACCGTTGGTACCTTGGCTGGTTATGGATTGGCGCGGTCAGGGTCTGACTTTGCTTTTTGGTTGTTGATCCTTGCGCTTATTTTTCGGGCGTTGCCACATTCGGTATTGGTCGCGGGGTATCTGCCTTGGTTCATCAATTCCGCCGAAATCCTGAGACCGATCTTTGGTGACATTTCGCCCACGCTTTATGGCCAGCCTTGGGCTGTGATTGCGGTGTTGGTATCGATCAACCAGCCGTTTACAATCTGGATGCTGCGATCGTTTTTTCAAAACATCCCGGCCGAATTGGATGAGGCGGCGCGCGTTGATGGCTGTTCTCACTTTCAGGCGTTTCGCCGGGTGATCATGCCGGTGATGTGGCCCGGCGTCATCACAACCGGCCTTTTCAGCTTCCTTTTGGGGTACAACGATTTCCTCGTGACCTCACTGTTGCTGGACGCGCAAAACCAGACGATGGTGCCAGCGATTGCAGGATATTTTAACCGCGAGACCACAACCACCGATCAGGTCGAGGCGGTGGCCGCGGCCGTGTCCATCACTGCACCGCTGTTTCTATTGGTGATGGTGTTCCAGCGCCAGATCGTATCGGGACTGACGGCCGGGGCGGTGAAGGGATGAGCGATTTCTTTTCAACATTCTGGTGCCTGCCATGAAAGGCGCACGCCCTGAGCAGGCGGTGCTGAGCCGCGACACGGACATGTCCAAAACGGACGAAACCCGAGCGGTGATCGAAAACATGGTGGATGGTCTCAACGATCACACCATCGAAGGGATCGGTGCGTTCTTTCATGACAGCTTTCGCTGGATGGGCAATCAAGGCTGCGGCACCAAGACCGGGCTGGCCGAATTTCAGGACAATTGGCAACGCCCGTTTCAGGCCGCTTTTTCGGACAAGATCTGCGTGGACGAGGCACGCCTCTTTATGGGCGAATGGGCGGCTGCCTTTGGTCGCCAGGAAGCCACCCATTCCGGCAGATTCATGGGAATCGACCCCACAGGCAAGCGGGTGGAAATCAGGTACATGGATTTCTGGAAAGTCGAGGAGGGCCGCATTTCCGACAATTGGGTGATGGTCGATTTCCCGCATGTGCTGGCACAGCTTGGTGTTGACGTGTTCAACGGCGAAGGCTGGGAAGCCTTTGATCGCGGCGAAAAAACCGCGCCGCGACCGGCGTGATGTACGAGGTAGAAAATGACGATTGAATATCTAAAGCGCGGCAAATCCGACGCGGAACGCGGTGAAGATGACGCCAAGACACGGGCAGTGGTTGAGGCGACGCTGAAAGACATCGAGGCGCGTGGTGACGAAGCGGTGCGCGCGCTGAGCGAGAAGTTTGACAGATACTCTCCGAAAAACTTCAAACTGTCGCAAGGTGAGATCGAAGCATTGATGGCCCGCGTCACCCCGCGCGAAATGGCGGACCTCAAGTTTGCCCAAGATAACGTGCGCCGCTTTGCGCAGGCGCAGCGCGATTCAATGCTGGATATCGAAATTGAAATGCAACCCGGCGTGATCCTGGGCCACAAGAACATCCCGGTGCAATCGGTGGGCTGTTACGTCCCCGGTGGCAAGTTCCCTATGGTCGCGTCGGCCCATATGTCCGTGGCAACTGCATCGGTCGCCGGCGTGCCGCGCATCATTGCCTGCACCCCGCCATTTAACGGTGAACCGAACCCGGCGGTGATTGCCGCAATGCATCTGGGCGGCGCACATGAGATATATGTGATGGGCGGCATTCAGGCTGTGGGGGCGATGGCCATCGGTACCGAAACCATTGATCCCGTGCATCTTTTGGTCGGACCTGGCAACGCCTTTGTCGCAGAGGCCAAGCGGCAATTGTTCGGTCGCGTGGGCATTGATCTGTTTGCCGGACCGACGGAAACCATGGTAATCGCCGATGAGACGGTCGATGCTGAGATCTGTGCGACGGACCTCTTGGGGCAGGCTGAACATGGCTACAACAGCCCCTGCGTCTTGCTGACCAACTCGCGCAAACTGGCCGAAGAAACACTGCGCGAAATTGACCGGCTTTTGGATATTCTGCCCACCGCTGGTACGGCGCGGGTAAGTTGGGAAGATTACGGCGAGGTCATCCTTTGCGACACCTACAAAGAGATGCTGACCGTTGCCGACGATATCGCGTCAGAGCACGTACAGGTGATGACTGACCGCGACGATTGGTTCTTGGAAAACATGACCTGTTATGGCGCGCTGTTTCTTGGTGCGCGCACCAATGTGGCGAATGGCGACAAGGTGATCGGCACCAATCACACGCTGCCCACAAAAAAGGCGGGGCGCTATACGGGCGGTCTTTGGGTCGGCAAATACCTCAAAACCCACAGCTATCAAAAGATCACCACCGATGCGGCCGCGGCCGAGATCGGGGCCTATGGATCACGGCTTTGTATGCTTGAAGGATTTGTCGGCCATGCCGAGCAATGCAATGTCCGGGTCCGGCGGTATGGGGGTGTGAACGTCCCCTATGGTGAAGGGGCCCCGGTGGGTGAGGCGGCGGAATAGGGCACATGCGCGTGTTTTGAGGGATACCGCCAGGCATAGCGGAGGCAGATGGCGACCCTCTCAAATTCCCTGAATTAGATAGGCAATAAAGAAAAGATATGGACAGGCATTCCAACCATAAAACACTCATCGCCCCCCTCAGGGCAGCGATGTATGATTTCGAAGAGCGGACCGTGCGCGCGGCCTTTCATTACATCTGTGCCGAAGATGTGGTGTTTCGGCTAGCTTACCCGTTCGAAAGTACGGTTGGGGTCGATGCCTATTTTGACAAGGCTTATGGGCCCCTTTTGCATGCCCTGCCGGATCTGGAGCGGCGCGATACCATAGTGATGGCGGGGCCAACGCCCGACGGCAACGACTGGATTGGATGCGGCGGGTTCTATTGCGGCACGTTCAGCGCGCCTTGGTTGAATATCCCTGCGACAGGGCATCTGGTGCACATGCGGTTTCATGAATTTTACCGGGTGGTCGACGGCAAGATCGTCGAGATGCAGGCGCTCTGGGACATACCGGAAGTGATGATGCAGGCAGGAGCATGGCCGATGGTGCCATCGTTGGGCCGCGAGTGGCACATTCCCGGACCCGCCAGCAATGATGGGATCGTCCCCAGCCCCTATGATGCGGATCAGGGCAGCGCCACCTGCCAGCACATCATCGACATGTTGGAACATCTGAAACGACACCCAAGCCAAGGTGGCCCTGAGGTGATGGAAATGCCGCGCTTTTGGCATCCTCGGATGAATTGGTACGGGCCGGCGGGCATCGGCACAGGCCGCGGCATTGTAGGGTTTCGCAACTGGCACCAAAAGCCGTTCTTGGCGGGCATGCCCGACCGGGGCCAATATGTGGATGAGATCACCTACCACTTCTTTGGTGACCGCCAGTACGCCGCCGTCACCGGATGGCCGGACATGTATCAGTCAATCAGCCATAGCGGATGGCTTGGTATTGCACCAACAGGCAAAAAGATCGAAATGCGCAGCCTTGATTTCTGGCGGCTTGAAAACGGGTTGATCCGCGAAAACTGGGTGTTGGTTGACATGCTGCACATGTATGATCAGATCGGGGTGGATGTGTTGGCGCGCATGCGCGAGTTCAACAAAGCACGCCCCGGATTTGACCCTGATACCGGAGTGGCATGTTGACCCAGTTGCCCAAAACACCGTCTTTTGACCTTACGGGCAAGCGCGCGCTTGTCACTGGTGCCTCCTCTGGCATTGGTCTGGGGTGTGCGGTGGCATTGGCCGAAGCGGGCGCGCATGTGGTCTGCGCCGCTCGCCGCCTGGATGTCTTGCAAGCGTCAGTAGATGCGATGGCGGCGCAAGGTTGGTCGGTCGAAGCACTTGGCCTCGATCAATCTGACCTTGGTGCGATTGATGCGGCCTTTGATAGGCCATTTGATATCGTGTTGAACTCGGCTGGACTGGCGCGGCATTCAGCGGCAATCGACACCCAACCGGATGATTTTGACGCGGTAATGGATCTGAACGTGAGGGGGGCGTATTTCCTGTCAGCGGCGGCAGCGCGCGCGTTGATGGCGGCACAAAAGCCCGGATCGATTATTCATATCAGCAGCCAGATGGGCCATGTCGGCGGCATTGACCGCGCGGTCTATTGCGCGTCGAAACATGCGGTGCAGGGCATGGTCAAAGCGATGGCCGTGGAATGGGGCAAGGCCGGTATCCGGATCAACACGATATGCCCCACCTTCATCCGCACCCCGCTGACCGAAGCGACGTTCAACAACCCCGAACGGCTTGCGTGGATCATGGACAAGATCAAACTGCCGCGTGTGGGCGAGGTTGCCGATATCATGGGGGCCGCCCTGTTTCTGGCCTCTGATGCCTCTGCGATGGTCACCGGCACGTCGATGATGATCGACGGCGGCTGGACGGCGGACTGATGGCCATGGGTATACGATCATGAGCAAAATAACAGCCCTTGATGTGGCCCAGAAAGCGGGCGTCAGCCGCTCGGCGGTCAGCCGGGTCTTTACCCCCGGCGCATCGGTAAGCAAGACGACGGCGACCAAGGTGCGCACCGCCGCGCGCGAACTTGGGTATCGCCCAAATGTCTTGGCGCGCAGCCTGATTACCGGGCGCAGCCGGATCATTGGGTTGGTCGTCGCTTATCTTGAAAACCAGTTTTATCCCGAAGCGATCGAAAGGCTGTCAAAGTCGCTTCAGGAACGGGGGTATCACGTGCTGGTCTTCATGGCCTCAAACGACAGCGAGGCGACCCAAAAGGTGATTGACGAGCTGCTCGATTATCAGGTCGACGGGATCATCGCCGCATCGGTTGGCATGTCCAATGACCTCACCCGGCGGTGTGAAGAGGCGGGCATTCCCATCGTGCTCTTTAACCGCGATCAATATGATGACCGTTTGTCCAGCGTGACCTCTGACAATATGGCGGGGGGCCGCAAGCTGGCGGCGTTTCTGGCAGCGGGCGGGCATCAACGCATCGGGCATATTGCCGGATGGGAAGGGGCCTCAACCCAGATTGACCGCGAAGCGGGGTTCAAGGCCGGGTTGATGGATGCGGGCCTCAAACTGGTGGCACGCGAGGTTGGCAATTTCAACTTTGAACAGGCCAAATCAGCAGCGCGCGAGATGTTTGACCGCGACGACCACCCCGATGCGGTTTTTGTGGCCAATGATCATATGGCCTTTGCGGTGATGGATGTGCTGCGGTTTGAACTGGGCCTGTCCATTCCGGGCGATGTGTCGGTCGTGGGCTATGATGACGTCAGCCTTGCCGCCTGGCCAAGCTATGATTTGACCACCGTGCGCCAGCCCGCGAACCGCATGGTGGCAGAGACGGTTGATATTCTCATGACCCGTATCGATGACACAGACATGCCTGCGCGCCGAATCACCATCGACGGACCGCTGATCATGCGCGGCTCTGCGCGCAAACCAAAAGGATAACCCCATGCAAGGTTTCGACCCCAAGTTCAAAGATTTCCCAGATTACATCATCGGCATCACAAAAGAGATTTGGGAAGACCGCGGCATCGCCACGCTGCACCAATACTACAGCGACGATATTGTTGTCCGCTCGCCGGGGTCCGTGGTGATCGGCAATCAAAAAGTCATTGGTGCGACCATGGCCACATTGGCCGAATTCCCTGATCGCACTTTGCTGGGCGAGGATGTGATCTGGTCCGGGACGCCGGAACAGGGGATGCTGTCCTCGCACCGTCTTTTGTCGACGGCGACGCATCTGAATGACGGAATGTATGGCAAGGCGACAGGCAAACCTCTGGTGTACCGGATCATGGCCGACTGCCATGCGATCAACAATCAAATCAACGATGAATGGCTGATCCGCGATCAGGGGGCGATTGTGCGCCAGATGGGCAGGGACCCAAAACAATATGCCGCTGATCTAATTGAACGCGAAGGCGGGCCAGAGACCTGTATTAAACCGCTGACCCCCGCAATTGATCAACCGGGACCTTACAAGGGGCGCGGCAATGACAATGAATGGGGCGCAAAATACGCCGATATCCTGACCCGCCTCATGGGGGCCGATATGGCGCTGATCCCGCATGAATACGACCGCGCTGTGCAAACCGAATACCCCGGCGGCGCAACGGGCCACAGCCATGGGGCGGTTGATGCCTTCTGGATGGGGCTGCGCGCGTCCTTTCCCGATTCAGAGTTTAAGATTGAACACGTGATTGGCCGCGATGACCCGCTGATGCCACCCCGTGCGGCCGTGCGGTGGTCGCTGACCGGCAAGCACGATGGCTGGGGCAGCTTTGGTACGCCCACCGGGGCAGATGTCTATGTCCTTGGTATCTGCCATGTGGAGTTCGGCCCATGGGGTATCCGCCGTGAATATGCGATTTATGATGAAGCGATGGTCTGGAAGCAGATACTCTTACGGTCCGGATGAGGGACATTCCCAAACACATGAGCGTACTCAAACCTGCCATCGCGGACCGACCCGAGCATCTAAGGAATATGAAATGACCCCTGCTGAAATGGAAAAACGCATCGTGCGCTACGGCGATCTGCAGCCGTGCAAGACGGCCTTCATTGACGCCCATACGCCCGGTAGCGACCAAAAGGAAAACTTCACCATCATCGGCGGCGGCGTCTCAGAAAGCCCCGATCAACACGTTCACATAAACCTGCCCCATGGGTTCAACATCGGGGCCGCAGGCCAGCCCCCACATTGCCGCAACTCACTGCACAGCCACCGCACGGCAGAGGTGTTTTTTGTTTTGTCCGGACGCTGGCGTTTTTTCTGGGGCCGCTGGGGCGACGCGGGCGAGGTGATCCTGAACGAGGGCGATATCTTTGACATTCCCACTGGGATTTTCCGGGGCTTTCAGAACGTGGGCACGGATTACGGAATGATCATGGCGATCCTTGGCGGCGACGATGCGGGCGGCGGTGTGATCTGGGCACCGCAAGTGATTGAGGACGCAAAAGATCACGGGCTTGTTCTGGGCGAAAATGGCAAACTTTATGACACGAAAAAGGGTGCCGCCCTGCCGGATGGCGTTGGCCCGATGCCCGTATTGACCCAAGAAGCGCTGAAATCCTATCCTGAACCCACAGGTATGCAGGTCGTTGGCGGCTATGTGCGTCGTTATCTGGATATGGTGGCGATTGGTCGCGATGGCCCCGTCAAAGTGATCGGCGAAAAAGGCATCATTCGCGACAAGCCGGGGTTCGAGGTTGATCTGATCACCCGGCAAAGTACCACGGACAGCAAACACAGTCATGATAGGCCGTCGGTCCTGATGCCGGTATTTGGCCATTGGCGTGTGGAATGGGATGGTGGGGTGGCGACACTTGCCCCCGGCGACACCATGTCGGTGCCCGAAAACCTTGCACATTCCGCTGTGCCATCAATGACAGGCGAGGCGGCGCTTTATCATGTAATCGCGACTGGTGATCCTGCGGGGCTGACGTGGAATGGTTAAGATAGGCACAGGTCTGTTTGCCCTTTTGTGGGTGCTTTGCGCGGCTCCACTGGCGGCGCAGAACTGGAATGCTGATGTAAGTGATGATGGCGGATATGCCGGCGGGTTTGTCATCTACCCCGGTCTTGGCATGGGTTTTAATTGCGCCGCGCGGTCTGTCCAGAACAAGCCGCTGATGGACACGATGTGGTTTGAATCGACAGTCGCTCCGCCCTATCAGTTTCAGATAACCTTTGACCAAAACCTGGTGCCCAGCGACCGTCCGCAGCGGTCCGATATCGTCATGTTTGTAGATCAGACCGGATACCGCCTGCCCGCAATGGAGTGGAACGAACTGGACGGTGAATGGCAGGTCAACCTGTCCATGACGGACGCGTCAATCCGCGCGCTTCAGACAGTCACCCGGTTGGTTTTGCAGGTTGGCTCCCAAGCGGCATGGGACATCCCCGTCACGGGTTTGGGCCCCGCGCTGGAACAGGCGCGCCAACATTGTGCGGCAACTTGGCTTGCAACTGGCAATCCCGCACCATCAGGATTTGGATCAATCACAGCAGCAGCCAATCCCCCGGTGCCACAGCCGCAGCCCGGTAGGTTTGAACTTCCAATGCAGGTGCAGGCCTATGCCAACCAGCAATGCAACGGCCCGGCCGCGATTGCACCGGACGCCCTGCAAGCAGGCGATCTTGATCGTGACGGCGTGCCGGATGTCGTCATGAATTGGCGCGATGTGCTCTGCCCCGGTGAGACGCTGAGTGGCTTTTGCGGTGCTGCGAATTGTTCAATCCACGTGTTTTTGTCGTCACGGGGGTACGCCAACCCTTGGGCCATGCTGGGCACAGGCGTTGGCATTGTACCCCACCGCAGCGGTGCCTTGGCCTTGGACATCGGCGGAACATTCAGTGTCTGCGGGCAGGGCGCTTGCGATACACCATGGATTTGGACAGGCTCTGAATTCGAGCAGGTCCCATGAGATCAACAAAGGAAATCAGATGACCATCAAAACCACCCACGTCGGATCATTGCCCCGCACTCAGGAGGTGGTCGATTTCATCTTTGCCCGTGAAAACAACACACCCTACGATCAGGCCGCCTTTGACGCCTGCATGACAGCCGCCGTGTCCGACACGGTTGCCAAGCAGGTCGCCGCGGGCGTGGATATCGTGAGCGACGGCGAGACCTCGAAAATCAGTTATGCCACCTATGTCAAAGACCGCTACACTGGGTTCTCCGGCGACAGCCCGCGCAACGCGCCCGCAGACCTAAAGAAATTTCCCAGTTTTCTCAAACGCCTGGCCGAGGATGGTGGCACACCAAAATATGCGCGCCCGATGTGCACCGGTGACGTGATATCCAAAGGACAGGGCGAGCTGCAAAAAGACATTTCCAATCTTAAGGCTGCCATGGCTTCCCATGATGCTGCCCGTGGGTTCATGAATGCGGCCTCTCCCGGCGTGATCTCGTTGTTTTTGCAAAACGACCACTACAAGACCCGAGATGCCTATCTCGCTGCACTTGCTGATGCGATGAAGGATGAATACGAAACCATCGTCGCTGCGGGTCTGGACCTGCAACTGGATTGCCCCGACCTCGCGCTGTCACGGCATATGCTGTTTAATGATCTCACCGATGCGGAATTCCTCATGATCGCCTCGTCCCATGTTGAGGCCGTGAACCATGCCCTGCAGAATGTGCCACAGGACAAGGTTCGCATTCACATTTGCTGGGGCAATTATGAGGGGCCGCATGTTTGTGACATCGGCATGGACAAGGTCTTTGATACGCTGATGTCGACCAAGTCACGTTACGTCCTGTTCGAGACCTCAAACCCGCGTCATGCCCACGAATGGACCGTGTTTCGGGACCGTAAAGCTGACATTCCTGATGACAAGGTTTTGGTGCCGGGTGTCGTGGACACAACGACAAACTTTGTCGAACATCCTCAGCTTGTCGCACAGCGGATTGAGCGGTTTACCGATATCGTGGGCCATGACCGTGTCATCGCAGGCAGCGATTGCGGCTTTGGCACCTTTGCGGGTTTTGGGGCGGTGGACCCAGAAATTGCTTTTGCCAAGCTGGGGGCCTTGGCCGAAGGGGCGGCAATCGCGGGGGCAAACAGATGAATGATGCACTGTATGATCTGCTGAAACGGGTGGATACGCCCACTGTCTGCAACGCCATTGAGGTCGCGCAAGGAAAGCGCGGGTTTGACGATTTCACCCGTGGCACGATGCAGTGTTCGGCACCGGGGCATGCGATGGTCGGCTATGCCCGCACCGCCCGAATTCAGGCGGTCAACCCGCCGTCCGAACCGCCAGAGGTGATCAAGGCACGCCGCATGGCCTACTATAAATACATGGCCGAGGGTCCGCGCCCCGGCATCGCCGTGGTGCAAGACATGGATGTGCCAAACGCCATTGGGGCCTATTGGGGTGAGATCAACACAAATGTGCACAAGGCCTTTGGTCTGAACGGCGCACTGACCGATGGGGTGATGCGCGACCTCGGCGATCTGCCAGATGGCTTTGCCGTGGTTGCAGGATCCATCGGGCCAAGCCACGGGTTTGTGCATGTGGTGGATTTTGACCACCCCGTCGACATTCAGGGCATGAAGGTCGCCCCCGGTGCCATGGTTCATGCCGACCGCCATGGTGCCGTGGTGATCCCAGATGATGTGGTGCCGCGTCTTGAGGCCGCCATTGCGCAGTTGTTCAAATCGGAGAAAGTCGTGCTGAATGCGGTCAAAGGCAAGCGAATAGATTTTGCCGGGTTCGAGGCTGCATGGGCGGCATTCGAGGCATCAAGGACCTGAGCCCTAACGCCAGACCGGCTACTCCCGCGCTGCAGGCGCACCGCCTTCGAAGCTGTTGCCGTTCACATAATCACACGGGGCTTCCTGCATTTCCAAATGCAAATGATCGTCGGTTAGCGGGTTTGCCCGCGCCATTTCTTCGTCCACATCGATTCCCAAACCGGGTGCCGTAGGTGCACAGATGTATCCATCTTCAACCCGAATGGCCCCTTTGATCAACTGATCATGGAAAGGAGTTTCGATCGTTTCCGCCATCAGGATGTTTGGGATCGAAACCGCCAGATGAATGTTGGCCGCCCATTCAATAGGTCCGGCATAAAGATGCGGTGCCATCTGCGCGTTATAGACCTCGGCCATGGCTGCGACCTTTTTCATCTCCCAAATACCTCCGGCGCGGCCCAGTGCAGGCT
The DNA here is from genome assembly GCF_042611115.2 of Sulfitobacter sediminivivens. Lineage (NCBI taxonomy): Bacteria > Pseudomonadati > Pseudomonadota > Alphaproteobacteria > Rhodobacterales > Roseobacteraceae > Sulfitobacter > Sulfitobacter sediminivivens. Next base: position 307,475 of record NZ_JBHGAR020000002.1, read on the forward strand.
GCAATATCGTGGCAGCCCCGGATCGCAAGACTGGCGCAAATTCAGCCTTGGTGGTCAGGCGCTCTCCTGTGGCAATTGGGATGCGGACAGCACGTGCGACCTTCGCCATTTCCTCAACTGAATCCGGCGGGACAGGTTCTTCGAACCACAAGGGTGAATACGGCTCCAATGCCTGACCCAACCGGATCGCGCCCGCGGTGCTGAACTGCCCATGCGTGCCAAACAGCAGGTCCACCTTGTCGCCCACCGCAGCGCGGATGGCTTTGCAAAAGGCGACCGATTGCGTGATGTCCGACATTGCGGGCATATGCCCGCCGCGCAAAGTGTAAGGGCCAGCGGGGTCAAATTTCACGGCCGTGTACCCACGCGCCACACAGTCCGCAGCCGATTCTGCCGCCATTTCCGGCGATGTCCAGAATGCACCAATGTCGTGGTGGGGTAGGGGGTAAAGGTACGTATAGGCCCGCACGCGGTCATTCATCTTGCCGCCCAACAGCGCATAGACAGGCCGGTCGCGATCTTTGCCAAGAATGTCCCAACAGGCGATTTCCAACCCCGAGAACGCACCCATGACGCTAAGGTCAGGCCGCTGGGTGAACCCCGATGAATAGACCCGGCGAAACATCAATTCGATGTTCTCGGGGTTTTCATCCTGCATGTGCCGCGCGAACACATCCTCAATCACATGGCGCATTGCCTGCGGCCCGACGGAGGACGCGTAACATTCGCCCCAGCCCACGATCCCGGTGTCGGTGGTCAGCTTGACCAATATCCAATACCGTCCGCCCCAGCCGGGGGCCGGGGGACTGGTGATGATGACATCGAGATCCTGAAGCTTCATGACTGGTCTTTCTGGTGGGCCGCAACGACACGGGAAATCATCGGGGCGTAATGGTTGAAATCTGGCGTGGTGACGGCGGGGTCTTTGCCCTGATCATCCCAAATACGCACTTGCACGATGGCCTCCAGATTGGGTTCGCAGGCAAAGTTGGCAACTTCATCCGCACCCATCGGCCCGCCCTGCAGGTTCAAAGTGTGCACAGACGCGGGGCTGAGCCGCCCAAAATATCCTGGATCCGTGGCGCAAAGATACCGTTTGGCCGCGACATGATGCAAAATGCAATCGGTAACTGCGCTGGGGAAAAACGGGGCCAACACCCGCGCGCCGGCTTCTTCGTGCAAATTGTCGGTGCCCTGCGCCAGCGCGTCGTCGGGAAATTCATTGGTGTAATGTCCGATATCATGCAGCAGCGCGGCGGTGATCACTGTCTCTGACGCGCCCGCAATTTCGGCCAGATGTGCCGCCTGCAACATGTGCTGCGACATTGTCACCTGTTCACCGAGATAGCTTTCAGCCCCGCGTCGCGTGAAGATATCACCAATGAATTCAACAATGTTGCTGGCGTCCAGCGTGGCCATGTTAGGTGCGCTCATGCTTCGACCTCCAATGCGGCAAGGGTGGACAGGATGCCATCGCGGTCGGCATAACATCCCTGCAACCAACGGGTGCCAGCGCCGGAATATCCCTTTCGGGCATGCAACACGCGGGTGTTGTCGACAACAAAGGCCTCGCCGGGGGACAGTTTGAAACGCACCTCCATGCCCGGATCATCAATGATCGTGCTGAGGCGTCGATAGGCGGCATAATATCCCGCCATCTTGTCAAATGGCACATCAACAAGGGGGGCTGCAGACCGGGCATTGAACCGCAGCGCCTGCAACTGTCCATCTGGCGACAGCTCAATCATTGGCCGTCTGGAATGCAGCGCCACACCCGCACTGCCCGTAAAGCTGAAGCGCGCGCAATATTGGGTCAGCAAGGCAAAGCCTGTCGCGTCTTCGTCGCGCAAACGCTGAGCAGCGGCAAAGCCATCTATAACCATGTTTTCGCCGCCCCGCGCCGAATTTTCGAGACAGGCCAACACCTGCACCGTGGGCTGTGGGTCGCGGTAGGGGTTGTCGGTATGGGCCTGCAAACCAAGCCCGGTATAGGCAAGGTTCACCGGGTTCACTTCGGTACGCACCTCAAAGTGCCGCCCGTAATTGGTCTCGCGGACGTAGCCAAAAAGATCAACTATATCGAATAAGGCGCCGGGTTCCTGGCCCAGCCCTGTTACCTTGGCAAAGCCATACCGCCGCAACGCAACAAGCCAATCGCGCAAGGCAGCGCGATTGGCTTGCATATCCATCAACGCGCCCGTGGGAAGCGACCTACTCAGCCCGCTGTCCCAGACCTCAGCAAGCTCTGGCAGGCGACCAGTGGTGCGATCGTGAGGGATGTCATACCCGTGGCGGATCAGCCAAGCCGCATCGAACACAACCTGCTTGCCATCGGCGGCAAAAGTCACGTGCACTTTACGGCGGTCAATATGCGCCTCAGCCAGTGCGCAATCTTCCGGCAGATCGGCCAGCGTGATCAATCGCTGTCCGTTGCCGGGGTCGCGTGTCGCCGCATCCTGCGCATTGTCGCGCAACCAGATGCCATGAAATCGCAGGTCACACTCCGCACCTCTTAAGCGCAGAACGTTGCCTTCATCTTCAAGCACGGCACTTTCAAGTTGCATGATACCGCCCCTTTCACGGCCAGAACGACGTTGCATGGGAATTCAAATGCTTCATCCCCGCTTTGTCAGGTGCCAAACATGATCACATTACGACGCGCGGCACCGGTCTTGGTATCCTCAATCGCTTCATTGATCTCATCCAGCGACCAGCGGCCTGAAATTAGCTCATCCAGCTTCAACCGGCCCTGTTCGTACAAATCCACGATCCAGGGGATGTCCCGCTGGATCACCACATCGCCCATTTTCGATCCCGTCATCCCCTGCGCCATTGCGGCCAGCATGACAGGTTCATAGCTCGACATTGCACCAGAATGGGTCATGCCCACCATGATCACCTTGCCGCCGCCAGCCAAATATTTTGGCGCGGAATCATAGGCCGGAATCGCACCTACCGTGACAATCACCGCGTCGGCACCTCGGCCCATCGCGTCCATCGCGTCACGCCATGGTTTTTCCGCTGTCGCCAACACGCCATCCGTTGCGCCGAATTCGCGCGCAATGGCCAGCTTTTCCTCGCTCATGTCTACCGCAACGATGCGCCGCGCGCCGGCGATGCGCGCGCCCTGGATCGCGTTCAGACCCACACCACCTGCACCAATGACGACAACATCCTGACCGGCGCGCAATTGCGCGGCATTCACTACTGCACCAACGCCAGTGATGACCCCACAGGCAATCAGACTGGCGGCATCCTTGGGGATATCATGGCTGATCTTCACCACCTGACCCTGCTCCACCACCACCTTTTCTGCAAAGGCCCCCGACGCCATCGCCTGATGCAGCTTGCCACCATCGGCGGTTTTCAAAGGACCGTGATCGCCGTCATACGGCGTTTCACAGACCGTGGGTCTGCCGCTGGCACAATTGGGGCAGGCACCACAGGCGCGGATCAGGGTCACTACAACACTGTCACCAATGCCGAGGCCTTTGACCCGGTCACCAACCGCACTGACCCGGCCTGCGGCCTCGTGGCCGTAAACCGCGGGCAACGATCCGCCCCATGCGCCCGAGGCATAGGTGATGTCCGAATGACAGATTGCCACCGCGTCCAATGCCACCTCAACCTCGGTGCCCTCTGGCGCGCGCAACTGTACATTTTCGATGACCAACGGGGATCCAAATTCATGGGCAACAGCGGCTTTGATGATTTGCAATTTCAGGTCTCTCTTCGCAAGTTTTGATCCGGTTGCAGGCAGGTTGGCCGCAAAGCAATTCCGCTGCAAGCACCAACGCGACGCGTCAGACGTCTGATTACGCCATATTCTGTGATGCCGGGCGGCTCAGAAAAATGAACAGACTGACGATTGCCAAAGACATGGCCAACAGAAACGGCGCACCGGGCAAATAGATCGGCGCGCCGGAACCGGTGAAATACGCAAATGCTGACGTCATCGCCATTGGTGAGATGATCATTGCCAGTGCCGTGGACGAACTCAACGCGCCTTGCAATTCGCCTTGTGCATTGGCGGCGACCTGTCGCGACATGATGCCCTGCAACGCGGGCGGAATGACGCCCGCCAGCGCCGCCAAGGGCGTAAGGATCAACGCCACAGTCCCCGAGGTGACGATGGCGATGACCCCAAACGCAAGGATGCTAAAGAGATGCCCGGCAAATACCGTGCCTCTCTCGCCAAACTGGTGCAGCACCACACGGATCAACCCGGCCTGCACCAGCGCCATCATCACCCCAAAAAGTCCCAGTGAATAGCCGATAACAGCCGGGCTCCAACCATAGCGTTCCTGCCCGAAATACGCCCAGACCGATGGATAGACTGCAAAGGCGACATGATAGATGAAATAGACCACCAACAGACGCCGAATTCCGGGCAATTGCCCCAAGGCCCGGATCGCCCCAAGCGGATTTGCACGCCGCAATTCAAAGCGGCGGCGGTTTTCCTTTCTGACGGTTTCCTTGAGGACAAACCACCCCAAGGTTGCATTGCCCATCGCAAGGGCCGCAGCCGCCCAAAAGGGCGCGCGGGTACCGTATTCCGACAGGACACCGCCCATAAGCGGTCCAAGGACAAAGCCCACACCAAAGCCTGCCCCGATCAGGCCAAAGTTTGCGACACGGTCTTCGGGTTTTGAAATGTCAGCGATATAGGCCGAAGCGGTGGCATGAGTGGCGGCGGTGATCCCGCCGATGACCCGACCGACCATTAACAACCAGATGCTGCCCGCAATTGACATCAACACATAATCGGCTGCCATCACGACCAGCGCCAGCAACAACACAGGCCTGCGGCCATACCTGTCTGAAAGACCGCCCATGACCGGGCCAAACAGAAACTGCATCACCGCAAATGTGGTGGCCATGATCCCACCCCAAAGCGCTGCATGGGACAGATCACCACCGTTCACTTCGCGGATCAGATCAGGCATCACCGGGATGATCAGGCCAATCCCCATGGCATCAATCATGATCGTGATAATGATGAAAACGACGGCTGGACGCATGAAGTCAGATGGCCGCCGCACGGGCCGCAAAGGTCAAGGCATCCTGGGCGGCATGGCCAATCCCGGCGCTGGGCGCAAACACATCGTCGGCAAGGTCAGGATAATCTGCGCGCGCCAGCGTCTCCAGTGGGGTTTGCTTGTCCAGCGCCTCAAGACACAGCGCCTTGGTCACTTTCTGGGCTTCCGGGCGCGGCATGAACTTCGCCAGCGCAAAGCTGAGCGCTTCTGCGTGGATCAGACCCATATTCGCTTCAAGATTGTTTTGCATCTGCACCGGGCGTGGCGTGGCATGTGTGGCCAGAGTTTTGGCATGGGACAAAGCAGCGGCGAGGCAGAGCGACAGCTGCGGTACCGCCATCCATTCCGCAAACCATGCAACCCCGTCGCGTTGATGCTGGTGCATCGCTGCTGATTGTAAACTGGCGCGCGCCCCGGTGAAATGATGATGCAGCGCGACCATCGCCGAAGGGGCCACCGGATTTTGTTTTTGTGGCATTGTGGACGACGCACCAGCCTTTCCCAATGAAACCTCGCCTGTGTCACTGCCCGTCAAGGCGATCAACGTCTGCGCCATATGTGCCAAGGCTGCCATCACTTGGCCTTGCCAATCGGCAACCCGCAGGATCGGCGCGCGATCCGTGTGCCACGACCGCCCCGGATCGTGCAGGTTCAGTGCCTTTGCCAAGGCGCTGCGGGTTTCTGCGGCCAGTGGTCCCAAAGCCGACGCAGTCCCGGCCGCACCCGACAAGGACACCCAGAGCGAGGCGCGCCGCAAAGGCTCAAGCGCTTCCAATGCATCGATCAACGGCGCGCCCCACGACGCCAGAACTGCGCCCCATGTGGTTGGCGTGGCGTGTTGCCCATAGGTCCGTGCGGGCATCGGCAAATGCACGTTGTCTTTGGCGGCTTTGCCCAGATCAGTGATCACTTGGCGCAGACCATCCTCGGCCAACACTAATGCCTGTCGCTGGCGCAGCATCAGTGCGGTGTCGATGATGTCCTGGCTTGTCGCCCCCCAATGCACATATTGTGCGTGCTCGGGCGCATTCATCTCGGCGCGAAAGGCGCTCACCAGACCCGGCACGCTGACCCCATTTTGCCCCGTGGCCTCCGCAATCGCACCGGGATCCACCTGTATTTCCATACTGGCGCGGTGGATCGCGGCAGCGCTTAATTCCGGGATCACGCCCAAGCTGCCCTGCACCTTTGCCAATGCCCCCTCAACCAGCAACATCGCGCGGATTGCGGCGCTGTCTGAAAACAAGCGGCCTGCTTCACCGGTGTCAAAAAGCTGTGCGTAAAGGGGGCTGTCAAAAACCGATGCGGCCATATGTCAGCGCTCCATCTCGGCAAAGGTTTGTTTGGCCAGCTTTATGGCATGGTTGGCCTTTGGCACCCCACAATAGACCGCGACGTGCTGAAACGCTTCCATGACATCACGCATCGTGGCCCCGGTGTTTGCGCAGGCGCGGACGTGCATGGGAATCTCATCAAAATTCCCCATGGCCGCCAAAAGGGCCAGCGTGATCATCGACCGCTCGCGCCGGGTGATCGCGTCCGAGGCCCAGACAGTGCCCCACGCGCCTTCGGTTATCAGGGCCTGAAAGGGCGCGTCGATCTCTGACTTGGCCAGCTCAGCGCGGTCGACATGTGCGTCCCCCAATACTTCGCGGCGGACCTTCATGCCCCTGTCGTAACGTTCAGACATGGCCAACGCCTTTCAGAAATTCACTCAGTACGCGCGCAAATTCTTGCGGTTGCTCGACGCAAGGCAAATGCCCCGCCTTGCGGATCAGATGAAACCTGGACCCCGGAATGAGGTCGGTTGTTTCGCGCACCAGATCGGGGGGCGTCGACCCATCGTCTGATCCTGCAATCCCCAGACAAGGCAGACGCAGACTGCTTGTGGTCGTGAGAAAATCAGTACCGGAAATTGCCGCAGAACAACCCGCATATCCATCATCGGGCTGGCGCACCAACATATTACGCCACAGCTCAAGCTCTGGACTTTTGCGAAACTGTGGTGAAAACCAGCGCTCCATTACCGCATCGGCAATGAATTCGATGCCGCCTTTTTCGACATCCGCAATCCGTTCGGCCCAAAGGTCCGGATTGCCAATCTTTGCGGCCGTGTTCGACAGCACCACCGCCCGGATCAGGTCCAGACGTTTGACCGCCAGCCCCTGTGCAATCATCCCGCCGATGGACAGCCCGACAAACACACATCCCTGAACGCCAAGAAAATCCAACAGTTTTTCCGTGTCCGTGATCAACGACCCCATCGAATAGGGACCAGTGGGGCAAGTCGATAACCCATGCCCGCGTTTGTCAAAACGGATAATCCGCAGGCCATCAGGCAACATCGGCAGGATCGGATCCCAAAGCCGCATGTCTGTGCCCAGCGAATTGGCAAAGACAACTGGCGCGCCATCGTCTGGCCCATCAACGCGGTAATGCAGGCGCACGTCGCCGGTATCAAAAAGCTGCATATCCTATTCCCCTTTCAGCCGAATGGTCGCCATGATCTGTCCATGATCAGAGGCGAGCTTGTTGTAAGGTGCCTCAGGGTGCGACCCATCAGTCAGATGGTCATTGAGCACGCTGAAATATTCCATTTCGCCAATGTGGCCTTGCCACTCGGGCAAGAAATGCCGCGACATCAGGATCTGGTCGATGCTCTCATAAACGCCACCAAAGGCCGATGTGTATACCATATCGCGCAGCGACTTGCGCACAAACAGCTTCTCTGCCGAATGCAGGCGCACGGCTTCGATATCCTCGGTGATCTGGGCGTTCTCTGCGTCCGAATAGCGATCTGCACGGTGTTTCGCGTCATGGCGCAGCATCCATGCATAGTTCCTGAACGGCGCTTCCCCGGCGATGATTTTGGAACTCACCGCGTTTTCATTGTCGTTGAAATCACCCAGCACCATCACCGGTCGGCCCTGTCGCAACTCGCCAATGATCGCCCCGCGCAGCACCCAGGCTTCTGCCATCCGGCGCATCGCGGCACGCGCCGCCCCCAAGGCGCGACCGACGGGATCGTAATCTGTCAGGTCAGCCTCAACAGGGAAGGCGGCACCGTCGCTGCGGATGTATTCGCCCAGTTTCGATTTCAGGTGACAATTGAACACAGTGATCACCTGATCGCCAACAGGCACGCGACATTTCAGGATCGGGCGGCTGAGCTTCTGGATGGTATAGCTGCCCCCCTCATCCCCGCCAAAGGTCTGAAACGGAATGTGCAGGGGCGTATCCAAGGCCTGAATGATTTGCGGCTCTTCGTCAAAGCCAAGCCGCGACAGAATTGCCAGCCCGGGCCGACGCTGGCCCGGTGCGCCGTCATGCAGGTTGGGGGCAAAAGCGAGGGCGGCATCGCCATAATCCCGGTACGCCAGCCGATCAAATATCGCGCGGTGGCGGTAGCGTTTGTTTTGCCCCGGTATTGCGGTCGCATTGTTTGCGGTGCCAATCTCATCGGCACTCGCGATCGTGTCGCGCAATGAAGCTTCGTCAAATATTTCCTGAAACCCGACAATATCGGCGTTCAGGGTCACCAACTGATCGGCCAGCCAATCCGACTTCCACGCATATTCCTCAGGCGTGTAGGATTGAAATTTGTAATATTCCTGATCGGGTCCGATCAGGTTTTTCACATTGAAACTGGCGATGGTGAATTGGCTCATGCCAATGTCTCCAACGCGCGGGCAAACATGTCGGCGTCAACGTTGCCGCCCGAAATTGTCACGATCACATCGTCGCCCTCAATCTCGTCGCGGCGAAACAGTGCGGCGGCCAATGCCGCGGCACCGCCCGGTTCTGCGACCACTTTGAGGCGGTTGAACGCATGCGCCATCGCCTGCAACGCCTCATCATCGCTGATCACCAGACCCGGACCGACAAGGCGTTTGAGAATGGGAAAGGTGATATCCCCCGGTTGCGGGGAAATGATCGCGTCACAGATCGACCCGGTCATCCGATTGTTTCGCTCAATTCCACCCGACCGTAACGAACGGGCCACATCATCAAAGCCTTCCGGCTCGGCCGGGCGCACCCGCAGCCCCGGCGCGTCAGCCTCAAGCGCCAAGGCGATGCCAGAAGTCAGCCCGCCACCACCGCAACACACGATCACTTGGGCGTTCGTGATCCCAAGCGCCGCAGCCTGCTCCGCAATCTCAAGTCCGACGCTGCCCTGGCCTGCAATCACTTCGGGTTCGTCATAGGGCCGGATCAGCGTCAAATTCCGTTCAGTGCTGAGGCGCGAGCCGATGTCTTCACGGCTCTCTGTTGCGCGATCATAAAGCACCACTTCGCCACCATACGCGCGCGTATTGTCGATCTTGAGGCGCGGACTGTCGGCTGGCATGACGATAACTGAAGGCACCCCGTGCAGTTTGGCCGCCAGTGCCACGCCCTGTGCGTGATTGCCGCTGGAATAGGCGATCACGCCCTTGGCACGCGTGTCCGGATCCAGCGCCGACAACGCCGCCCAGGCACCGCGAAATTTGAAACTGCCGGTATGTTGCAGGCACTCGGCCTTCACCCAGACCCGCCGCCCGGCGACATCATCCAAAAGCGTGGAGTTGAGTAAGGGCGTGCGTCGCACATGCCCCTCAAGGCGCGTATTCGCGGCGCGGATCATGTCGATGTTCATGTCATCTGTCCCACCCATTTGTGCAGTGCTGCCACGGCCTCCGGCTCATCCAGAAACGGAATATGGCCGCGCCCCGGCACCACAGCGGTGATCATATCAGGGCGACGGCGCTGCATTTCCTTAAGCGTTTCTTCACTCAGCAGATTTGAGTTCGCCCCACGGATACACGCAATCGGCATGCCGGCCATCGCATCGAAAAACGGCCACAGATCCGGTGCCGCCTGCGCACCTGCGGCCTCAACCGCGTCGCGCAGATGCGGATCATAGGTGATCTCAAGGCCCGCGTCTGTTTGCGCGTAATGCTTGACCGCTTCTTCCATCCAGCGGCTTGCCGGCACATTCTGGAATTCAGTGAACACATGCGGCATGGCAGCAGCGGCTTCCGCGTGGGTCTTGGCCGCAGGATTACGACCCAGATAGCCCATGATGAAATCCAGCCCCATCGGATCAATAAACGGCCCGATATCGTTAAGCGCCACACCCAGCAAGCTGTCGGCTGCGCCCATGGCCAATCCCATCGCGTTCAGACCACCGCGTGATGTGCCAAGGATCGCAACTTTGTCGAGGCTCAGATGCGCCAAAAGCTCCATCACATCGCGACATTCAATGGGCAGGATGTAGTTCTGCCAATTGGGGTCAAAATCTGATTTGCCGCGCCCGCGGTAATCCATCTTGATCAACCGGTTGCCCGTCAAATGCGGCGTGACATAGTCAAAGTCTGCCGTGGTGCGGGTCAACCCGGAAAGGCACAGGATCGGCAGGCCATTACCCTCATCGGTATAGTATAACGACAGCCCGTCTGAGGTTTGAAATGTTGCCATTACACACCCGCCAGTGCAGGGATGCCGATCAGATCACGCAGCACATCTGCGGGTTTCCACGGCAAGCGGTCCATCGGCTCATTGCTTCGGTTCACCCATGCGGTCCGAAAACCGTACCCCGAGGCAGCAGCGGCGTCCCAGCCGTTTGAGGACACGAACAAAACCTCATCCTTGGCGCATCCGAAATGTTCCCCGACCAGATCGTAAACGGAGGCATCTGGTTTGAAGATGCCGACGCTTTGCACCGACAAGGACACATCAAGCACATCCTCGATCCCGGCAGAACGTACGGCGCCGTCCAACATCTCCGGCGATCCGTTTGACAGAATTGCGGTGTTCAACCCTGCGGCCTTCAGGGTGCTCAGCATTTGCGGCACCTCAGCATAGGCTTGCAATTCCCAGTAAAGCGCGAGCAGCCGCGCGCGCAGGGCTGCATCCCCATCATGCCCGGTCTTTTCCAATGCCCAATCCAAGCCATCCTGCGTGACGGTCCAGAAATCCGCATACGACTTTGTGACCGCGCGCAGCCATGAATACTGCAACTGCTTGAGCCGCCAGTGTTCGGCGACCTGCGGCCAGTCATCCCTGATCGCGGCAAAGTCCGGTTCTGAGGCCGCCTGGCGTGCGGCGGCAGCCACATCAAACAAGGTACCATAGGCGTCAAAGACACATGTTGTGATCGGCATGGCGTTCTCCTCATTAGGTTGGCATGCAGAGTGGCACGCCAAGCGGGGGTCGAAAAGGGCGGAAATGAAGAGCCAATGTGCGGGGGTTTACTCTTGGCTCGGGTTTTGACAGGTTGCCCCGGAAATTGGAGCACCCGCGCAGATACGTGGCCTCTGCATTCCTTACCCCCCAACATCTTTGGAGTTCTTCATGGCCGAGGTCAAATCAGGCGATACCGTTGCAATTCACTATACCGGCACCTTGCTGGACGGCACCACATTCGACAGCTCAGAAGGGCGCGACCCGCTCGAATTCGTGGTCGGTTCCGGTCAGATCATTCCGGGTCTGGACGTGGCGCTGCCGGGGATGGCAGTGGGCGAACAGAAAGTGGTGAAAATCGCCTGCACCGAGGCCTATGGCCCCCTGAACCCGGAAATGCGTCAGGCCGTCCCGCGCGAAGGCATTCCGGCAGACATTCCGCTGGAAGTCGGGACCCAGTTGCAGATGCAGACCCCCGATGGTCAGGCCATGCCAGTGATGGTGGTTGAGGTGGACGAAGCGACTGTGACGCTGGATGCCAACCACCCATTGGCCGGCAAGGACCTGCAATTCGATATTGAGTTGGTGAAGATCGGTTAAGGTAGCGGGGGAACCCCCCGGCTATTCGACCGGTCGTTGAGCGGCCAGACTGCGGCCCAGATCATCCGCAACACTCTGTGCATCGGGTGATGCGGGCGACGCGTCGTCAGGGTCGCCAAAACGGTTTACCTTGATCCGGCTTTTCGGCAGGCTGGTGGGGCTTTGGGGCGCTTGTGCAACCTGCTGCGGGGCCTGTCTGGCCCCTGACACCGCCATGATCGCATCCATACCCGCGCCCGCCAAAGCGCGGCGCAATTCTGGTTCTGACCGCAAAATTGCGCCGATGGTCAGCATCAGCGCCAGTCCCAGAATCCGTCCCCAGAAAAACGCCCGCCGCGACCTGTCGCGCCGCGATTGCAGGACTTCACTGCGGTATGTTTCTTTGAAGCTCATGTCATCGGTCCAAAGAGTTGGGTTTTGTCTCGGCACTGCACATGTTTTTCATCTTGCGGACAAACCGGGCAATTGCTGGGCAGTGGCATGGCAAATTGACGAATTCCTGCGAGAAGCGTGATCCTGTATGGGAATACCAGTGATTTCCCCTACCGAAACTTTCCAAAACGCCGATGCCCCCTCGCAGACGGCGCATGTTGTCGCTATGGACGGGCAATGGACGATAGCCAGACATATGAAATTTTCCTCGTCTGTGCCCCCGGGCTTGAGGCCGTTCTGTGTGAGGAAGCGCAGGAAAAAGGGTTCGCAGATGCGATCGCTGTCCCCGGTGGCGTGACGGTGCAGGGCGGCTGGCCCGAGGTCTGGCGCGCTAATTTGGAACTGCGCGGCGCGGCGCGTGTTCTGGTCCGTGTGGGCAGCTTTATGGCGTTCCATCTTGCGCAACTAGATAAACGCAGCCGCAAATTTGCATGGGGCGAAGTGCTGCGCGCCGATGTGCCGGTTCGGGTACAGGTGACAAGCAAAGCGTCGAAAATCTATCACGCCGGGGCCGCGACCCAGCGCATTGTCACGGCGCTGACCGAAAGCCACGGCATCGCCGTGTCGCCGGATGCCGCCATGGTTCTCAAGGTCCGCATCCATGACAATCAGGTGACCATCAGCATCGACACCAGCGGCGATGCGCTGCACAAACGCGGCCACAAGGAAGCGGTTGGCAAAGCGCCGATGCGCGAAAATCTGGCGGCGATGTTTCTGCGTCAGTGTGGGTATGACGGGCTTGAGCCTGTGGTCGATCCGATGTGCGGATCTGGCACGTTCCTGATTGAAGCGGCCGAGATCGCCGCAGATCTGCAACCGGGTCGCTCGCGAGAGTTTGCGTTTGAGCAATTGGCCAGCTTTGATGCGGCCGCCTTTGAGGCAATGCGCCGCACCGGTCCTGTCGGCCTGACGCCGCGTTTCTTTGGATCTGACCGCGATGCCGGTGCCATCCGCATGAGCAACGCCAATGCCGCACGCGCGGGGGTTGGGAATGCAATCACCTTTGCGTGCCACGGCGCAGGCGAGGTGACGCCGCCCGATGGACCGCCCGGACTGGTCATTGTGAACCCTCCCTACGGCGGCAGGATCGGCAACAAAAAACTGCTCTATCCGCTTTATGGAACCTTGGGACAGACTTTGCTGGCGCGGTTCAAAGGCTGGCGCGTTGGGCTAGTGACATCAGAGCCACCCCTTGCCAAAGCCACCGGATTGCCATGGAAACCATTGGGGCCCCCTGTGGCACATGGTGGCATGAAAATCTGGCTCTGGCAGACGCCGCCTTTGCGATGATTCTTTGGTGTCATTGAACGGAAGGCACCCCTTTGGGGGCACCTTCCGAGATTTTATGCGCGCGCGATGAAGGTCATCTTGAGCGTCATCTCGCCGGTTGGTTCATGCACATATCGGGTATTCTCGATAAAGCCATATCCGTTATAGAACCGCCGTCCAACGCTGTTTTTCTCAAAGACATCAACGTCTAATGGGCCATGCAGTGCGACCGCATGATCCGTTAGCGTCCTGCCAAAACCGCGACCATGAAAGGCCGGGTCAAGGAACAACCCGCCTATTTCATTGCCAACGAGGGCGATGAAACCAACTGGATCACCGGCATTCTCCAGCACCCAAGTTTCCGCGTTTGGAAGGTAGATGTTTCGCATGTCCAGTGCGACCTGTGCGACGAAGTCGTCTTGAAGAAACGAATGCGCCAGGGCATTCGCGTCGTGCCAAATCGCAATCAGCGCATCGGTGTCCTTGGGTCGATATTTTCTAATCATTGTTAAGTAGCTTTCATGGGTCCCAGCCGCCGACATGACATCGGGGCCGACACTGATTTTTCAGAAATCCACACGAACAGGGCCGCGATGCGGCTGACTTTCGTGCTGATGCTCGATGGTCCTTGGACCATCTGCGATTACTTGGACATGAAATCTCCGTTGCTGTCGGAACTGGCTACCACGGATCGTGCGCTTCCAAAAGACAGAGCATCACATTTTCGCGCCAATATCAGATTTGCCTGAGCGACCTTTGCGACGGCACCGGTTCACAATTTGGTGGTCCATCGGTAAAGAATTCCGCCGCCATCGTTGGCCCACGAAAGCAGCCAATGGTCTGGCGCGTCGCGGTACAAGCGTGCCCATATCGTCAAAAGGATCAAGCGGGCGGATCAGCATGACATATCGAAAGCGTCAGAGATATTCCTGCTGCGGCATGCCCAGAACATGGAACCCACCGTCGACGCGAATGATCTCGCCCGTGGTGCAGGCCCCGGCATCTGAAGCCAGATACACGGCCGTCCCCCCCACCGCCTCAAGCGTCGCGTTCGACCGCAATGGCGCATTGAGATCGGTGTGTTTATAGGTCTTTCGCGCACCGCCAATCGCCGCACCGGCAAGTGTTTTCATCGGGCCGGGAGAAATGGCGTTTACGCGGATGCCCTCTGGCCCCAGATCGTTGGCCAGATACCGTGTCGCAGATTCCAACGCCGCCTTGGCCACGCCCATCACGTTGTAATTCGGCACAACCCGGTTCGACCCCTGATAGGTCAGGGTCATCAACGTGCCGCCGTTTTCTACCATCAACGGATGCGCACGGCGGGCCACTTCGATAAAGCTATAGGCCGAGATATCCATCGAATGTTTGAAATTGGCGCGGCTGGTGTTCAAAAAACGCCCCGTCAGTTCGGATTTGTCTGAAAACGCAATCGCATGGACGACAAAATCAATCGTAGGCCACCGCGCGCCCAACTCGCTAAACGCTGTATCCAGCGATGCATCATCAGTAACATCGACGTCGACCATGAAATCGGATCCGATGGATTCCGCCAAGGGTTTCAAGCGGCTGCCAAACGCTTCGCCCTGATAGGTAAAGGCAAGCTCGGCACCCGCTTCGGCCATCGCTTTTGCAATGCCCCATGCGATGGAGCGCTCATTAGCGACGCCCATGATCAGGCCACGCTTTCCCTTAAGGAGTTCTGACATTGCGTTACCCTTTATATTTAGACAGGATCATCGACCCATTGGTGCCGCCAAACCCGAACGAATTGGTCATGACACTATCAAGCCCGGCGTTGTCCACGCGTTCCAGCGCGATCTCCGACGCGTCCAGTGCCGGATCGAGGTTTTGCACGTTGATGGACCTGGTGATGAAATCGTTATCCAACATCAAAAGGCTGAAGATTGCCTCAAGCGCACCCGCCGCCCCCTGGGCGTGGCCGGTCATCGACTTGGTGGAGCTGACAGGTGGGGTATTGCCCTTGCCAAAAACGCGGCGCACCGCCTCAATTTCACCCACGTCACCGACAGGTGTCGAGGTGCCATGCGCGTTGATATAGCCCACTTTGCGCCCCTCAGGCAGCGTCGCCAGCGCCAGCCGCATCGCGCGTTCACCGCCCTCACCACTTGGGGCAACCATATCGTGCCCGTCGGAAGTGGCAGCATAGCCCGTGACTTCGGCATAGATTTTCGCACCCCGCGCAAGCGCATGATCAAGATCTTCCAGAACGACAATGCCGCCGCCGCCCGAAATAACAAACCCGTCCCGATCCGCGTCAAAGGCGCGGCTGGCGGTTTCAGGGGCGTCGTTATATTTGCTGCTCATCGCTCCCATCGCGTCGAACAGGCAGGACAATGTCCAATCGAGCTCTTCACCGCCGCCGGCAAACATCACGTCCTGTTTTCCCATCATGATCTGCTCTGCCGCGTTGCCGATGCAGTGCAGTGAAGTGGAGCAGGCCGAGGTAATCGAATAGTTGATGCCCTTGATCTTGTAAGCCGTGCTGAGGTTCGCTGAGACGGTCGAGGACATGCACTTTGGCACCGCAAAGGGGCCAATGCGCTTGGTGGCCCCGGTATCCTTCACAACGTTATGTGCCGTGAACATCGCTGATGTTGACGGCCCACCAGACCCCGCAACCAAGCCGGTGCGCGGGTTGCTGACAGAATCCTCGTCCAGACCCGCATCCGCAATCGCCTGACCCATCGCGATATAGGCATAGGCCGATCCCGGCCCCATGAACCGCAATGCGCGTTTGTCGATATGTTCAGAAACGTCGATTTTCAAAGTCCCCGCAACCCGGCTGCGAAACCCGTGTTCGGCCATCTCTTCGCTGGCGACAATGCCGCTGGTGCCCGCCTTGAGCGAGGTCAGAACCTCGTCTGCGTTGTTTCCGATGGATGAGACGATCCCCAAACCTGTGACGACGACGCGGCGCATAAGCAGCACTCCTTTGATAGTATTGGCGTGAGTTTAGGCTGGGCGGGGGTTGAGGTGCAATGGGGGATGGGGTGGGGTTGCAGGTAAAGTCGGATTTGACCTCATATTGCCGCTGACTGGAGCAACGATGACCGGCGGCACTTACGCAAAGGGTCGCTCTTTGCGCGATGACAAGACCACCAGCAACACGCGACGATCTGGAACTCGGCGGATGTTTGTGGCAACCTGTCGGAATGGTTAACACGACAGCACGCGCGAAACGCCGGTATGATCTGGCGGCACCCCGGTGGGGCGATAAGATGCGTACGCTGGGCTATTATGAAGGCTATCTGGGGTTTCTCTCGTCGCCGCAGCGGTATACGGACCGGAACATGCATGTCGTTGACGTTGGCGCTGGCACGGCTTCATTTGCGGAAGCTTGGGTCGCGATCAAGGGTCCGCCGCGCGAATTGACACTGCTGGAGCCGAGCCGCCCGATGCTCGAACGTGGTCAAGCCGCGTTGCGCGCACGGGGTGTTGAGCCAAAGCTCGTACAGGCCCTGCTGGGCGAAACTGATCTGAAGCCCGCAGACGAGGTTTTGGCAGCCCATGTGATCGAGCACTGCGCAGACCCGTTGACTGCGCTAAGGCAAATCCATGATCTTTTGCGTCCGGGCGGTCGATTGCATCTCGTGGTGTCAAAGCCGCATTGGTGCAATGCAATCATTTGGCTTCAATGGCGGCATCGCACCTTTCGCAAAGAAGAAATTCTTGCGCTTGTCAGCAAGGCCGGTTTTGGCGTCGAACAGGTTTATTCTTTCCCGTCTGGCCCACCATCACGGACAAGTTGTGGTATTGTCGCCATCCGAAAGGGATGAATTTCCGAAAGCAGATGTGTCGGTACCACTGCCGTCCATGCCACCTCAGCTTTCTGACAACGCCACCTTCATGTCCTTGACCTCGTAAATCACTTCACCGTCGGCTTCGACGATGCCATCCGCCACGCCCATGGTCAGGCGGCGGGTCTGGATCGCCTTTGTGAAATCAATCTTGTAGGTCAGCATCTTGCGGTCCGGGCGCACCATGCCTTTCAGCTTCACTTCCCCCACACCAAGCGCATATCCGCGCCCTTGCCAGCCGCGCCAGCCAAGGTTGAACCCGGTCAATTGCCACAGACCATCAAGGCCAAGGCAGCCAGGCATGATCGGGTTGCCGGGAAAGTGGCATTCAAAAAACCACAGGTCCGGGGTGATGTCGAACTCTGCCGTGATGTGACCCTTGCCATGTGCACCGCCGTCGCCAGACACATCTGTGATCCGGTCCATCATCAGCATGGGCGGGGCCGGAAGTTGTGCATTGCCGGGGCCAAAAAGCTCGCCTCGGGCACATTTCAACAGACCTTCTTTGTCAAAACTTGTCGGGTAATCGGCCATGATGCGGCTCTCCTGCTCAGTCAATTTGTCGTTGTTGCGATTGGTCTAGCATCGGGTTCGCCCCTGTCGCAAGGGCAGCGATTGGGGTGGGGCTACACCCGGACCAAGGGGAAATCGGCCAATCTGATCAAAGTTTGCGTGTAACTGCGACAAAGGATCATCGGCCAATTGGCGGTTTTCAATTGAAAAACCAACCCCTGACGCCTTATATGGCACAAAGACAGGCAACGGAGCGGCCATGACCACGATGCACCAACAGACCGGAACGCGCTGGCTCGAACGGGCCGGACTGCGCCCGACGCGTCAACGCGTAACGCTTGCCAGTCTCTTGGTGGGCGACGGTCAACACCGCCATGTCACCGCAGAAAGCCTGTTTGATGCGGCCAAAGGTCAGGGCGACGCGGTGTCACTTGCCACGGTTTACAACACCCTACGCGCCTTTTGCGAGGCGGGGATTTTGCAGGAAGTCACGGTTGACGGCTCCAAAAGCTATTTCGACACCAATACTCATGATCACCCGCATTTTTATTGGGAAGACGAAGGCAGGCTGACCGATGCCCCGTCCGATCAACTGGTGATCTCGCATCTGCCGGACGCGCCGGCGGGTGCAGAAATTGCGTCCGTCGACGTGGTGATCCGGTTGCGCCGCAAGGGCTAATGCCTGTGCCCGAGCGAGAACATCATGACACATCGCCTGATCACCCAAGACCACATTGATACCTTCCAGAACGATGGCGTGGTTCTGATCAAAGGACTGTTTGGGGATTGTGTGGAAACCCTGCGCGCAGGTGTTGAACGCAACATCGCTGAACCGGGGCCTTATGCATCAAACAACGACAAGCCCGGAGAATCAGGGCGCTTTTTTGACGATTATTGCAATTGGCAACGCATCCCCGAATTCGAACAGGTGATCAAAACCTCAGCCGCTGCCGAAGTTGCGGCCGATCTGATGCAAAGCGATCAGGTGCAGCTTTTTCACGATCATGTGCTGGTCAAAGAGCCGGGAACGTCGATGGCCACGCCGTGGCATCAGGACGGGCCATACTATTTCGTTGAAGGCCAGCAAACGATCAGCTTTTGGTCACCACTTGATCCAGTCACCAGCGCATCGTTGCGCTGCGTGGCAGGGTCCCACCGTTGGGAAAAACCGGTACTGCCGACACGCTGGGTCAAGGGCGACGCGTTTTTTGACCCGGACCCTTACATGCCCGTGCCCGACCCCAACGCCGAAGGGATGGACATCCGCGAATGGGAGATGGACCCCGGCGATGCGGTGGCTTTCAACTATGGTACTCTGCACGGCGCACGCGGCAATCCAGATGGCGCACGGCGGCGGGCCTTTTCGCTGCGGCTGGTGGGGGATGACGCGCGCTATACCCAGCGTCCCGGACCCACGTCACCACCCTTTCCCGGCCATGACATGAAGCAGGGTCAACGGCTGCGCGAGGACTGGTTTCCGGCGATCTGGCGGCGCAGTTAGAGGACCCTAGAACAAACCCTGTGCAATGATCATGATCACGCCCGCGACGCAGATATATCCGAAATCAACTAAAATCGCATACCCTGATTTTTTGCAAAATCCGCCGTTAGACGCAACAAAGAGAGCTGCGGCCAGAATGGCGAATATCGCGGTGAGAAGCGCGTTGGCTGTTGCCGTTACGCCCACCACGATGCTGAGTGCCAAGAGCGCCAAAAACTGAGTAATCATGGCCTGCGCCGGCATTTTGTCGGCTGTATTCAAGGTGACACCAGAGCCTTCGGCCCATTTTTTGCCAAACAGGATCGGCGAATAGAAAAGCCACCCCACCAGAAAACCCACCACCGCCCCGACGATCACAGCCAGCCAGTTCATATTTGCAAATTCCATCTCAATTCCTTTTGGTTATCCGGTGACCGCGTCAAGTTTTTCCAGGATCGCACCCCAGCCCGCCTCGTGGTTGTCGCGGCTTTCCTCATCGGGGAATTTTACATGTGTTAGTGTCACG
The DNA here is from genome assembly GCF_042611115.2 of Sulfitobacter sediminivivens. Classification (NCBI taxonomy): domain Bacteria; kingdom Pseudomonadati; phylum Pseudomonadota; class Alphaproteobacteria; order Rhodobacterales; family Roseobacteraceae; genus Sulfitobacter; species Sulfitobacter sediminivivens. Next base: position 327,317 of record NZ_JBHGAR020000002.1, read on the forward strand.
TTTGTTCCGCCGGCCACATTCTCAAAATCCAGTGTCACGGTGGAACCGTCGATTGAGAACGGACTTTCCCATGTGAAGACCAACTGTGAATACCTCAGGATCTTCGTATATGTGCCTGCATGCGGGATGTCATTGTCGCCCGCTTTCATGATGATTTCGAAACGCCCTCCTTCGACAGGGTCATTCTTGACCGTAGGCATGCCCATGCCAGGGGCGGGGATCATGAATTTCGCGATCATTTTGGGGTCGAGCCACGCGTCAAAGATTTTCTGTGCCGGCGCTGCAATTGTCCGCGAAGTTGTCAGAGTGAGATCAGTCATCGCTAGAGTCCTTTGTTATCAGTTCATCCAATGTCTCAAGTCGAACATCCCAGACCGATCTCAACTGCGTGAACCAATGGTCAATTTCCCGAATGGGTTCCAAATTCGCTTCGATCAGATGTTCCCGCCAAGACGTTTTCCGGCTGACAAGCCCCGCCTTTTCCAAAATCTTGATATGCTTTGAAACAGAATTCAGGCTGATATCAAAATATCCGGCCAGATCCGTAACTCGCATGACCCCGTGCTGCACCAGAATGGTCAGGACTTCGCGCCGCGTGGGATCGCTTGTCGCTTTCAGAATTTCAGTGAGACGATCGGGCCTTTCTTGTTCAACCATATGGGTGAATAACCTTTCTGCACGCCGTCAGTCAACCCTAAAGGTGAATGAAGAAAGCCACCTTGTTCAAAACCACTGTCCCGGTTCCATCAGCCCAAGATCCAGCAACTGCCGTGAATGCCATTCGAAGGGCGCGGAGTTGTGCCATTTGAATGTTTCGATATCAAAGGTACTGCCCGGATTGCTTTTCAGCGCCTTGGCGGTGCGGAACGAGCAGATTGAGGCGGTGATGTTGTGGTGCCATGGGCAGGCAAAGGTGTTGTATTCTTCGTCGTTGAACGTGTGATCCCAGCGCAGGCGCAAACCCTTTTTGGCGCGAAACAGCGGGATGCGGTCAATTTTGCGGCGGTTGGCGGGCACGTGCTCCTCATAACGCCAACGCAGGCCGCCAAAGAAATCGAGCTGGCGTTCTTTTGGTGCACCTGACTTTGTGCCATCGGCCCGTGCCAAAGCATAATACCCTGAGCGGTCCAGATGCGCCTGTTCCAGCGATACCGCATCAGGATGCTTGCCCAAGTCTTCTGCATAAAGATCAATCACATAGCCTAACATCGCGCTGCGACGCTCTTCGGTATGAAAGTCCAGCAGTTCCACGACGCTGCGGGTTTCGCAGAACGGAAAGAACAGGTATTCGGCATTATAGCAGTAGTACATCCACTGACCGGCCGCCGCATCAATCAAGCGGTTGATCGCGGCTTCCATCGCGCCTTCGACGGACATGTTGTAGTTAACCCGCGCCACACTTTCTTGCAGATCGCTGGGCAGATCAAGCACATCCGGCATCAGCGCGAGCACGGTCTTGAAACCTGCCTGCAGGTGATGGCGCAGACATGTGGCAATCTCGACGTCGTCTTCGACCAAGATCACAGCAATCGGACCTTTGGACAGCACTGCATCGCCGTCTTTGATCAATGTATCCAAACCGCTGTAGTGCATAAGACCTCACTTGGTGGTGATGTTGATCAGAATCGGTTAAATCGACGTGCATTGCAAGCCGCACCACACACTGTTAGACGGCAAAATCTGCCCTTACTCACCGGAAACGCGCCATGACATCTCCTAAAAAGCTGTTCATCAAAACCTATGGTTGCCAGATGAATGTCTATGACAGCGAACGTATGGCCGAGGCGCTGGGCGGGCAGGGCTATGTTGAGACAAAGACAGCTGATGATGCGGATATGATCCTGCTCAACACTTGCCATATCCGGGAAAAGGCCGCTGAAAAGGTCTATTCTGAACTGGGCCGGCTCAAGCCGCTCAAAGCTTTGAATCCGAACCTCAAAATTGGTGTCGCGGGCTGTGTTGCCCAGGCTGAGGGTGCCGAAATCATGCGTCGGCAGCCTGCTGTGGATCTGGTCGTGGGGCCGCAATCCTATCATCGGCTGGGCGAGATGGAGGCAAAAGTGCGTTCTGGTCAAAGTGCGCTCGACACGGATTTCCCCGAGGAAGACAAATTTGAACACCTCAAATCGCGCGGGGCCGCAAAGCGTGCGCCAGCGGCGTTTTTGACGGTGCAGGAAGGGTGCGACAAGTTCTGCGCATTCTGTGTGGTGCCTTACACGCGCGGCGCGGAAGTCAGCCGCCCGGCAACACAATTGCTGGAGGAGGCCCGCGCGCTGGTCGATCGTGGTGTGCGCGAGGTCACTCTTTTGGGCCAGAACGTAAATGCCTATCACGGGGCTGGGCCAAAGGGCGATATGACGCTGGCCAACCTGATCCGTGAACTGGCGAAAATCGACGGGCTGGCGCGGATCCGCTATACAACCAGCCACCCCAACGACATGGATGATGATCTGATCGCGGCCCATGGCGAGGTGGAAAAACTGATGCCCTATCTGCATCTACCCGTGCAATCCGGCTCTGATCGCATCCTCAAACGGATGAACCGAAGCCACACCGCCGAAAGTTACCTCAAGCTGATCGACCGCATCCGCGCTGTGCGCCCTGATATCTTGATGTCCGGCGATTTCATTGTGGGCTTTCCCGAAGAAACGGATGCAGATTTTGAGGCAACAATGGAATTGGTGCGGCAGGTCCGCTACGGCTATGCCTATTCATTCAAATACTCGGCCCGTCCCGGCACCCCTGCCGCTGAACGCCCCCTCGTTCCGGCTGAGGTCGCGGATGCGCGCCTGCAACAGTTGCAAAAACTGATCACCCAGCATCAGCATGACATCCAGCAAAGCATGGTTGGACGAGATCTATCCGTACTGGTGGAAAAACAGGGACGTGAAGCAGGGCAGGTGGTTGGCAAATCCGAATATCTGCACGCCGTTCATATCGAAGACGCCACCGCAACGATTGGCGATGTTGCAAAGGTGAGAATCGTTGCGGCAAAGACCAATTCATTGACCGCACGCCACGTGTAGAAATGACATTTGCCGCAATTGCGGCCGGTCAAAGCGCCCGAATTGCCGATTTCCTTGTTGTTGGGCGATATTTGGCCACTAAATGTTGATTTCTGTCCTTCACAGGCACCCAAAACTTACCTAACCTGACCCCCAATGCGGGGCGGTGCCTTACCCGGAACGGTGCAGCTCTTTCGCGGGGGAACAAAACAAGGAAAAGATCTGTGGTGAACACAATCTCCAAGGTGATCCGCGCGATGACGGGCATTGCGCTTGTTGTGGCGCTGGCCCTTCAATCATCAATTGCCGATGCACAAACCAAATCGCAGGAAGGCAGAGACAAAGGCGTCTATATCCCGACAATCTGGGTTGACCCCGATGGCTGCGAACACTGGGTAATGGATGACGGTTCAGAAGGGTATATGACCCCACACACAACCCGACAGGGTATCCCGGTCTGCCGCCGTGGGAATATCTGTGGCGTGATGAATTCTGACCAGTTCTTTGCGACAAACAGCTACCGTGTTCACGGCCAGGCCAAAGCACGTTTGGCCCAGTTCTTTCAAAAAACCCGCGCCAATTCCTATATCATAACAGGCCATACAGACAGCCGCGCGTCTGACGAATACAACATGCGCCTGTCCTACAACCGGGCCAATGCAGTTGCGGCCATCGCAGCATCAACGGGTGCACGGATTGCAGATGTGCGCGGATACGGTGAACGGCAGCCCGCAGCGTCGAACAGGACCGCAGCCGGCATGGCCAAAAATCGCCGCGTCGAAATCATCTGCATTCGTTGAGGGGACATAAAGTGATCAAAATGAAAATTCTCATCGTCACCGCCTGTGCCTTTGGATTGACGGCCTGTGGCGACTATGAAACGCTCGACAGCGGCTTCTCGCAGGATAAATCCTTTGACCGCGGCATTGATAAAAAGCACCTGAGCCAGCTTCAGGCCGGCATCTGGATTGATCCAAACGGCTGCGATCACTGGATCATTGACGATGGTGTAGAAGGCTATCTGTCTGCCCGTCTGGACAAACGCGGCAAGCCTGTTTGTTCTGGCGTGGCTCCGCCCAATCACACCGTTGGTGATTTCAAAGGCGGTTCCGACATTGTGGACCCGAACTGATTTGTCTAAGCGCATCCAGATCAAGGGGCCGGGGCGTTGCGCGCTCCGGCCTTTTTTGTTGCAGCACGGTGTAAACGCCCCGCGCCGTGCCTATTTCCAGAAAGACCCAGTTTAGGAGCCCGCCTTGCCTGCAAACGACATCATGACAGATACGCAAACCACAACGGAACAGGTGCTTGAATTTCCGGATAATCGCCTGCTGATTGATTTGTGCGGTGCCTATGACGCGCATCTTGCCGCCGTTGAAAAGGCGCTTGAGGTACAGATCATCCGACGTGGGAATCAGGTTTCCATTCTGGGTGATGCGGATGCTGCAGCACAGGCTGCCGGCGTGCTGAACACGCTTTACGCGCGGCTTGAGGGCGGGCGTTCGGTCGAACAGGCCGAGGTGGACAGCCTGCTGCGCATGGGCAATTCTGACGCAGACACAGGGGTGCGCTCCGGTGATCAACTTGAAATGCCGATCCCCGGTGGCATGGAAATTCAGACCCGTAAGAAACGCGTCGAACCGCGCACGGCGGCTCAGAAGGCCTATGTTCAATCGCTTTTTGACAATGAGCTTGCCTTTGGCATTGGTCCGGCGGGTACCGGCAAAACCTATCTGGCGGTTGCGGTGGGCGTAAGCATGTTCATCGGTGGCCATGTCGACAAGATCATTCTGTCGCGCCCCGCAGTAGAGGCGGGTGAAAAGCTGGGTTATCTGCCCGGTGACATGAAAGACAAAGTTGATCCTTACATGCAGCCGCTCTATGACGCGCTGAATGACTTTTTGCCGGGCAAACAACTGGCTAAATTACTTGAGGATAAACGCATCGAAATCGCGCCTTTGGCCTTTATGCGGGGCCGCACATTGTCGAATGCCTTTGTGGTGCTGGACGAGGCCCAGAACGCGACGTCGATGCAGATGAAAATGTTCCTCACCCGTTTGGGTAACAATTCACGGATGGTGATCACTGGCGACCGGACCCAGATCGACCTGCCGCGCGGCGTGCCATCAGGCTTGGCCGATGCCGAACGGTTGTTGAGTGCGATCCCGAAGATCAGCTTTAATTATTTCACCTCCAAGGACGTGGTGCGTCATCCTTTGGTTGCTGCGATCATCGAAGCCTATGAGGCGGATACCGGCGTGTCATAATGCGCAACTCTTTGGCGTCAAATATCGTAGGGGTGTGGGGCTGTGGCCCCGCGCGGGTCTGATGGACAATCTGGACATTGTGATCGAGGACGACCGTTGGCACGCCATGGACATTGAGACGTTCGCGAAAATAGCTGTGCAGGCGACGCTTGCACACCAGGGTCTTGACCCTGAACAAGCCGAAATTTCAATTCTGGCCTGTAATGACGCCCGCATCGCTGATCTTAACGCGGATTTTCGGGGCAAACCCACGCCAACAAACGTTCTGAGCTGGCCCAGTGAAGAGCGCGCCGCGCAGCGCGCTGGCGATAAACCGCGTGACCCAAAACCCGGCCTTGACGGGATGATCGAACTGGGAGACATCGCCATCAGCTATGACACCTGCAAGATCGAGGCCAAGACGGTCGGCAAACCAATTGAAGAACATGTGACCCATCTGATCGTTCATGGCCTTTTACATCTTTTCGGCTATGACCACATCCGTGACCCGGATGCCACGCTCATGGAACAGCTTGAGGTCGAAATACTTGGCAAATTGGGTCATGATGACCCATATAGAGAAATACCGGCATTCTAGGCTGGTGAAACACATAGACAGGACCCAATGGGCGATAACGACGGACCATCTGACGCGGCGCAACGCGCGCTCCCGGATGAAGACTTGGAAAACCTTGATGACAGCAGTGCACGATCGGGCGGATTTTTCAGCCGTGTGATCGAGGCGCTCAGCCCCTCAGACAGCGAGACGCCAGCGGATGTCGCCCCGATTCCATCGGAGCGACCCAGCACCCATGGCATGATCAACCTGCGCCGGATGCGCGTCGATGACGTGGCAATCCCAAAGGCCGACATCACGGCGGTGCCCATCACATCTACGCTTGATGAACTGGTAAAGGTCTTCAAGGAAAGCGGCCTGACCCGGTTGCCTGTCTATGACGGCACCCTTGATACGCCCGTTGGCATGGCCCATCTCAAAGACCTTGCACTGACGCACGGATTCAACGGCAAGACCAAGAAATTTGACCTCAAGGCGATGCTGCGTCCGCTGGTTTTTGTGCCGCCAAGCATGACCATCGGCGTCCTGTTGACCAAGATGCAAGCGGAACGACGTCACATGGCGCTGGTGATAGATGAATACGGCGGCGTTGATGGCCTTGTCACCATCGAAGACCTGATCGAACAGGTCATCGGCGAAATCGAAGACGAACATGACGTCGATGAAGGCAAATACTGGACCGTCGAAAAACCTGGCACGTATCTGGTGCTCGCCAAAACGCCACTTGAGGATTTTGAGGCAGAAATTGGTCATTCGCTGACTGATCACGACACTGTGGACGAAGAAGAAATCGACACATTGGGTGGTCTGGTTGTCATGCTTTCGGGCCGGGTGCCTGCGCGCGGTGAAGTGGTGTTGCACCCCGACGGCCCGGAATTCGAAGTGATTGACGCCGACCCGCGCCGCATCAAACGGCTACGGGTGCGCACCACCGGTTCCAACGGATGATCAGCCGCCTGGCGGTGTGGCAGGTTGCTTTTTTGGCGGGTGTCATCGGGGCGGTTTCGGCCTTTGGGCAAGCGCCCTATGATCTGCCATTGCTGATACTGGCCGGGATGACAGGCGCGGTTTGGCTCTATAATCAATCTACGACCGAACGCGGTGCAGCACTTGTGGGATGGGCGTTTGGCACCGGCTATTTCGTGCACGCCCTGCAATGGATCGTTTCGCCCTTTATGGTCGATGCGGCGCGGCACGGATGGATGGCACCCTTTGCGCTGGTCCTGCTGTCTTCGGGGCTTGCGATCTTTTGGGGGGTGGCGTTCTGGGGCGCGCGCAAACTGGCACCAGTCCGCGCCTGGCCACTGGTCCTGTGCTGGCCTGCCGCTGAACTGAGCCGCGCTTACATTTTCACGGGGTTTCCCTGGGCAATGCCAAGTCAGGCATTGGTTGATGGAATTGCCGGACAAGTGCTGTCCTGGACCGGCCCATATCTTTTGAACCTTTTCATGATAGCAGTTGCCGTTGTTTTGGCGCAGCAAGGCACGTGGGCACTGCGCGGCGCGCAAGCCGCACTGGCGCTTGGATGTGCAATTGTTTTGGTCACACCGCAGACAGGTGCTACGCCAGCCACCGAAGATCGGCCAACCATCCGTCTGATCCAGCCCAACGCCGCACAGCGCGACAAATGGGACCCCGAACAAATTCCAACCTTCTTTGAACGCCAGCTGGCCTTGTCTGCAGCCCCACCCAAAGATGCGGGTCCAGCCCCTGATCTGGTGATCTGGTCGGAAACGGCTATCCCTTGGGCGCTTGATCTGGCGGGAGCGGCACTTGCAGAAATCTCGACCGCGTCGGGCGCGCCGGTGGTTTTGGGTGTGCAGCGGCGTGGGCCGATGCGGTTTTACAATTCACTCGTCGTGCTGGGGCAGGGCGGTGTGGTCGAACAGACCTACGACAAACACCATCTTGTGCCTTTTGGGGAGTACATGCCTTTTGGCAATACGCTGGCGCAATTTGGTATTCATGGGCTGGCGTCACGTGAGGGCAACGGTTATTCCGCCGGCCCCGGCGCGCAGGTTCTGGACTTTGGCGCACTTGGCAAGGCGTTGCCGTTGATCTGTTACGAGGCGGTTTTTGCCCATGACGTGAACGCCGCGCCGGAACGCCCTGGGTTTCTCATCCAGATCACCAATGACGCATGGTTTGGCAAAGGCGCGGGACCGAAACAGCATCTCGCACAGGCCCGGATGCGCGCGATTGAACAGGGTTTGCCGATGGCACGCGCAGCCAACACAGGCATTTCCGCGATGATCGACCCCAAGGGGCAGATCACAGCATCGCTGCCCCTCAACGCTGCCGGATTTGTAGATGCGCGGTTGCCGGCCCCCCTGCCGCCCACACTTTACAGCCGCACAGGCGATTTGCCCCTTGCTGTGCTGTTGCTCATCGGACTCTGTGGAGCAGCGCTGTTGCGGCGGCGGTTGAATGGCATTGACCCGCAGGGTGACGCAGACTAAGCCACTCGTGGCGTGCCACAACGGCTTCCTGACGTGGCACTTGGTATTTAATTGGAGCACGACATGTCCCGCCAAAATTATATTTTTACGTCGGAATCCGTTTCCGAAGGTCACCCTGACAAGGTCTGTGACCGCATTTCCGATGCTGTTCTTGATGCATTTCTGTCCGAAGAACCCGAAGCGCGGGTGGCTTGCGAGACTTTTGCCACTACCAACCGCGTTGTGATCGGGGGTGAAGTTGGGCTGGGCACCAAAAAGAAAACCAAAGCCATGCTGCGCAGTGTCGAGGCCATTGCCCGAGAATGTATCCGGGACATCGGCTATGAGCAGGATAAATTTCATCATGGGACCTGCAAGATCACCAATTTGCTGCATCAACAATCTGCACATATCGCGCAGGGTGTAGACGCGAAGGGCAACAAGGATGAGGGCGCGGGCGATCAGGGCATCATGTTCGGGTTCGCCACCAACGAAACGCCTGAGCTGATGCCGGCCCCGATACATTATGCGCATGCGATCCTCAAACGCCTTGCTGAAGTCCGCAAAGACGGGACAGAACCGACGCTGCTGCCCGACGCAAAGAGCCAACTTTCCGTGCGCTATGTCGACGGTAAGCCTGTTGGCGTGACGTCGATCGTGTTGTCGCACCAGCACTCAGACAAAAAACAAACCAGCGCTCGCATCCGTGATATCGTTGAACCCTACATTCGCGAGGTCCTGCCCGAAGGGTGGATTGATGCGGAGACCAAATGGCATGTGAACCCAACGGGCATTTTTGTGATTGGCGGTCCTGACGGTGATGCGGGCCTGACCGGACGCAAGATCATTGTGGACACCTATGGTGGTGCAGCCCCGCACGGTGGCGGCGCTTTTTCCGGCAAAGACCCGACCAAGGTGGACCGATCAGCCGCCTATGCCGCGCGCTATCTGGCCAAGAATGTGGTTGCCTCCGGGCTGGCCAACAAATGCACTATCCAGTTGAGCTATGCGATTGGGGTAAGCGAGCCGCTGTCGATCTATTGTGATACCCACGGCACCGGTGACGATGTGCACGACGCTGACATCGAAAAGGCGATCCGCGCCGTGATGAGCCTGACGCCACGCGGCATTCGTGAACATCTGGAACTGAACAAGCCAATCTATCAGCGCACGGCGGCCTACGGCCACTTTGGCCGCGCGCCAGAGGCTGATGGCGGGTTCAGCTGGGAAAAAACCGATCTGGTGGCGCAGCTAAAAGCTGCACTTTGACCCGCCCGAAAATGCTATGAATGGTGTGCAATAAGCCACCGTTTGCGGTGGCTTATTGCGTTACGGGTGAGACGCAGCCACCCTTGTGGGTCACGGGTTAAAGCCCGCGCGCAGCATTTTGGGTTGGCTGGCGCGCAAACGGGGAAGGTGGCTTGCGAACGCCGATGTCATGAGCATCCGGGACGTCTGGCGCTTGTCCTGAACCCTCCTCCGGGGCTTGAAAGCTCTCAAGATCGCCCAGAAATTCCCAAAGCAACATGCAGGATGCCTCGACGTGCTCGATATGATCGTTGGCACCATTGCCAGCCGCGGCACCACTTCTGCGCATGTCACGCAATTGGCGCATCATGCGGCTGACCATCGGTTTGATGTCTTGCGCGCATTTGGTCGCGAACTTTTCCAACACCGCTTCGGTTTCAGACGACCGGGAGGCTTGTGTATGCGCGGCGGTTGTCAGCGCGGATTTCTGCATGGCATTGGTGACCGCACGGCGAAACGAGGACGGCGACAGCTCATCTTTGGTGATGTAATCACTGCAGCCCGCCTTCATCGCCTCCTGCGCCACCCGTTCCTGCCCTTGCCCAGACACCATGATCAGCGCGGCCTTGCAGTTGCCCGGAGACAACCGCAGCATCGACAACGCATCAAGGCCAGTCCCATCGGGCAAGCTGTAATCAACCAGCACCAGATCAAATGCCGCCTTTTCAATCACATCGGCGAAATCAGTAAGGTTATTTGCATTGGTGATGGTACATTCCATGTCCAGACCTGAACACAGCCGCGCCAGACGGTGGCGGTCAAACCGCTGATCATCAAGGATCAGGACTTGCGCCGTTTCAGGCAGCTGCGGTGGCACCCCGGACGCCACGCGCGCAGGCACAGATCGGAACGGCGATGTTTGCAGTTTCACGGAATTTTTACGCACGAGGTACCCTTTGGAAAGATCAACAGATTGCGAGCCTAACCCGGCTGATCTTAAGCTCGCGTTAAAGCCCCCCGTTGCAGGCCCGTGCGACCGGCGCTATTGGCTGGCGCATGACACATCCAAACCGCCCCCGTCGCAATTTTTATGGCCGTCTCAAGGGCAAAACCCTCAAGAAGTCCCAAAAGGGATATATCGACGAGGACCTTGGCCCGCTGTCCCCGGGACCCGTCAGTTGGGAAGAAAACCCAAGCCGCACACCGCTTGATCTGAAGACGCTTTTTGACGGCAAGCCCGCATGGCTGGAAATCGGCTTTGGCGGTGGTGAACATCTTGTGCATCAGGCGGCGGAAAATCCCAATGTGGGGATCATCGGCTGCGAACCCTACATCAACGGCGTGGCGATGCTTTTGGGTAAGATCCGGCGCGCCGCTGTCGATAATCTTGCAATCCATCCGGGCGATGTGCGCGATCTGTTTGAGGTGCTGCCCGATTGGTCCATTGACCGCGCCTTTCTGCTGTATCCCGACCCATGGCCCAAGACCCGCCACCACCGCCGCCGTTTCGTCACACCAGAGCATCTGGAGCCGCTGGCACGGGTCATGAAACCCGGTGCCATATTCCGCGTTGCCACGGATATCGAAGACTATGTGCGCCAGACGTTGGAACAGGTGCCGCGGCACGGGTTTGATTGGTTGGCACAACGTCCCGCTGATTGGCGTGAACCATGGCAAGATTGGCTGTCCACCCGCTATGAGCAAAAAGCGCTGCGCGAGGGTCGCGTGCCGCATTACCTGACCTTTCGAAAGACCTGAGGCGGGACACAGGGGCTTGCGATGGACCCTTGCGTCTTGCTGGTTTATTGACAGGTTGAAATTCAGACCAGAGGACCTCTTATGTCGAGCCACGGTGCCCCAATTCCAATGACATCACGTGCCTGCGGCCCGCTTTGCGGCACCGCAGAGGTACCAGGGGATAAGTCGATTTCGCATCGGGCGCTGATTCTGGGCGCGCTGAGCGTTGGCGAGACGACAATCACCGGATTGCTTGAAGGGCAGGATGTGTTGGACACGGCCCGTGCGATGCGGGCCTTCGGGGCTGAGGTCACGGATCACGGTGGCGGCAAATGGTCTGTGCACGGCGTGGGTGTCGGCGGGTTTGCCGAACCTGAGAACGTGATTGACTGCGGCAATTCCGGCACCGGCGTGCGACTGATCATGGGGGCGATGTCGACTTCGCCGATTTCTGCGACCTTTACCGGCGATGCCAGCCTGAATGGGCGGCCAATGGCGCGGGTGACGGACCCCTTGGCATTGTTCGGCACCCAGGCTGTCGGGCGTCAGGGGGGGCGTTTGCCGATGACCATTGTCGGCGCGGCAGACCCGGTGCCGGTGCGGTATGTGGTGCCGGTGCCATCGGCACAGGTGAAATCGGCGATCTTGCTGGCAGGACTGAATGCGCCCGGCAAAACAGTGGTGATCGAGGCCGAAGCGACCCGCGATCATACAGAGCGGATGCTGGCAGGTTTCGGGGCCGAGATCACGGTTGAGCAAACCGACGAGGGACGTGTGATCACCCTGACAGGCCAGCCCGAATTGCAGCCACAGCACATTGATGTGCCGCGCGATCCGTCCTCTGCCGCGTTTCCGGTCTGTGCAGCACTGATCGTGCCGGGCAGTGATGTGCTGGTGCCGGGCATCGGGTTGAACCCGACGCGGGCGGGCCTTTATGCCACGCTGCGCGAGATGGGCGCGGACTTGACCTATGAAAATGAACGCACCGAAGGTGGTGAGCCTGTGGCGGACCTGCGGGCGCGGTTTTCGCCGGATTTGCGCGGGATCGAAGTGCCTCCCGAACGCGCTGCATCGATGATTGACGAATACCCGGTGCTGTCAGTGGTAGCGTCCTTTGCAAAAGGTCAGACGATTATGCGCGGTGTCAAAGAGCTGCGCGTTAAGGAAAGTGACCGAATCGATGCAATGGCACGCGGCCTGCGTGCCAATGGGATGGAGGTCGAAGAAGGCCTTGATTGGTGGATCGTGACGGGTCGGGGGCATGGTGAAGTACCCGGCGGTGCGCCCTGCGCCAGCCAGTTGGATCACCGCATCGCAATGTCGTTTTTGATTTTGGGCATGGCGTCACAGAAACCCGTCCGTGTGGATGATGGCGGCCCGATTGCCACGTCGTTTCCGATATTCGAGCCGCTGATGCAGGCCTTGGGAGCGCAAGTGACGCGCGATGGAATGTGAACAAGCGTCGCGTGGCATATCGAACACTGCTGGCTGCAACCCTTGGCGTTTATGCGGCGATGATTCTGTGTACGCTGCCGGCAATCATCGATTCCGCTGGCGGGCTGATGCCATTTGATCTGCGTCCCGGCGGTTATACCCTTGGCGAGGCAGAGGCCTTTCTGGCAAATCTCGAACCCCGTGGGCGCACCCTATACCTTGGGTGGCAGCATCGCCTGGACCTTGCATACCCCGCGCTTCTGGCGTGTCTTTTGGCGTGGTCAATTGCGATACAGGCCCGTGTTATCGGTGGACGGCTGGTCACGGCGCTGCGCTGGCTTGGCGGCATCTCGGCTGCAGCAGGCATGATATTCGATTATTTGGAAAATGCGGCAGTGGCCGGATTGCTGGGTGCTACAGAACCGCTCGACCCCGGACTTGTCGCTCAGGCGTCCACTTGGACTGTTGGCAAATCGGCGACCACATCTGTAGCTTTCATCGTGCTCGCCCTGCTTTTGGTCTGGCGTGGTGTGCGGTATTGGGTTCGGCGGCAATGAGTGTGACACGCAGTTTCACAGTCGCAATCGACGGGCCTGCTGCATCGGGCAAGGGCACAATATCCAAGGCGGTTGCGGCGCATTTTGGCTTTGCCCATCTTGATACCGGCCTTTTGTACCGCGCAGTGGCGGCCAAGGTTCTGGCTGGCAAGGAGCCTGCACAAGCGGCCCGTGACCTGGTGCCACATGATCTGGAGGACGACGCTTTGCGCACGTCTTTGGTCGCGCAGGAGGCCAGCAAAGTGGCAGTCATTCCAGAAGTGCGCGCGGCGCTATTGGACTTCCAGCGGAGCTTTGCCGCACGGGCAGGTGGTGCGGTGCTGGATGGGCGCGACATCGGCACGGTGATTTGCCCGGACGCGCAGGTGAAATTGTTTGTCACAGCCAGCGCAGAGGTCCGCGCGCGCAGGCGGTTTGCAGAGTTAAGCGGCAAGGGGGTGCAGATAACGCTGGATGAAGTTCTGGCGGATGTTCAGGCCCGTGATGCCCGCGATATGGGCCGGGCCGATGCACCGTTACGCGCGGCTGTTGATGCCGTAACAATCGATACTACTGAAATGGCAATTGCGGATGCAGTTGCGGCCGCTGTGGCGATGATCGACGCCAAGCGGGAAAACCTTATCTAAACTGTGCTGGCACATTGGTTTGCCAGCAGCATCTGGAAAAAAGAGGCGGCGCCGCCCGGTTCTTGGGCTGCAGTCTTCTGTCCTGTTGGGGCATTGCCCCGGATGCGCGCGGTGTCAGGTGCCATAGCGGCATTGAGACCACATGATGTCCGCAAGCGTCACCCTGCGGGTTTGGTTAACCAGGGTCGATGTTTAAGGCCCACCGGTTAAGAGGCGATGACGCCATCGCACGGTACTCACCCAAGCGTGAATCGCATTTCACAGCATCTTGGCGCAGGCTGGCCGGCAAAAGGAGACCTGCCTGATGTTGCGCGCCTTATGTTTAACCCTGATCCTGTTGCCCGGATTGGCCCTGTCTCAAGAGACGGCACCGACCGAGCCGCCCATGACGCTGGAGCGGTTGGCGAACATCGTGCTGGCACTGGATCCGGATCTCGTTGTGCGCGGCCCTGCCTTGGAATTCACGCTTGACGATATTCCGGTGGTGGTGATTGCCGATCCCGGCGCGGACCGAATGCGGGCGATGGTGCCGATTGCCAGTGCCGAAGGGCTGACGGTGGACGACATGATGCGGATGATGCAGGCTAATTTCGATTCCGCCTTGGACGCGCGATATGCGGTGGCGCACGGACGTCTCTGGGGAGTGTTCATTCATCCACTTTCACCGCTTGAAAAAGATCAGCTCCTGTCCGGGCTTGTGCAAACCATCACGGTCGCGAAAACCTATGGCAGTGCCTATACCGGGGGGGCCGCGATCTTTGGCGGGGGCGACAGCAACGGGATCTATCAGGACCTGCTGGATGAGCTGCGCAAGAAAGGGCAGGAACTTTAGGCTCCTGTTCGAATTCTTTGGCTAGTGGCGGGCACTAGAAATCCGTCCCATGCACCTTTGCCCAGTCGCGCCGCAAGGCCTGCGATTGGCCTTTGAAGTCGGCGGCCAACACATCGCTTGACATCATCCTGTCCGCACGGAAATGTCGAAAATCCTGTCGCATTTCGCACCATCCGGCGACCACCACGACGTCAGAATAATACACAATCGCAATAGGGCGGATGGTGCGCCGGGTCACGCGGCCCTCCGCATCGCGGTAATGCAGGGCCAGTTTGATCTCTTGCCGGATCGCATTGCGCACATCCGCTAGATCAATTTCCGCAGGTTTTGCACCCCAGCTTGAGGAAAACAGCGTTTCACTCAACGTCGTTGCCGCGGACAGTTTTTGCACAGCACGCAAGGCTGCCTGTTCAAGGGCCTTGTCCCCGGTGCGTGCAATCATGCTGAGCCCGACAGAAATGGCTTCGGCTTCTTCCACGTCGAAATTGATCGGCGGCAGGTTATAGCCCGGGCGCATGATGTAGCCGATCCCGGCCTCGCCTTCGATCGGCACGCGCATCCCCTGCAACGAGGCGATGTCGCGGTAAATGGTGCGTTTGGTCACCTCCAGTTGCGTCGCGATATCTTGCGCGCGCACCGGGCCTTTGGCGCTGCGCAGCAGTTGGATGATTTCAAACATGCGCGATGATCGCATCATGGGATCCTTTGGCGGTTTCTTTGAGAGAGATAGCACAACACTGCTGACAGATACATGTCAGCAGTCGGGGCGTAGATGAGGTTCAGGGTTAACAAATTGGAAGGAACACCCCCGATGCCCCAGAATGTTCTTAAGACAGGTTTTGACACCCGACCCATCACGATGGAGCCGCTGTGGCTGATCGCCTTTCAGGCCCCGGTCGAGGACGTGGACCGGATTTTTGACGAGATCATCAAGGTGGTTCCATTGCGGCAGGGCAAAACCGACCGCAATGCCTATCGGGGTGCCAGTGGGTATGAATACTACCGCCCTTTGGAAGGCACACCGACCGGGGCCGAAACAGACACACGTCGCAGGCCCGGTGTGGATGAGGTGCGGTTCTTTCTGCCCCGCGACAAGGGCGTGTTGGATCAGGTGATCGAGGCGATTTATGCGGTGCACAGCTATTACGAGCCGGTGATCACGGTGCAGGAGGTGCTGCGCAGCATCTGCAAGGGTCTGGATGATCAGGACAATCCACACCGCTGGTGGAACAAGGGCGGCGATTGGAAATCACCAGATGCCTGATGCGAACCATCGTTTAGGGCTGGCTCTGGTTTCGGCCTCGGCATTGGCATGGTCGACCGCAGGCCTGTTCACCCGGTTCATTGAGGTTGATACCGGCACGATGCTGGTCTGGCGCGGGGTTTTTGGGGCGCTGGGGATACTTGCAATCGCGTTTGCATTGCAGGGGCGCGCGGCACTGCACGACTTTGCCAGGATGGGTGCGCCGGGCTGGATATTCGCCATCGTCTCGGCGCTTGGGATGCTTTGTTATATCAACGCTCTGCGCATCACCACGGTGGCGCATGTGTCGTTTATCTATGCCACGGTGCCCTTGGTGGCGGCAGCGTTGGCGTGGCTGGCCATCGGCGAACGCCCCGGGCGCTCTGCCCTTGTGGCCAGCTTTGTCTCACTGCTTGGGGTCGGGGTCATCGTCGGGCTGGGCGTCGAAGGGAACCTGTTTGGTGACCTGTTGGCATTCGCCATGACGCTGTCACTGGCGGTGATGATGGTGATTTCGCGCAGATATCGCGGCATCCCCACTTTGCCAGCCGCCAGCCTGTCCGCGATCCTGAGCGGGATGATAGCACTGCCTTTTGCCGACAATCTTGTGGTCAGCCTGCCGGATCTGGGGCTGCTCGCCGCGTTCGGATTGGTCAATTCGGCCATTGGGCTGGCGCTCTTTACGCTTGGTGCGCGGTTGTTGCCAGCCATTGAAACGGCGCTGATCGGGGCGGTTGAGACACCGTTGGCACCCATTTGGATCTGGCTCTTTTTTGCCGAAATCCCCAGTGGGGCGACCCTCATTGGCGGGGCGCTGGTGTTTGTCGCGGTCGTTGGGCATATCCTGCGCCAAAACAGCAATTCTGAGGGTGAGGGAACAGTCTATGCCGATGAGGGTGGAAATGGGCCCGGCTCATCCTAAGTCTAACGATATCGAAATAATGGAGACCAATCATGAAATCCGCCAAAGAATACCTTGAAGCCGCGCATGCAAGCGTTCCAAAAATGGATGTCGAACAGGCGATTGCCAAACACGCATCCGGGTCAGGGGCCTTTATCGACGTGCGTGACAGTTCAGACATTGCCAAAAGCGGCACCATCAAGGGCGCGCACCGCATTCCGCGCGGTATGATCGAATTTCGCGCTGACCCTGCAATGACGGACTTCCATAATCCGGTACTTCAAAAAGATGCCGAGTTATACCTCATCTGTGGGGCCGGCGGTCAGGCGGCCCTGACAGGCAAAACGTTGCAGGACATGGGATACACGAATGTGACGAATATCGGTGGTTTCCCCGCCTGGAAAGACGCAGGCGGTCCAACCGAAGAATGAAGTTCTAGGTCCTCAGCAACAGGGATCACAGGATCACACCGCAGATAGAAATCACCCGTTTCTGATCATGCGGCGTGATCCAGCGTGGATCGCTGTGCAATGCGGCAATTGCCCTTGCGAACCGAGGCCAAATCTCCTATACGCGCGTTGTCCAAGGGGCGGTAACAAGCTTCGGGACGCGATATCTCAGGCAGGGTCGGATTCATCCGGCCCTCTTTCTTTTGCGTACCGATGCCCATCACGCGTTTATGCGCAGTGCCACCACAAGGACCAACTGAAATTCAAAGACCGGCGGAGACAACCGCACGGCCCGTATAAAAAACCAAAGGAAACGAAAACTACATGTCAAAAGCTATGGACGAATTTGAAGCACTCTTGAATGAGAGCTTTGAGATGGACACACCCGAAGAGGGATCAGTTGTCAAAGGCAAAGTCATTGCCATCGAGGCCGGTCAGGCCATCATCGACGTGGGCTACAAAATGGAAGGCCGCGTTGAACTGAAAGAATTTGCCGATCCCGGCGAGTCTCCCAAAATCGCAGTTGGTGACGAGGTTGAAGTGTTCCTTCGCCAGGTCGAAAACTCCAAAGGCGAAGCTGTTATCTCTCGTGAGATGGCGCGCCGCGAAGAAGCATGGGACCGTCTGGAAAAAGCCTATGCAGCAGAAGAACGCGTCGAAGGCGCTATCTTTGGCCGCGTCAAAGGTGGCTTTACCGTGGACCTTGGCGGCGCGGTTGCGTTTCTGCCCGGTTCGCAGGTCGATGTGCGCCCCGTGCGCGATGCCGGCCCATTGATGGGTCTCAAGCAGCCGTTCCAGGTTCTGAAAATGGACCGTCGCCGGGGGAACATCGTTGTCTCACGTCGTGCGATCCTGGAAGAATCACGTGCCGAACAGCGCGCCGAAGTCATTGGCAATCTGACCGAAGGTCAGGAAGTCGATGGTGTGGTCAAGAACATCACCGAATACGGTGCGTTTGTTGATCTGGGCGGTGTTGACGGCTTGCTGCACGTCACCGACATGGCATGGCGCCGTGTGAACCACCCGTCCGAAATTCTGGCGATTGGCGAAACGATCAAGGTGCAGGTTATCAAGATCAACAAAGAGACACACCGTATCTCTTTGGGCATGAAGCAGTTGCAGGACGATCCATGGGATTTGGTTGCGGCGAAATACCCGCTGGAATCATCGCACACTGGCCGCGTGACCAACATCACCGATTACGGCGCATTTGTTGAGCTGGAACCGGGTGTTGAAGGTCTGGTACACGTCAGCGAGATGTCCTGGACCAAGAAAAACGTCCACCCCGGCAAGATCGTGTCTACGTCACAGGAAGTCGAAGTCATGGTTCTGGAAATCGACGGTGCGAAGCGCCGCGTTTCCCTGGGTCTCAAGCAGACCATGCGCAACCCATGGGAAGTGTTTGCAGAAACACATCCCGAGGGCACGGAAGTCGAGGGCGAGGTTAAGAACATCACCGAATTCGGTCTGTTTGTTGGCCTCGACGGCGACATCGACGGCATGGTGCATCTCAGCGACCTCAGCTGGGACGAACGTGGCGAAGACGCCATCCAGAACTACCGCAAAGGCGATATGGTTCAGGCCGTTGTGTCCGAAGTTGACGTCGAAAAAGAGCGCATCAGCCTCTCGATCAAAGGCGTCGGCGGCGACAAGTTCGCTGAAGCAGTGGGCGGCGTGAAACGCGGTTCTGTTGTGACGGTTACTGTGACCTCCATCGAAGATGGCGGGATCGAAGTGGAATATGAAGGCATGAAAGCCTTTATCCGCCGCTCTGATCTGTCACGTGACCGTGCCGAACAGCGCCCTGAGCGTTTCAGCGTGGGCGACAAAGTCGACGTGCGCATCACAAATGTGGACGCCAAAGCCCACCGTTTGGGCGTGTCGATCAAAGCCCGTGAGATCGCAGAAGAAAAAGAAGCGGTCGAGCAGTATGGCTCGTCTGATTCTGGTGCATCCTTGGGTGATATCCTTGGTGCCGCACTTAAGGGCGACGAATAAACCCAACGCGGCTTATTCGAACTGACGACAAAGGGCCTCGCGCAGAAATGCGCGGGGCCTTTAATTTGTCGATGACCTCGTAACAATGGTCTGATCTCACCGCCTGAAGGAGGGCCTTTACCCGCGAATCGGCTGGGCCGGGGAAGGTACCGCAGCAACAAACAATCTGCAGCAAACGGCGAATTGCTGCGGCCCATTGCCAAAATGTTCAAAAAAATAAGCACTTTCGGCATAAAAAACAGCATCTTGGCCGTTCACGACGCTTCCCGGCTGGCTGGTTTCTTTCTATAGTCAAAGTCGAGCCTCAATAAATAGACACATCTCGGGGGGGATAAACCATGATCCGGTCACAACTGATTCAGAAGATTGCGGATGATAATCCGCATCTCTACCAGCGCGATGTTGAGCGGATCGTTAATACAATCTTTGATGAGATTACCGGTGCGATGGCGCAGGGGGATCGGGTAGAACTGCGCGGCTTTGGCGCGTTCTCGGTGAAAAAGCGCGATGCCCGCATTGGTCGCAATCCACGCACCGGTGCCTCTGTGAATGTCGAAGAAAAACATGTACCCTTCTTTAAGACCGGCAAATTGTTGCGGGATCGGTTAAACGGGAAAAGCTAATGCGTTACGTTCGCTACTTTTGTATCGCCATCTTTGCGGTGGCGTTAATCTCGGTCGCGTTGGCGAACCGCGAAATGGTGGCACTTCAAATACTGCCAGCCGAGGTGTCGGGATGGTTTGCGTTGAATCCTTCCGTGCAACTGCCGCTGTTTCTGGTGATCCTTGGCAGTATCGTGGTCGGATTGCTGGTGGGATTTGTCTGGGAATGGATCCGCGAATACGGCCAGCGCGCCGAGGCGGCGAAACAGGCCCGCGAAATGCGCCGGCTTGAGCGTGAAGTGGCGCGGCTGAAAGGCGAAAAGCATCAGGGTAAAGACGAGGTGCTGGCCCTTCTCGACGAGGCAAGCTGACCCGGCCGCTATGCCTGAAAAAATAAACGTAAAAATTTGCGGTCTGACCAGCAGCGCTGGCATTGATGCGGCTGTAGCGGCAGGTGCCCGGTATGTCGGGTTGGTTTTCTTTGAGAAATCACCCCGATATGTGAACCTGACCAGCGCGGCTGTCCTTGCGGCATCTGTGCCCGAAGGCGTCTGCAAGGTCGCGTTGACGGTAGATGCAGATGATGCGTTTCTTGATGCAATATTAGCGCAGGTGCCAATTGATATGCTGCAATTGCACGGCTCAGAGAGCCCGGAACGGGTACAGGCGGTCAAGGCCCGTTACGGATTGCCAGTTATGAAGGCTGTGGGCGTTGCTGACGCGGATGATTTGGCAGCGCTCGACGCCTATGGACGGGTTGCGGACCAGATTTTGGTTGATGCCAAGCCGCCCAAAAATTCGGAATTGCCAGGTGGGAATGGTCTGGCGTTTGACTGGCGTTTGATTGCGGGTCGACGGTGGCCGGTGCCGTGGATGTTGGCCGGGGGGCTTACATCCGAGAATGTAGCCGAGGCGATTGGGCTGACCGGCGCGCGGCAGATTGATGTGTCATCAGGTGTGGAATCTTCGCCGGGGGTCAAGGATCCGGCATTGATTGCGACGTTCTGTGCGGCGGCTTTGGTTTAAGATCGAACCGCTTGCGCGGTCCGACAGCTTGGGGGCCAGCCCCCAAACCCCCGGTGTATTTGGGGAACAATGAAATGCTGGTGGTTTCAGATTGTCTGATCGTAATCGCCGACGCCGGGTTCGGTGCGGATGACAGCATCAATATCGGCAAAGATCGCGCGCATTTCATCCTCTGATGCGGGACTTTCGCAGACCACGACCAGATTGGGCGTATTGGACGAGGCGCGCACCAGACCCCAGCCACCATTGTCCAAAATCACGCGTGCGCCGTTGACGGTGACAATGTCTTTGATGGCCCGTCCGCCAATGGGTTCACCGGCAGCGGCTTTGGCGGTGAGCCGGTCAACAATGCGGGCGAGAATACCGTATTTTTCGGTGTCGGACGCATAGGGGGACATTGTCGGCGTCGCCCAGGTTTGCGGCAGGGCGCGGCGCAGGTCAGACATGCTTTGATCGGGGTTGCGGTCCATAAGCTTGCAAATCTCGACCGCGACACGCATGCCGCAGTCATAGCCGCGTCCGATCGGTTCGGCGAGGAAGTAGTGGCCGGATTTTTCAAACCCTGCCAGCGCGCCCAGTTCCTTGACCCGTCGTTTCATATAGCTGTGGCCGGTTTTCCAATAGTCGGCCTTGATGTCATATTTTTTGAGTTCAGGATCAGAGGCAAACAGGCCTGTTGATTTCACATCCGCAACAAAGGTGCTGCCGGGATAGAGTTTGGCCAGATCGCGGGCCATGATCACGCCCACTTTGTCTGCGAAAATCTCTTCGCCCTCATCATCAACCACACCGCAGCGGTCACCGTCGCCGTCAAAGCCAAGGGCAAAATCCGCACCGGATGCTTTGACCGAAGCGGCCATGTCATGGAGCATTTCCATGGCCTCTGGATTGGGATTGTAATGCGGAAAGGTGTAATCAAGATTGTTATGGCTTGACACGACCTCGACACCCAGTCGCTCAAAAAGCTCTGGCGCAAAGGCGGAGGCGGTGCCGTTGCCGGTGGCGCAAACCACTTTCAGTTTGCGGGTCATCCTGAAGTCACCAACGAGGTCGTCAAGATAGGCCTCGCGGACGCCGTGTACAAATTCATATTTGCCGCCACTGCGCGTCTGGCCTTTGCCATTCAGCACGATGTCACGCAGTTCGGACATTTCATCGGGGCCATGGGTGAGCGGGCGTTCAAAGCCCATTTTGACGCCGGTCCAACCGTTGGGATTATGTGATGCGGTGACCATCGCAACGGCGGGGGCGTCCAAATGAAATTGGGCGAAATAGGCCATGGGCGACAGGGCGGGACCGATGTCTTTGACGTGAATACCAGCCTGCATCAGCCCCAGCATGAGGGCGTTCTTGATCGACAAAGAGTAGTCCCGGTAGTCATTGCCGACAGCGATCACCGGCTCAATCCCGCGGGCGTACATCTGTGTGCCAAGGCCAAGACCAAGGGCGGTGATTCCCGGAAGGTTTATGTCATCGGGATATTTCCACCGCGCATCATATTCTCGAAATCCGGTTGGGGTGATCATCGCATCCCGCAGAAATTCCCACGTGTTTTGGGTCACGGTTGAGGCCGGTTTTGTCACGTGCAAATCCTCGTCATGTTTGGGATATCAGAAGGTCAGCGGATGCGCCTTGGCAATTTTATCGAACTGCATCAGCGTTTTGATCAAGGCAGCCATCTGATCAAGATAAATCATGTTGGGTCCGTCAGAAGGCGCGCTGTCGGGATCCTCGTGCGTTTCCATAAAGATGGCCCCAACGCCGATCGCAGCAGCAGCGCGCGCCATGACCGGCGCAAATTCACGTTGGCCTCCGGACGATCCGCCCTTGCCACCCGGCTGAGCGACGGAATGGGTGGCATCCATCACCACGGGGTACCCGGTCTGGGCCATCTGCGGCAGGCTGCGCATGTCGGCGACAAGGGTGTTATAGCCAAAGGCGGTGCCGCGTTCCGTCAGAAGAATCCGTTTGTTGCCGGTGCTTTCAATCTTGGTCACGATATTGCCCATTTCCCAAGGGGCGAGCCATTGACCTTTCTTGACGTTTACGACCTTGCCTGTGTCGCCTGCCGCAAGCAGCATATCGGTTTGGCGGCACAAAAACGCAGGGATCTGCAAAATGTCCACAGCCTCCGCAGCGATGGCGCATTGCGCCTCGGTGTGCACATCCGTCAGAACCGGCACGCCATTGGCCTTGCCGATGGATTGTAAAATCTTCAGGCCCTCGTCGATGCCAAGCCCGCGTTTGCCCGACAGCGAGGTGCGGTTTGCCTTGTCATAGCTGGCCTTGAAAACATATTGCGCGCCGGCGGCATCACAGGCGTCTTTCATGACCCCCGCAATCATCTGCGCGTGATCCGCACTTTCCAATTGGCAAGGGCCTGCAATGATGGTCAGAGGGCGATCATTGCCGATAATCACATCGCGGATCGTAACCTGGGTCATGATGTTACCTGTTCTCTGAGGATCGACGCGGTAAGCGACAACATCAGATAGATGCCCGCAAAGATCAGGAAAGCCAAGATCGTGTTTTCAAACTTGCGCGGATAGGTGGGTTCCTGCGGCGCGACGGGGCGCACTGCGACGGTCAGGTAACGGACCTGGCGTCCAGCTTCGTTGCGGGCGGCTTCCAATCCGGTCATCGCCAGTTGCAGGTTGGTATCCGCGGCGACCAGATCGGCCTGCGCCAGCTGCATGTTCACGGCTTTTTTGGCCAATGAATTTTCGCCCTGAGTTGCCGAATTCAGTTTTTCGTTCAGCCTGTCCAATTGATCATTCAGGCGGCGGACATCGCCTCGGGCACCGTCCACCTTGGCCTTGTTGGGACGGGAATTGTCTAGAAGCGCGGCAAGCGTCAGCTCTTTCTCAATCAAGAGCCCCTCATAGTTGGTGATCTGGGCGCGGATTGCGGCAATCTCGGCTTCTGGGTCGACGCCATTTTCGACCTGCAATGTGATCAAAGCCTCTTGGGCCTCGCGGCGTTTTTGCTGGGCAAGATCAAGGCCGGCGAGCGCGTCGCTCATCCCGTCTTCTCGCTTTTGCTTGGACAGGTTATTGATCCGCTCTTCCGCGTATTTCAGCAGGCTTTCGGAAAAACTGGCCGAGACTTGCGGATCGGCGGCGACCACTTCCAGGCGGATCACGCCTTCGGTCGGATCATAGCCGATTTTCACGTTTTTCTTATAGATTTTGTAGGCTTCCTCGTTGGTCGGATCCGACGTCAGACGTTGAATCGGATCAATATTGGAATTTGAGAAGTGGTCCTTGAACCCTTCGTCATTGTCCAGGCGCAGCATTGCATCCTTGGATTGCAGATAGGCCTGGGTGGCGATGCTGTCGGCGCTGTTGGCAAACTGTGTGGGCAACAGTCCTCCAAATGGGCTGGTCGATGATCCCTCACTTTGAATGATCAGGAATTGACTGTTGGTGGCGTACATCGGGGTCGCCTTGTTATAGAAATAATAGCCTGCGATGATCGTCGGCAGAAATACGAAAAACGCAACCCTAATCAGAAGCAGGCCCATCTTGCGACGGCGGCGGCGTGAGATGTCGCGTTGGATGTCGGCAATTTCGCGCTGCCGACGCTCGGCTGGGCTTATCTCGCTCGAAGGCAATGTGTTGCCTCCTGCAGGAACGGTCTGTGGCAGATGCACGCGGCCCGACGCACCGGCACCCCCCTTTTGGGCAGGCAAAGCGGCCATTGCATCACCCGGACCGCCATCACGCGGCTCACCGCCTGCCTGCGGCACCACAAGTTCGAGCATGTTGGAACGTTCGAACGGATCAATCCCTTTGGCGCGCAAAAGTCGCACCGCATCAAAGTCAGAGGTCGGAGCAAGTTCGTGCTTTTGGGCAACGCGGCGCGCCATGCGCAATTGGCGACCCGTCAGACCCTCGCGGCGGATGGCGTCCATGTCCAACTCACCAGCCACCTCGGCAGAAGATGAGACCTCGCCAGCCTGCGCGCTTGGTGCGCTGACCGTCGGGCGCACGGGGCGCACGCCCTG
Organism: Sulfitobacter sediminivivens; assembly: GCF_042611115.2. Taxonomy (NCBI): domain Bacteria; kingdom Pseudomonadati; phylum Pseudomonadota; class Alphaproteobacteria; order Rhodobacterales; family Roseobacteraceae; genus Sulfitobacter; species Sulfitobacter sediminivivens. The sequence goes on from NZ_JBHGAR020000002.1 coordinate 352,242, forward strand.
CGGGGGCGTCGGTGCCGTACCATGGGGTTCGGCCGTGCCGCTGGCGGCAGCGCCGGATGGTGGCGTTGGCGTGCTCCGCTTGATGCGGAACTTTCTAGCCTTGGGTTTCGTAGTCATAGAGCTGTTTCGCTTCTTCCAAGGTGTCAAACATATGCAGTTGCCCATCTAGCAGAACAGCGGCGGAGCGTGCAAATTTTTCAAGGGTTTGTGCCTGATGGGACACAATGATGATGGTGGTGGTGCGCAGGCGTTCCTGCAGGATTTCGCCCGCTTTGCGGTTGAATTCGACATCTGTCGTTGCGGGCATACCTTCGTCAATGAGGTACATGTCAAAATCAAGCGCCAGCATCAGAGCGAACGAAAACCGTGCCCGCATGCCCGCCGAGTAGGTGCCAAGCGGCTGGTCGAAATATTCACCCAAGTTGCACAGCCAGCGGCAGAAGCTTTCGACATAGTCGGGATCAAGTCCATAGAGCCGCGCGATGTAACGGGCGTTTTCCATCGCAGAAACCTTGCTGACCACGCCGCCCATAAATCCAAGCGGGAACGAGATATTGCAGCCGCGCTTGATCTCACCTTCGTCAGGTTTTTCAAGGCCCGCCATCATGTTGATAAGGGTGGTTTTACCGGTGCCGTTTGGCGCGAGAATACCAAGAGAATTACCCAATTCCACGCGAAACGAGACCCGATCGAGGATGATCTTGTATTGGGTCCCAGTCCAAAAGGACTTGGATACATTTTCAAATTCCAGCATTCCCTGCTCCGGTTGGTGCTGTGCGGTCTCGCCGCGCCCTCTCTAACAGAGGTGTATTAACGGTTTATCCACCGAATTTGGCTATATTATGTCCTATTTGGAAACAAATGTACAATGCTCTCACACCCGGTTCGGGCCTGCCCGATCAAGTACTCATTTGTCGTTCTGAAGCCGGAAAAAACGCGCCGCCATTTTGGTTTCTGGCAACCTGTTTTATCACGGGGGCGGTCAGCTAATTTGCTTGTCGACCCGGCATAATTTGCCCGCGACGATGCTGATCGCCGCTGCGGCAAAGCTGAACAAGGCACCCATCTTGGCCGCATCCTGTATCGCACCAGCATCAAACGCGACTGACGCAACAAACAGCGACACGGTAAAGCCGATGGCCGCCACACAGCCGACAACAGCCAAATCAATGATCCGCATTCCTTGCGGCAATCCAAGCCCCATGGGCCGCGCAGCAAGCCAGCCAAAAAGTAAAATACCCACCGGCTTACCGATAAGCAGCCCCGCCAGCACCAACCATGTGGCGCTTCCGATTGCGTTGAACTGAACCCCTGCGTTCAGGAGGCCAAAGAAGAACAGGACAACCTCGACAGGGTGTTTGAGCGCATGTTCAATCTGGTTCAAAAGATCGGTGAGGTATTTTTCTGCCTCAGAAAAGATACCGAATGCCCGGTCCGCATGCGGGATGGTCGGCACGATAGGCAGCAGCCCCAGCGCGGGGTGCAAACCGGAGCGCATGAAGGCATACCAGCTGATGCAACCCGCGATCAGGTAGGGCAGAAAGTGCAATTTGGTGCGCACCCACGTTGATGCCGGCCGATCCTGATTGCCACGGTCCCTTCTGCGGGGCAGCCAGTTCGCCAGAAAATACACACCGATTGCTACAGCGAAAGACAATAGCAACCACATCGGGGCAAGTTCGCCCGTGGGATAGAACACCGCCAGAATGATCAGCCCTGCCGCATCATCAGCAATCGCCAGCAAAAGCAGGAACCGCACCGCCGGGTGGCCCGCACCAAACACGATGCGTCCGACCAGATAACTAAAGGCAATGTCGGTGGCCGTGGGGATCGCCCACCCGTTAAAAACCGCATTATATGTCTCTGACCCCAGCAAATATGCGAGGCCAAGATAGACAGAGATTGGCCCCAGCATCCCGCCCAACGTTGCAAACAAGGGCGTTGCGGCCTTTTTCCCGCGCAGGGATCCGTTTTTCAGGATTACGGCTTCCCAGACTTCCTTGGCGGCGATGGCAAAGAACAGCGCCATCAACAGATCATTGACCAGATAATGCAGCGTCAGGGTGCGATAGGCTTCGTGGTTGGCGTCTGCTGGGTGAAAATGCCCAATGGGGGCGTGGTCCCAAATCTCGAATTCGACGAAATGACGATAGCTCTCGTAATCGACATTCGCCCAGACCACAGCGATCACAGCACCGAAAATAAGCAATAGCGAGTAATTCGTCAGAAAACTCCAGACACGGTACATTCAGCAGGCCCCCGTTTTTGCATTTTTCTCACATTGCTACGCTATGGTGCTTTGCGGTTCAACGCGTCTGTTGTCGATGGGGGATCAGTGCCCGATCGTGGGGCCGTCGATGCATTGATCACTGGGGTGCTCAATCTCAAGTGTCGTGTGGTGCAGGTGGTGTTCGGTCTCAAGACGTTTCTTAATCTCGGCGCGGATGCGGGGATCATCGCTGCCCGGGTCCAGCACCACATGGGCATCAAGCGCAGGGTCATGTTCACCCATCATCCAAAGGTGCACATGGTGGACCGACACCACACCCGGAACCTGCGCAATGGTTTCAATCACGGCGGATGCATCCATGTCCGGCGGGCTGCCCAGCATCAGGATGCGGACAACGCCGGGCAGTTCACTGAACGATTGCCATAATATATACCCCGCGATCAGCAAGGTGACGGCGGGATCAACCCAGAGCCAGCCGTAAAGCAGCACAAGTGTGCCCGCGATGATGACCGCAACCGACCCCAATGCATCAGCCAGATTGTGCAGAAATGCCGCGCGTATGTTCACGCTGGTCTTTGACATGGTGTAGGTCAGCGCCGCCGTCGCAAGATCAATCAGCAAGGCCGCGCCCGCGACGATGACAATGATCCAGCCTGTCACGGGCGAGGGATCAATGAACCGTAAAATCGCCTCGTATACCAGATAAAGGCCAATCACGATCAGCGTGGTGTAGTTGACAAGTGCTGCCACCGCTTCGATGCGGCCATAGCCAAAGGTCATCCGCGCATCCGCCGGGCGGCGCGCGATCCTGCGTGCGGCAAACGCGATGATCAGGGCAATGGCGTCACTAAAGTTATGCAGTGCATCGGCAATCAGCGACAAAGAGCCCGAGATGATGCCGCCAATGACCTGCGCCACCGTCAAAGCAAGGTTAATCGCCACGGCAAACGCAACCCGCGCATCGCCGCTCTCTGGGTCAACGTGATGATGGTGCGCGTGACCCATTCAGGAGGCGGCCTGCCAGATCACGCCCGCAATAACAGCCCCTGTGACGGCAAAGCCAAGGTAAGCGGCAAAGACACGGGGTTTGACCAAGGCCCAGACCGCGATGGCCGCCGGGATACAGCTTACACCGCCCGCGATCACAAAGGACATTGCCGCCCCTTGGCTCATGCCCTGGGCCAGCAGGGCGTCAACCAGCGGCACGGCGGCATATCCATTCAGATAGGCGGGCGCGCCAACCAAAGCCCCCAACAGGATCGGCTTGATCCCGTCACCACCCAGCACACTAGCAATCAGGTCAGCGGGAACGTAGTGCAGCATCAGGGCCTCGATCACATAGGCAAGTGTCAGCCATTTGGTCAGGAACAGCGCATTCTCCAGACCGGTCTCTGCAAACACAGCACGGCGTGGTGCCTCTGACCAGAACCTCCAGACCGGATGGCCGGAAAATGGGTTCTTCACACCGCAGCACCCGCTCAAGGCGGGGCGTTTCCGAAGCGGGTCAGCAAAGAGCGGGGTGTTGGCCGCCAGCAACACGCCAAAGCCGCCAAACATACCAAGGCCGATAGCCGCAAGCGTCTTGGCCAGTGCAAAGTCCCAGCCGAGTGTGCCGGACGTGATCGCAAACATCGCCGGGTCCATCAGCGGCGAGGCAAGCCAGAACGCCATTACCGCACCAAGCGGGGCACCCACGGCCAGCAGTGCCGCGATGAAGGGGATCACCTCGCAAGAGCAAAAGGGCGACAGCCCACCCAGAAGTGCCGCCATCACGACCATTCGGGCCGGATTGCCCTCAAACGCCCGCGCAAGCAGTGTTTCGGCACCGCTGGCCTTGAGATACGCAACCGCAAGCACGGCAAAGGCGATAAAAGGTGCGGTCCCTGCCAGAGCCCACCCGGCAAAGCTCACGGTGGGCAAGAACTGTGCTGGATCAAAGACCGCAACAGCCAGAAGCAACAGCAGCGTTGCCCCCCATGCGCCGCCAAATTTCCAACGTTTTGGGGCTGTGTCTGTACGGGCGGGAGCGGCGTTTATGTCAGCCATGTGGATGCTCCTCGCAGGGGGTTTGCGCGTCGGCGCAGCATTCTGTCATCAGGAAATGCGCCAAGGCCTGAATTTCGTCGTAAGCAACGGCGGCGCAGATCGTGCTGCGGCCCTGACGTTCCTGCTTCACAAGGCCAGTGGCGGCCAAAAGCTTCAGATGGTGGGTCAAAGTTGATCCGGTTACACCCGTGCGGTCGCCCAATGCGCCAATGCTCAACCCTTCAGGACCTGCACGCACCAGCGTGCGCAGGACCGACAGGCGTTGTTCGGACCCAAGTGCGGCAAAGCTGGCGGCGGCAAGGGTAAGGGGCGGGGTATGGGGCGAATCTATTTTCATATTTCTAGAATAATAGAAATGTTCGATTGAACAAGCTTTATTTCTAAGGTTGTCGAAATAAGGCCATCTTGCCTTGGATGTGAACACTGCTGATGGAAAAAGCGTCGGCGGGTTGGCAAGCCGGTTGGTCGGTGTATCTGTTGCAGTATGAAGGATATGCGCCATGATCTGAGGGAATGCACTCTTTGTACGGATCGCTTTGCAATGACAGCGACAGCGCATCGGCCCAATCCGGTGGTCTGGTTTGCCCCCGGTGCGCGGCTTTTGATCGCGTCGCAGGCACCGGGCTTGAAGGTGCATGAGGCGAACACGCCCTTCTGGGATGCCTCGGGTAAGCGCCTGCGTGACTGGCTGGGATTGGACGAGGCGCAATTTTATGACCGATCAAAAGTTGCAATTGTCCCGATGGCGTTCTGTTTTCCGGGCTATGATGCCAAGGGCAGCGACCTGCCACCGCCGCCCGTCTGCGCAAAGACATGGCGCGCAGCAGCACTTGGGATGGTGCCTGATGTGCGTCTGACCGTGTTGATCGGCGGACATGCGATGAAGTATCATCTGCCGGGTTTTACCACTGTCACGGCAGCTGTGGCGGGATGGCGGGATCACCAAAAAGGTGTCTTTGCCTTGCCTCATCCGTCTTGGCGCAATACCGGGTGGCTAAAGAAGAACCCGTGGTTCGAGGCAGATGTTCTGCCCAGACTGCGCGCGGACGTTGCAAAGGTGATGCATGACTGAATTGACGCCCCTTGATCAGGCCCATGCCGTGATGATGGCAGCACCGGATGATGATGCCGCACGGCTGCGGTTTTACGAGCGGATTGCGGATGTCGAGCTGTTCGTGCTGCTGGAGGCCGAGCCAGTTGGCGATCTGATCAATCCGGTTCTGCTGGAAGAGAGCTATGTCATTGTGTTTGACCGCTCGGCCCGGCTTGCAGCTTATGTGGGTGATGCGGCCCCATATGTGGGGCTGTCCGGGCGCGCGATTGCGGGGATGCTGGACGGTCAGCCGCTTGGCATGGCTGTCAATATCGGCGTTGCACCATCGGAAATTTTGTTGCCGGCCACCGCAATGGCATGGCTGCGCGATACCCTGGCCAATGAGGCCGGTGAGGTGGAGACAAGAATTGATCGGGTGCTGCCGCCAAAGGGCCTTCCTGAAAGCCTGATTGCCGCGATTGATGCCAAACTTGCGACAGCAACGGGCATGGCCGCAGGGGCGTGGCTGGTCGCGGTTGAATACGCAGGTGGCGGGCGCGGGCATCTGTTGGCTTTTGTCGGGGCCATTCCGCGTGCGCAGGACGCGCTGGTTCGCGCGGCGTCAGAGGCGCTGACGTTTTCGGGGATTGAGGCGGGCGCGATGGACGTGGGTTTCTTTGCCCCCGGTGATCCAACTGTCGCGAAATTTGCCAAGGTTGGTCTGCGCTTTGATCTGCCGCAGACCCAAGGGTTGCAACATACGCCGCGTCTGCCGCCAGGCAGCGACCCGGTAAAACCGCCCATTCTGAAATAATCGCCACAAATCGGAGGGCGGATTTCACCGCGCCTCACATCGGCGAGAGGTCACAAGGTCGTGGGGTGCAAAGGCCGATTGGGCTCATTAACTTTGGTTAAGAACACATCAATCCAGGAGACATGAAATGAACCGCTTCACTCTTACCATTGCCGCCGCAGCGACTGCGTTGACCTTTGCCGGTCAAGCATTTGCCGGGGATCAGTACGTTGACGAAACAGGTTTTGCCGTGTCCGGCTATGATGTTGTGGCGTATTTCAACCTGCCGCAAAATCCGGTTGGTGAGGTTCAGCCGGAAGGCGTGCCCGGCAGCAAGGCGATCACTGCTGAATACAACGGATCGACATTCGCGTTCTCAAGCGAAGAGAACAAAGCGAAGTTTCAAGCCGACCCTGCGAAATACGCACCTCAGTACGATGGCCACTGTGCCTACGGCGTCTCCAAAGGTGGTAAAGTGCCGGGCAATCCGAACCTGTGGCGGATTGTGGATGACAAGCTGTATCTCAACATCACCAAGAATGTCGTTGGTTTCTGGGAAGAAGACATTCCCGGCAACTTGGAGTTGGCTGAGAACAACTGGGCTTCGATTGAGCCCAAGCCAAAATCCACCGCAACCATTCCGCAGTTCTCAAGCCCGGCACCAGTAAACTGAATCCGTCCCCCGGTTTCCCTCAGCCGGAACGGCCCTCAGCCTCGTCGCGCCTGACGCGACGGGGCTTTGTCGCGGGCGGTGTGGCGCTTTTGGGGCTGGGCGGGGCGTTTGCGGCCCGGTGGTTCAACATCGGCGGGCAAGTTGATGATGCGAGCCTAAGCGCGCCGGATGCCATGGCAGCGGCCCAGACGGGGCAGATCACCTTGATTGATATCCGGCGTCCGGATGAATGGGCACGCACCGGCGTGCCCTTCGGCGCGGTCCCGCTGGACATGCGCCGCGATGATTTCGTAACGGCGCTGCTGGCACAGGATGGTGTGGCGAAAGACAAACCCATTGCCTTGATCTGTGCACGCGGTGTGCGCTCTCGCAGATTGTCCAAACAACTGACCGACGATGGTTTCACAAAGATCATTGATGTGCCCGAAGGCATGTTGGGCTCAGGCGCGGGGCCGGGATGGGTGAAGCGTGGGTTGCCTGTCACCCGGCCCTAATACCACTTCTTACCCTAACCGGCAGGCACTTTGTCGGCTGCGGTCAACTGACCTTTGAGAAGGGCCCGTTCGGCGCGTGCACGGGTCACGATGCCTGGTTCGCGCAAGGTATGGGGGCTGTCCAGCCGCAGGCCCTCGGGCGCGCGCCCTGCGATGTTCAATGCGGACAATGCAGACAAAGGCACAGACAAAACAAGGCTGAACACAATCGGCACCAGCCAGAATGAGATCAATCCGGCCATCAGCCCTGCAAGCAAAAGCAGACCAAAGACGGTTTCAACCCAATGAAACTTGATCAGCATCGCCCATGGATGCCCGCGTGCATCGCGACGCTGCGGTGACCAAAGCTCACTGCGCGAAAAAGTGGCGCGCAACACGGCCTTGGTTTGCTGGATCATCAGGATCGGGGCATAAGCAATCGACAAGATCACCTCGAACGCAAAGGCGGTGAGAAATGCCGTCCGTCCGCCGAAAACGCGGGTCGCTTTTGGATAGGCGGCGATGATGCCCGCACCTGCGATCTTGGGTGTCAGCAGCATCGCGTACATGATCACCAGAAAGACTGCGCTATCAATATGGCTCATGGCGGGGGGCCAGTCAGGAAAAAAGGGATTGGCCTCATTGAAATAGCGGACAATGTTGGTTTCCGCGTCTTTACCCAGCAGCGACCACACCACCAGCAGGACGAACCATGCGGGCGACAGCAGATAACTGACCGCACCATGGAACAGGTGAAACCGCGAGACGGGGTGCAGCCCGGCGGTGCCAAGCAAACGCAGGTGTTGCAGGTTGCCCCGGCACCAGCGGCGGTCACGCAGCACGTAATCGACCAACGTGCCGGGTGTTTCCTCAAAGCTGCCAGAGACACGCGGCAAAAACCGCACCCGCCAACCTGCACGCCGAAGCAAGCCGGCCTCAACAAAATCATGGCTGAGGATCAGATCATCGCGACCCCGACCCGTCAGATGCGGCAGCCCTGCGCTGGCGGCAAAGGCGCGGGTGCGGATGATAGCGTTATGGCCCCAATAGTTGCCCTCATGACGCGCCCATAGCGCAAGCCCCTCGGCCAAAAGCCAGCCGTACGCAATGTTGGAAAACTGCTGCAGGCGTGCGAAAAGAGTATCAGCCCCGATTAGCATGGGAAATGTCTGGATCAGCCCGGTATCGGGGTCGGCACTGAGTTCTGAGGCCAGTCGTTCAATGGCGCGGCCCGACATCAGGCTGTCAGCGTCCAGCACAACCATCCCTTCATATGCGGCACCCCATCCGGTGATCCATTCCAGCAGATTGCCGACCTTCTTGTCGGTGTTCGCAGCGCGGCGGCGATAATGTACATTGATGGCGGCAGGTGTATCGCGTTTCAGGGTTTGAAAGGCCTGCCATTCCTGAGCGGCAATTGCGTCATCGCCGGTATCGGACAATACAAAAAGCGTATAGCGATGTGCCCCTTTACGCCGCGCCAAATCATCCAAAATGGCGGCCGCATTGCCAAAAACATCCCACGGCACTTCGTTATAAATCGGCACCAGCAGCGCGACATCGATGGGTGTCACATCTGCGGGCGCGCGGTCATCTGCGTCTTCACGCGCGAGAATACCGGCCACCGCGACACCGACGGTGCTGACAGACAGCGTGACCCAGACAAAAGTGGCCCCGATCATCGACAGCAAGGCCCATTCCAGCCCGGTCATGCCACTGCCCGCGAACCACCCGTAAAGACCATAAAGCAACAGCGCTGTGCCGATCAGGGCGGGACCAAACACCGCCAATCGCCACCCCAAAGACCGGCGTGGTACTTCGCTGCGCGCACGAGGGGCAGGGGCCTCAGCCAGATCCTGCGCCTGCATGGCCAGCGGTGATCGGGGCGGCATGTTTTGATGGATCGGTGCGGAATGGGTCATACGGCGGTCCACCGATAAAGCCAGACTTCGCTCAGTGGTTCGCCGTTCATCCGCAGTTGGGCGCGGAATTCAGCCAGGGTCGCGCCGTCGGGCTTGAAAGTAAAGGCAAGGCGTGGCCCGTTGGTGTCGGGGTTGCGCTGCAAAATCCCCGGGGTCACGGACCCGGCATTGCCGCGCAACACGATCTCGACCTCTGACAAATCCTGTGGCACATCCGCACTGTCGGCAAAGTCGATCACGATGATCTGGCCACCCTCGGGCCGCCCGCCCATGGCGGTATTAAGCACTTTGACAGGCACATCTGCCGTTGCCGCCGTTGGATCAGCACCCCAATGCAGCGTATAACTCATCTGATGTTCAGATCCGGCAGGCAACGGGTCAGCGGGCCGCCAATAGGCCACGATATTGTCATAGATTTCCAGATCAGCGGGTATTTCGACCAGTGTCACAGCCCCGCGTCCCCAGCCTTCGCCGGGGGTGATCCAGACGGCGGGGCGGTTGTGATACAGCGCCTCAAGATCGTTAAAGTCAGAATACGCGCGCTTGCGCTGCATCAGGCCAAACCCACGTGGGTCGGCATCACCAAAGGCGCTGATTTGCAAGCTGGTGGGGTTCGATAACGGGCGCCAGATCACTTCGCCTGCGCCATTGTGGATCAGCAGCCCGTCACTGTCATGCACGGCAGGGCGGAAATCAGAGAACCGCTGGCGCATGGTGTCGTCAAACAGGAACATCGAGGTGAGTGGCGCAATGCCAAGATGTCTGATCTCTTCGCGGGCAAAAATTTGGGCTCTGACCTTCATTTCCAGCACCGCACCGTGGGTGATCCGAAACCGGAAAGCGCCGGCACATGACGGGCTGTCAAGCAGGGCGTGCAGCACAATCGTGTCGCTGTCAGCCTCAGGCGTTTCAAGCCAGAATGCGGTAAAGTCAGGAAACTCCTCGCCCATCGGGTCGCCGGTTTTCAGGGCAAGACCACGCGCCGACAACCCATAGGTTTCGCCGGTCCCGATGCCGCGGAAATAGCTGGCCCCCTGAAACACCGCATATTCCTGAAAGATACCGGGTTTTTCCAGCTCGGCCCGCAGGCGCAGGCCGGAATAGCCCATGTTGTCTAATTGCAGATCGGGAAACTGATCAGTGGTGTCAAAGACCCCCATGTCAAATGCGATGGGCCGGGCAGTACCTCCCGCAACGACATTCAGTGCAACGGCCTGAGGGAAATAAAGACCCGCAGGAAAGACATCAACGCGCTGGGGCGTTTCCGTGCTTTCCCAAAGCGCGTTGCGGGCATCAAACCAGATTTGGCGATATTGGTCATAGGTCAGGTTGCGCCAGCCCTCGTGCACCTGCGGGCGTGGCTGATACGCGTCTGCTGCCAGCGCCCGCGCAAGATTGATGACAGTAGTGTCGTCAAATGGTGTGGTCTGGTCACCAAGGGTCAACCCCTGCTGGTCTGCGCGTGCGGTGCTCGGCACTGCGGCTAAGGCCACCATTAAGGTTATGAATTCACGGCGCAGCATCAAGGGGTCGCCTTTTTGCGCCAGGGATGTGATTTGAACCATCCCGCACCATAGGCCGTCGCAACCAAGATCGCAGCACCACCAAGATTGACCAGCAACACGGTGCGGACCTCGCGGCCTGTCAGGTCCATGACAAAACCCATCACACGCGCCGTGAACATCGACACCACAAATACCGCCAAAGACTGCTGACCAACCTTAAGGATGATCGCGACCAATCCGCCCCATGCGGAGGCAAGCGCACCGGTGCCCCGGGCCAATAGATTTGCGCCTTTGTCACCAGCAATTACCCACGCCAGATAGGCGAGGCTAAGAAAATGCAGATAGCGGAACAGGCCAAAATCAGATTTGTCGATCAGCCCTTTCATGGCCAGACGCGCATCGATCACCGGATTGCCGGTTTCGGTCACAAAAAACCAATCGCGGGCGATAGCGCGGACACCGATGTTTGAGAGCGGGATGTTGGCAATCACCACAAATGCGGCAAGTGCGATCAATACGTTGGTCACCGGCGGCTTGGGCAACCAGCCCCGCATAAACGCAAACCCGGTGAAAAAGACAAGCTGCCAGCCGAAGGGGTTAAAAAACCATGTGCGGTCCGACCAGGGTTCTGCCGGAAGGGCCAAATGCAAATGCCCCAGCCCCAGACGTTGCAGCAATGCATCCTGAGCCAGCAGCCAAATGATAATCACAAACGCGGCAACCAGCCCCAGATGCACACGCGACAATGCCATGATCACCGGCATCAGGATCAAAACGACCATATACATCGGCAAAATATCAAAATAATTCGGCACATATGTCAGCGTCACAAGGCCCACCAGCGGCACCGCAGGGTCCTCAAAGAACTTCCACAGGTTCAGCGACCCGATATAATTCTTGTCATAGCCCCCATAGAAATCAATCGCGGCGAGCAGGGCAGCAACCGCGACGAAAAGCCCGATATGCGCCCAATAGACCTGCCAAACCCGAAAGCCGACACGCGCAGAGCCAAGCCGCCAGCCCATACGGTCATACGCGCTGCCAAAGGCGATGGCGCTGGCCATGCCAGAGCAAAACACGAATATCTCAGTGGCGTCCGAAAACCCCCAGCGCGCGGGTATCCATGAAGTCAGAAAATTGCCCGGCGTATGTGCCATCAGGATGATGAACATTGCAATTCCACGGAAAAAATCGAGGCGCAGATCGCGCACGCGGACGGACGACATCGCACCCAGCGCGGTGACAGGGCGGGACGGTATTGTGGTTGCATCGGCTAGGGTCATGGCCGCACTGTGATCCAATGGTTAATAAATTATTGAGCCGGGATGCTGCGCGCACGTGACAGACGGTCAAATCGGGTTGCGGTAAACCGATCTTCGTTCCCGGCGCGCAGGGCCAACCGCTCAAGCAATATCGTTTCAGTTTCGTCGAAATGGCCCGCCCGCAGGCCCGCGTCAATGGTCATCCGTTCAAATACGTCGCGCTGTGCGTGGCTGCCGCCGATGGTTTGCATTTTTGGGCGAGCATCCGCCAATTTCACGAACGCATCGCCATAGCGTCCTTCGGCAAAGGCATTCAGCCCCGCAAGCGCCGTCACACCGGGGTCAGCGACCCGCGATGCCATATCACCGGTCTGGCGCGCATCATGAGCGAACCTTGCGGTCATCGCCTGTTTTGCAGCGCCTTTTTCGGCCCCGGCAAGGGCAAGCATGTAATGCAGATCGGCAAACACCAGACACCCGTCTTCAACCCGGTTCTCTGAGAATTCAGCAAGCTCTTCCCAGCGGTTTCCAACTTTAATCCCTTCAAGTTCAAGCCGCATCAGCAAGGATGTGGCATTCGAAATATCTCGATAATCGTCGGTTTTTTCGACACGGATTTGCGTATCGTACAGCGCCAGTGCGATATCAAATTCGCCCCGGTCCAGATGCAGCAGCGCCTTGTGCCACCAGACATGATAGCGAAAGTTGTTGGATTGATCCCATGCGCTTTTGTGGGTCTCAATCAGGGCAATCCCGGCGTCCGGTTCGGCGCGCATGTCATGCACATGCGCAACGGCATGCAGGCCCCATGCATCATCAGGTGCATAAACCAGCCCGGCGCGTCCGGCCTTTTCAGCCGCCGCGTAATCGCCGGTTTCTTCCAGTGTGAAGGCGTGACAGCCCATCACATACCCACGCAAAGGATGATCAGACCCATGCGCAGAAAGCACCCGTTCTATTGACGCACGCATCCCGTGGGCATCACCCAGAATAAAGCGGATTGCATGGCTTGCCTTGGCGGACAATGTGTCGCTTGGACAGGTGGCCAGCACCTCTTCGAGGGCGGCAACAGCACCTGTCGGGCTGTCGGCAAGCCACCGGTCAAGTGCGGTCAACCACCCTTGCTCTCGGGCGGTGATCGGACCCCCGGCGCGTGCTGCATGTGCTGCCGTTCGGGCATCTTCGGCCACCTGCCAAAGCTCTGAACGGCCCATCATCAATGAAAACAACCCGCGCGCCGCATGGCCCATGACGAAATCAGGCTCAGATGTCAGAACCGCCCCCAGATGCTGCGGTGTTGCGGCCTGATGCGCAAGAAAGGCCCGAACCATCTTGTTCCACGCTTCAAGCGCGGCAGGTGTTTTGAGCGACAATGGCGCACCGCAAATATCAAGGGTCATCAATTCGGCCTTCCGGTTTTACGCTGTTCGAGTAACAAGACTAACGCGAAGTATTGCCGCATAGAACGTCAGCTGGGGATGTCACACGGCAACGTGAAGCCGCTTAAGTTATTCGTGAAGAAATGTGTCAATAAATGAGCGCCGAGCCAAAAAATGGGCGGGTAATCGCGCAAAATCAGCGATGTAGCGGATCATTACTTGGGTATGGCCGCGCCCTTGGGTCCCCATGTTTCAAGAACCTCGTCGGTGTCTTGCCCAAACCGTGGCGGCGCACGATCATAGCGGATCTTTGTGCGCGAAAATTTCAGCGGGTTTCCCAACAACGGCAGGTCGCCCCCCTGAACATCGTCATGGGGGATACGCACAACCGCCCCGCGCGCCTTTGCCTGATCTGAGGTGAGCGCCTCACCGACGGTATTGATCGGTCCACACGGCACCTTGACGGCATGAAGGCGCTCCAGCAAAGCCGCCTTGGGTATTTTTCGCATTGCCGGCCGGATCAGGTCCATCAGGGCCGCGCGGTTTTCGATGCGCGATTGATTGGTGGTAAAACGGCCATCTTCCGACAACCCCACAAGGCCAATGGCGTCAGAGAACCGCGCGAACTGTGCGTCATTGCCCACCGCTAACAAGAAATGCCCGTCGGCACATTCAAAGGCGTCGTAGGGCACGATGTTGGGGTGCGCATTGCCACGCCGTTCAGGTTCAATGCCCGAGGTCAGGAAATTGGTGCCCTCATTAACCAGCCAGGCCATTTGCGCGTCGACCAGAGACAGATCAATGTGCTGACCCTCGCCGGTTGCATCACGGTGACGCAGGGCTGCCAATATGCCGATGGTTGCATACATGCCGCACATCACATCAGCGATGCCGACGCCGACTTTTGTCGGCACGCCGGCCGGGTCACCGGTGATCGACATAATCCCGCCGAACCCCTGAGCCATCAGATCATAGCCCGGCTGGCTGCGGTTTGGCCCGGTCTGGCCGTACCCGGAGATCGAGCAATAGACTAATGACGGGTGAGTCGCGAGCAGGGTCTTGTGATCCAGTCCATATTTGACCAACCCGTCAGGTTTGAAATTCTCAATCACCACATCCGCGCGGGCGGCCAGATGGCGCAATGTGGCTTGCCCTTCTTGTGTTGCAATATCCACAGCGACAGAGCGCTTGTTACGGTTTGCAGCCATGAAATAGGCAGAAAGATCCGTGCGGTTGCCGGCTGTATCAAGCGCATAATTGGGCCCCCAGCCCCGGGTGTCATCACCACCGGTCAGCGGGTTCTCGATCTTGATGACCGTGGCCCCCAGATCGCCGAGCAACTGGGTGCAGGTCGGCCCGGCCAGAATACGGCTCAGGTCGAGAATAAAAAGTCCGTCCAATGCGCCCTTAGATGCGACCATCATACGCCCCCCGGTCAATCACGGCAGCAATGACAGTGAATTTTTCTGCGATCATCGCATCTTTCAGCGCGCTTTCCAACGCGTCACGATTGCGCACGGTTACGCCTGCGCCGCCGAATGCGACACCCATCGCCGCGAAATTATGCTGGGCAAAGTCAACACCGTGGTTGGGCAACTGGCGTTCTCGCTGCTTTTTCTCAATGAGGGCCAGCGAGGCGTCAACAAATACCAGGAAAATCGGTGCAAGGTTCAGTTCCGCGGCGGTGGCCAATTCGCCCGCAACCATCAAGAAACCGGCGTCGCCTGAAAAAGACACAACCGTGCGCTCCGGGCTCGCCAGTTTCGCGCCAATCGCCATCGGCACGGCACAGCCCATGGTGCACAGCGCAGAGGACTGCATCAACGCGCGGGGTTCGTAACACTCCCACATTTGGCTCAGCAAAATCCGGTGCGCGCCGCTGTCCGCCGAGCCGATGGCGTCGCGCGGCAGTACCTTGCGGCAGGTGTCAATGATGGCTGCTGGCCCCCAGTCTTCATCAGAGCGGAATGTGCCGGCGAGGGCCGATTTGAGCTGGTAAATCTCACCATTGGTCCAGGTTTCGACGACATCGAGCCCGTCACTCAGCGCCCTGAGCGTCGCGGCGCAATCTGTCACAAAATTCAGTGAAGATTGGTGCATATAGTGGTGGTTCGGCACTGCCGTGATGTCGATGATGTTGTGGCTCTGTGGGGTCCAGACATCACGCCAGCCGGGACGCATTTCAATCGGATCATAGCCGACACACACGATCAGATCAGCCGCTTTCACGAAAGGTGCCAGATGGGTGTCTGCCAAAGGTGACAACCCCGCACCCCCCAAAGCCAAACCATGGTCTTCGGGGAACATGCCCTTGGCTTTGTAGGTGGTGATCACCGGCACATTGTGATCTTCGGCAAACTCTAGAATCGCCGCCTCGGCCCCTTGGTTCATTGCGTCCACACCGACGATCATCACGGGGCGTTGCGCGCTTTCCAGCCAGCCGCGGGCTGTAGCAAGATCAGCGCCTGTCGGTATTGCAGGCGACGCAGGGGCACGCGATGCCGGGGCATCCGCAGAAATATGTGCATCCGCAACAGAGATGGGCACGTCGATGTGCACTGGTCCGGGCTGGCCTTCGGTTGCGATGGCAACAGCTTTGTCCGCGATTGTGTGGGCGGCACCGGCGTTCAGCGAAAAGCTGGCCTTGGTGATGGGTCGGAACACCGCCTGCTGATCCACAACCTGATGGGTATAGCGCGCCGCCTCATCTGCATCCATGCAGCCGGAAATCACGATCAATGGCACCTGATCTTGCAAGGCATTGGCGACTGTATTGACCCCGTTCAGAGTGCCGGGGCCGATGGTGCCAACCAGAATGGCAGGCGCATGATCACGGTGATGCACGCCTTCGGCTATAAAACCAGCGGCGTTTTCGTGTTTCGCAAGAATAAATCGGATGCCCGCCTTTTCCAGCGCATCAATCACCGTCAACACCTCGCCCCCCGGCATCCCAAATGCTGTACGGCACCCCGCAGTGTAAAGACGGCGGGCAAGAGCATCAGCGGCGCGTATGGTATCGGGCATGGGGATAGGCCTTTCGGGCGGCAAGCAAGACAGTGTACTAGAACCATGGGGCGCACAAAGGTGCAACTCACTGTTGGGTGGGGATTGTTGCAGGGTAATGCGCGAATGGCGGCCTTGAG
The DNA here is from genome assembly GCF_042611115.2 of Sulfitobacter sediminivivens. Lineage (NCBI taxonomy): Bacteria > Pseudomonadati > Pseudomonadota > Alphaproteobacteria > Rhodobacterales > Roseobacteraceae > Sulfitobacter > Sulfitobacter sediminivivens. The sequence continues at coordinate 368,701 of NZ_JBHGAR020000002.1, forward strand.
CCCATCGTGTTCCATCTCAATCCGTGTCAGTGACCACTGAATTCGACGCTCTTCATGCGGAAAGCCGAAAAAAAATCATTTGAACCGGTCAGTCTTTATGTAAAGTTCGACAACTGGTCAGGAGAAATTCATGAAACCTTCCGTTTTCAACATAGCACTCGTAGGTTTTTTGACCTCAGGTCCGGCTTTTGCCGGGGAACGTATTGAAATCAACAATATCTATCCGCTCAATCAGGAATACTTTCAGTTGTCGGACAGTGTATATTTTATGCAGGACAACCGAGGCTACTTCGAAGTTGTCGAAGGCCCATTGGAAGAAGGGCCTGTGCGTTGTGTTGGAGGTGGCTTCGGTGCGCAGAACGGCGAAAACTCGATACAGGGCGTCTGTGTGTTCGGAGAGGGCGAAGACACATTCACCATGCGTTGGAAAGCGGGCGAACAAGGCAAAGCGAACGATTGGTCTATTGTCGGCGGAACTGGAAAGTTCGACGGAATGACAGGCCAAGGGATCGCTACGACAGGTGCCGAGATTATGTACAAGGCAATGCCATTAAGGCAATCGCACATTACCGGGACGGTCAACATCCCAAAAAACTAGGAATGGTGCTTGTTTTCTGTCTCGTTGAATTCGGTGGCAAAGTCCCGCGATGCGGAAACCCGGCTCGATTCCGCCTTACCGCCGACGATCACGACGCGCTGACATCGGCTGGAACGCCACGCCGACATGCGCCTCGCAATAGGGTTTACCCTGTTTCACAGGCAGGCCGCAGAACCAGAAGTCCTCAGTTGCGGGATCACCCACGGGCCATTTGCAGGTCCGCTCTGTCAGTTCCATCAGGCCGATCTTTTTGGCCTTCTTCTCAACCTCATTGACCTTGGCAAGCGCTTCGGGGCTGATTTCGTTGGCTGACGGCTGTGGGGGCAGCGGCTGACCCGCTGGAATGATTTGTTTGCGCGCAGGCAGGCTTTGCTTGGGCGGCGTTGCCGATTGCGTTTGCATGATCGGCCCGTCCGGCTTGGGCGCGGCCTTGGCCTTGGGTTCAACCTTGGGGGCTGGCTTGACCTTGGCTTCAGCCTTGGCCGCCGTGCTGGTTGTGGCGCGGTTCGACAGGCCCAGACGGTGCACTTTACCGATCACGGCATTGCGGGTCACGCCGCCCAGTTCCTTTGCAATCTGGCTTGCAGACTGGCCTTCGCCCCACATCTTTTTCAGGGTCTCTACGCGATCATCGGTCCAGGACATATGGGGTTCCCCAGTTAAAAAGCGGCCCATTTCGGCGGACCGCTTTGTCATTAATCAGACGCCATTTTACCCTCTCAGGCGGTGGGCGCAAGCGTTGATCCGTCAAGCGCTGCGATGGAGCCTTTGGATATGCGGTTTAGCCGCGCCCTCACACAGCGCCGGCAACACAGCCTGGGCAGTGATGGGACCGCGCCCGTCCTTGTCCCATCGTCAGGTATCACATTGAAAAACAACATATCGTAAAGAGCGGCACAGTTCACGCCTACAAAGCTGAAAGGGGTGACAAAACTGGCCTCGGCGAACGCTGTTACATCAAAAAAGCACATACCAGAAATAGCCCGGGACATCCCAAGCCCGGCCAATAGCAGCCGTTTTGCGCCCCCTTGTACCTGCCGAACCGGCAAAACGGCAACGCACGACAAGATCAGACCCCGCGCATTATTTCTGGCAGATCTCACTTACACTACATGCAACAGCACAGAAGGCCGCAGTCGTGAAATTACCCCTTTACGCGACCGGCCTTTCCCATTTATGCAGGTCCCATGATCAACTGCGCACCTCATACAACCCGACGACGCAACCGTTAACGTTGCCCCGCGCTGCCCCATCTAGGGCTGATCCATGTGCCACGCTTTGGCACTCTTATCCCAAACCCCATTGACGCTTTGTTGCCCCCATGGCCTTCTGGCGTTTTGATGCAGCCCAATCACAGGATGATCCCGATGATCCCATCTGTTCTGCCGACCTATAACCGTGCCTCCTTGAGCTTTGTAAGAGGCGAAGGATCCTGGATGATTGAGGCGGACGGCCGACGTTTTCTTGATCTTGGGGCCGGGATTGCGGTGAATTCCCTTGGGCATGCGCACCCCGCCTTGGTCAAAGCGTTGACCGATCAGGCCCAGGCGCTGTGGCACACATCCAACCTCTACCAGATCCCGCAGCAACAGGCGCTGGCCGATCGGCTGGTTGACCATACCTTTGCCGACACGGTTTTTTTCACGAACTCCGGCACAGAGGCCTGCGAATTGGCCGTAAAGATGGCACGCAAGTATTTTTATGACAAAGGTCAGCCGGACCGGAGCGATATCATCACCTTTTCCGGGTCGTTCCATGGCCGGTCTGCGGCTGGCATTGCGGCGGCGGGGTCTGAGAAGATGACCAAGGGCTTTGGCCCACTTCTGCCCGGATTTGTGCACCTTGAGTTTGGCGACCACGATGCGCTGACGGCGGCGATCACCGAAACCACATGCGCCATCATGGTGGAGCCTGTGCAAGGCGAAGGCGGCATTCGCCCCTTGCCGGATGCCTGCCTGAAAGGCCTGCGTGACCTGTGTGATGAACATGGCATTCTGATGATCCTGGACGAGGTGCAATGCGGCGTGGGCCGTACGGGCAAGCTTTTTGCCCATGAATGGGCGGGCGTGGCACCAGACATCATGATGGTCGCAAAAGGCATTGGTGGCGGCTTTCCCCTTGGGGCGGTGCTGGCCACGGAAGACGCAGCCAGCGGCATGACCGCAGGCACCCACGGCTCCACCTATGGCGGCAATCCTTTGGGCTGTGCGGTCGGCTGTGCGGTGATGGATATCATCGCGGATCCTGCCTTTCTGGCCGAGGTGAACCGCAAATCGGGCCTCATGCGTCAGAAGCTCGAAGGATTGATAGCTGCGCATCCTGACGTGTTTGAAAGTGTGCGGGGGGCCGGCCTGATGCTGGGCCTCAAATGCAAGGTACCCAACACCGATATCGTGACAGCAGGCTACGCGCATGAGGTGATCACGGTACCGGCAGCGGACAATGTGATCCGCCTCTTGCCCCCATTGACCATCACGGACGAAGAGATCGCTCAAGCCATTGCGCGACTGGACGATGCCGCCGCCAGCCTGAGCGCGCCGTAACTTTTTTTGGCCGTATATATTCCTTTGGCTTCCTGGCGCAGTCAGCCTTCGAAAGCCTTCAGATAGAGAACATCAATGACGCATTTCTTAGACATTCACGAAACCTCACCCACCGACCTGCGGGGCATCATCGACAACGCCGCTAAGATGAAATCCGCCCGCGCAGGTCGCCCGAAAGGCGCGCCGGACGACGATCAGCCTCTGAAAGATCATATGGTCGCGCTGATCTTTGAAAAACCGTCCACACGTACCCGCGTTTCATTCGACGTGGGCGTGCGGCAGATGGGTGGGCAAACCATGGTGCTGTCAGGGGCCGACATGCAGCTGGGCCATGGCGAAACCATCGCCGACACCGCGCGGGTGCTGTCACGTTATGTCGATCTGATCATGATCCGCACGTTTGAAGAACAAACCCTGCTGGACATGGCCGAATATGCAACGGTGCCGGTCATCAACGGGCTGACCAACCGCACGCACCCCTGTCAGATCATGGCTGACATCATGACGTTTGAGGAACATAACGGCCCGATCAAGGGCAAGAAGGTGGTCTGGTCCGGCGACGGCAACAACGTCTTTGCGAGCTTTGCCCATGCAGCCAAACAATTTGATTTTGACCTCACCTTCACAGGTCCGCCCCCGCTTGATCCCGAGGCCTCGCTTGCCGGGCTTTATACGATTGAGCGTGACCCGGACAAGGCTGTGCAGGGGGCCGATCTGGTGGTCACCGACACATGGGTGTCGATGCACGATCCGCAATCGGCGCGCGAACGGCGTCACAACCAGCTGCGCGGTTATCAGGTCAATGATGCCCTTATGGCGCGGGCCAAACCGGACGCGCTGTTTATGCATTGCCTGCCCGCGCACCGCGATGATGAGGCAACAAGTGCCGTGATGGACGGCCCTCATTCGGTGATCTTCGATGAGGCCGAAAACCGTTTGCACGCGCAAAAGGCAATCATGCGCTGGTGCCTTGGTAAATAACCCGCATATCGTGGTGGCTGGTGCCGGATCCATCGGCTGTTTCGTGGGCGGTGTCCTTGCGGCGGCACGCCATAACATCACCTTGTTTTCGCGGCCGCGGTTTGCACATGAAATCCGGGCGCATGGGCTGACCCTGACGGATATTGACGGCATGGCCCAACGGGTCGATGCCGAGGGTCTGAACCTGACCGACAAACCCACCTGTTTTGCGGATGCGGACATCATTCTGGTGACTGTAAAATCTGGTGATACCGCGACGATGGCCCGCGCCATTGCGGCCCATGCGCCAGCGCAGGCCCGCGTGATCAGCCTCCAGAATGGGACTGAAAATGCTGAAACACTGCGCGCTGTGTTGGCCAATTCTGATGTGCGCGCAGGCATGGTGCCATTCAATGTTGTGCCGATGGGACAGGGTTGTTTTCACCGCGCGAGCAGTGGGGATATCATGATTGAGGCCGGAAGCGGCGCTTTGGCCCAGGCACTTCGCGTGCCGCAACTGGCGATAGAGGAAACGGCCGACATTACCCAGATCCAATGGGGCAAGTTCCTGATGAACCTCAACAATGCGCTCAATGCGCTGAGTGGTCTGACCTTGCAAAAACAATTGCGCGACCGCAGGTGGCGCAAATTGCTGGCGGACCAATGGGCCGAGGCGCTGCGCATTTTGACGGCCAGCGGCATAGAGCCGTCATCGGCAATGCCCGTGCCTGTGGGTCTGATCCCTACGATCTTGCGGCTGCCGACGCCGCTTTTTTCCTGCGTCGCGACCTCCATGCTGACGATTGATGCACAGGCGCGCACCTCGATGTCCTATGACTTGATGGCAAAGCGCAGAACTGAAATCGACGCGTTTCAGGGTCAGGTGGTGCGGATGGGGGTCAAAGCCGGCCTCGCCACACCGATCAGCGCGATGGTAGTTGACGTTATGAAGCTGGCAGAAACGGCCAAAGAGGGCCTGCCGAACCTGCCTGTCAAAGCACTGCGGCGTGAAATCTAGGGCCTGCTACTTGCGCCGTGCTGACGTTGCCGATTTTCCAAACGCTGCGCGAAATGCACGGGCAAAGCTGGCCTGCGATCCAAACCCTGTCGCCAGTGCGACATCTTGCAGGGGCAGGGCCGTTTGCGTCACCAGACGTTCTGCTTCGGCAAGGCGCAGCGACAGGTAATGCGCCTGAGGTGTTGTGGCCAGACGCGCCTTGAACTGAACCTGCAAGGCGCGCGAACTGACCCCCAATCGGCGTGCAAGTGTATGGATCGGCAGGGGGCTGTCCAATGCGGCTTCCATCATCGCATGGGCCCGCGCGGTCAACGCATTATGGGGCAGCGCGGTGCGGCGGGTTTGCGGTCGTGCAGTCGGGGTTGCCAGATCATAGATAAAGGTGGCGGCAATCTTAGCGGCGAGGGAGCCACCATGGCGGGTGCGCACCAGATGCAACATCATCTCGATCGCCGGGGCCGCCCCGGCACTGGTCAGTCTGCGCTCGCTGATCTGAAACCGGCTGTTCACCAGGTCCACCTGCGGAAATTCTTGGGCGAAATTTTCCATGTCTTCCCAATGGCAGGTGGCTTGATGGCCATCCAAAATACCCGCGCGCGCCATCACCCATGGGCCACCGTCAATGCCAGCTATGGTCGCGCCGGTACTTGCGATGCGGCGAATGCTGGCGCTGAGCGCGGGGGTTGATTGGGCCTCAAGGTCAAAGCCTGCAACGATGAGCAGAAGGTCAGTCTGTTCAATTTTGTGAATGGGTGATGCCGGGATGGACAGCCCGCTGGTCAACATCACCGGGTGATCCCGCGGGGTGGCAAAACGCCAGTCATAAAGGGGAGCGCCAGCTTGTCGGTTGGCCGCGCGCAGTGGATCGACGGCGGCGGCGAAAGACAGGGTGTTCGATCCGTCGAGCACCAGAAGGGTGACGTGGCTGGTCTTGATTTTTGCGGATTTAATCAAAGTTAGTTCGCTTTATGCAAAGTCATGGCCGCGAACCTGCGCCAAGATGCGGCCAAACGCAATCACTACCCCCCAGACAAAGGACACCGCCCATGCCGTTGACCATGAACAATGAGGTTTTCATCACCTGCGCCGTCACCGGATCGGGCGGCACCCAAGATCGCAGCCCGCATGTGCCACGCTCGCCTGCGCAAATCGCTGACAGCGCCATTGCGGCGGCACGCGCGGGGGCCGCGATTGTGCACTGCCACGTGCGTGACCCCGAAACCGGCAAGCCTAGCAGGGATCTGGCATTATACCGTGAGGTGACCGAACGTATCCGCGAATCCGAGACAGATGTGGTGTTGAACCTGACCGCAGGCATGGGCGGCGACATCATCTTTGGGCCAACCGAACATCCGATGCCGCCCGTTGAGGGCACAGATATGATCGGAGCCTCTGAGCGGGTGCAGCATATCGCCGAATGCCTGCCCGAGATCTGCACGCTTGATTGCGGCACGATGAATTTCGCTGAGGCCGATTATGTGATGACCAACACGCCCGGTATGCTGACGGCAATGGGGCGGATGATGACGCATCTGGGGGTCAAGCCCGAGATTGAGGCATTTGATACTGGCCATCTTTGGTATGCGAAACAACTGGTTAAGGACAGCGTACTGGACGCGCCCGCGCTAGTGCAGCTGTGCATGGGAGTGCCCTGGGGCGCACCGGATGATCTGAATACCTTCATGGCGATGGTCAACAATGTGCCCGATGACTGGACGTTTTCGGCCTTTGGGCTGGGGCGCAATCAGATGGCCTATGTCGCAGCGGCGGTGCTCGCCGGGGGCAACGTGCGTGTGGGACTGGAGGACAACCTGTGGCTTGCAAAAGGGCAACTGGCCGAAAACTGGCAGCTGGTCGAACGTGCGGGCACCATCATTGAAAATATGGGCGCGCGGGTGATCACCCCGGCAGAGGTGCGTGAAAAACTGGGGCTGGAAAAACGGGCTCCGAAGTCGTGATTTTGGATGGCGGCATAACGTCTGTATTACGTCGGTTTATTTCCGGTGCGGTGTTGGTCATCCTGGTTGGCTGTACGGCCCCTGTGCAACAGGTTAACGGTTACCGCGACACCAATGCGCTGATTGGCGCGACCTCGCGGTTTGATCTCGAAAGCTTTGCAGGTACGTGGACGGTGCGGGAATACTTCACCACCGAACGCGCGCTGACCGGGTTCACCATCATACCGGGGGCGGGTGACACGTTTACCTGGACCCAAACCAGTGGCCAGTCATCCGTCACATCCGGTTCTGACCAAAGTGCCACCTTGGGCACCATGATTGGGCAGGGGCGGTTCACACTGGATTGGGATGATCATGCATACTGGGTGTTATGGGTCGATGAAGGCTTCCGGACCGCGGTGATTGGCACGCCCAACGGGCGGTTCGGTTTCATCGCAGACCGCAGCCCTAAAGGCGGTGCTGACCGGATCAGGGCGGCGCGGGAGATTTTGGATTTCAATGGCTACGATGTGAGCCAACTACGGGTGCTAAAATGACGAAGACAGCAGCAATTATTGGCGGCGGGGTTATTGGCGGCGGGTGGGCCGCGCGGTTTGTGTTGAACGGCTGGAACGTGCGGGTGTTCGACCCGGACCCGGAAGCAAAACGCAAGATTGCCGAAGTCATGGGCAACGCGCGTAGGTCGTTGCCGGGGTTGACGGATGTGGCGCTGCCCGATGAGGGCGAGATCAGCTTTCATGGTTCCATTCAGGAAGCGGTTCAGGGGGCAAGCTGGATTCAGGAAAGCGTGCCAGAACGGCTGGAAATCAAGCACAAGACCTTTGGCGCGATCCAGCAGGCCTGTGACCCTGAGGCGGTGATTGGTTCGTCCACTTCGGGGTTCAAACCCAGCCAGTTGCAGGAAGGCATGGCGCGCCCCGATCAGATCATGGTCGCGCATCCGTTTAACCCGGTTTACTTGTTGCCGCTGGTTGAACTGGTCCCGCGCGAGGGGTTTGATGGGCCGCTGATTGACCGCGCCAAGAACATACTCGCGTCACTGGGCATGTACGCCCTCCACTTGAAAAAAGAGATCGACGCCCATGTGGCGGATCGGTTCCTTGAGGCGGTCTGGCGTGAAGCCTTGTGGCTGGTCAAAGACGGCATCGCCACTACCGAGGAAATCGACAACGCGATCCGCTATGGTTTTGGCATCCGCTGGGCGCAGATGGGGCTTTTTGAAACCTACCGCGTGGCGGGGGGCGAGGCAGGCATGAAACATTTCATGGCGCAGTTTGGCCCCTGTTTGCAGTGGCCGTGGACCAAATTGATGGATGTGCCGGAGTTTACCGATGAACTGGTGGACCTGATTGCAGGTCAGTCGGATGCGCAATCAGGGCATCATTCGATCCGCGAATTGGAACGTATCCGCGACACCAATCTGGTGACGATGATGCGGGGGCTGAAAGCGCAGGATTGGGGCGCGGGGGCGTTGCTGAACATTCAGGAGAAAATGATGCGCCACGGCACGGCGTTGGGCGCAGTCGCGGACGACCTGAGTGCGGATGAACCTGTGTTGACCGCCCACCGCACCGTGCCGCTGGATTGGACGGATTATAACGGACACATGACCGAAGCGCGGTATCTGCATGCCTTCGCTGATGCAACGGACAGGTTCATGGAGATCATCGGCTGCGATGCGGCCTATATTTCCAGTGGTGGCAGCTATTTCACGGCCGAAACCCACATTCGCCATCTGGACGAAGTGCACGCAGGTGCTGTCATCACCATCACCACCCGCGTGATCGAGGGCGCGGGCAAAAAGATGCACCTGTGGCACGAGATGCGCGAAGGGGAGCGGATGCTGGCGACGGGGGAGCATTTTCTGCTGCATGTGTCGCTGGAGACCCGCAAGCCATCAACACCCAGTTCGGCGATTGAGGCTGCATTGGGACGGTTTGCGGCGGGCCATGCCCGGTTGCCGAAACCAATTGGGCTTGGTCGTGCCATCGGTGCGCCACGGTGAAGCGGTGTTTAATTACGGCGGGGGCCTCCGGGATCGGGCGCGCCATGGCCGAGGGGTTCGACGCCGCAGGTTTTGAGGTGTGGGTGACGGACGTGGACGCCACCGCGCTGGCGGCCTGTCCTGATCACTGGCATGCGGAGCGGGCAAATGCGGCAGACGAGGCGGACATGCGGGCGGTGTTTGCACAGCTTGATGGCCTCGACGTGCTGTGCGCGAATGCGGGTATCGCAGGGCCAACGGCATTGGTCGAAGATGTGGCGCTGGATGATTGGCGCGCCTGTGTCAGCGTCAATCTGGAAGGGGCTTTTCTGGCGGCGAAATATGCGGCCCCTTTGATGAAAGTTGCGCGCAGCGGTTCCATTGTGGTCACCTCGTCCACAGCGGGCCTTTATGGCTATCCGAACCGCGCGCCCTATGCGGCGGCAAAATGGGGTATGATCGGGCTGATGAAGACCCTTGCGATGGAGTTGGGGCCGTTTGGCATTCGCGCCAATGCAATCTGTCCGGGTGCAGTCGAGGGGCCGCGCATGGAAGGCGTTCTGGCACGCGAAGCCGCAGCCAAAGGCATGACCCGCGATCAGGTCTATGACGGCTATGCTGTCGGCACCTCGATGCGGTCATTCGTTGAGGCCCGCGATATCGCAAATATGGCGGTGTTTCTGGGCTCGGACGCGGCGCGGTTGGTGTCAGGGCAGGTGATCGCCGTCGATGGCCACACGGAGAACCCCGACCCGAAGGTCTGACCTTAGCGGATCAACGCGCGCATGTCGGTGAGGAAATCAGGAAAGTCACGGGCGGTGCGCTGGGCCTCGCGCACAAGTAAATCAAAATCACCGGTGAAGGTTTCGATCCGTTGGCTGTCGCGAAATGCCATGTAATGGCCACCCGTGTAAAGCACAGCCAGCAGCGGGCCAAAGATGGTGATGGGTGCGGAGTAGAGGCGGCGGGCGTCAAACTGATAGATGCGCAGGCGCGGGTACAATGCGCGTGACAGCGTGATCAGCTGATCGGTCTGCGCCATCCGAATCGCGGCGGTCAGCCCGCCATAATAGCCCGTGGCGCGCACAAAGCTTTCAACCTCGTAAAGCGGCATCGCGATTTCATATTCGGAACGGGAATTGTGCATCCATTCCTGCCGGTCCCGTGATGCGTTGATGGCCTGTTGCGTGGTCCGACCCATATGCGGCCCGTATTCCCATGCGAGCATCTCATCGGTTTTCAGCATATCGGGCAAGGTGGCTGGCACATGCCGGATTTTGTAGCCAAGCGCCTCGCGGTGCCAATCAAAGATCTGTTCATCCACATGCGCGCGCGGGGCCTGCGACACTTCAAAGCTATTGGACAACAGATCAGCGGCGGATTCAGGTCGGTCCGACAGGCCCAGCAACCAGTCGCTCGAGACACCCAAAGCGCTGGCACAGGCCCCGATCAAATGGGCGCTGGGCAAGCGTGCTCCGTCATCGGTCAATGCCTGTGATAGGGTTGACCGATCTGCCTGAATGGCGCGCGCCAGACCGCTTTGGCTGGTGTTGGTCTGTTTCATTGCCACGGCCAATCGCTGGCGGAACCGGCTCGCGCGTTCAATTTTGGTCATCATATTCCGCATGCGGTGATAAATATCACAGATGGCGAACAATGTTAACCATTATCGGAATGGCGGAACGGGGTTCAGCGCGATATCACAAACGCGTTACTGACGTCCACGCAAGGCAATTGATGAATACCCCGCCGACCCTTTTTTCCAACGCCGGCAAACAGAAAGCTTCTGTCAGACGCGGAATATCAGGGTGGGACTGGCCGACGCTTTGGTTGTTTGCCGGGTGTCTGACGGTCTGGGCGACGGCACTTTGGCTGCCAGACGGCTGGGCGGGCCTCAGCTTTGGTTTGCTGATATTTACTTTGGCTCTGCATTCATCTTTGAGTCATGAGATTCTGCACGGGCATCCCTTCCGCTCAGAGCGGGCCTCGACCGCGCTGGGCCTGATCCAGCCAGGGCTGTTTGTGCCGTATCTGAGGTTCAAGCGCCTGCACCTTGCCCATCACAATGATGCCAACCTGACCGACCCCTATGATGATCCTGAGACCAATTATCTGGACCCGGGCGTTTGGGCGAGATTGCCGCGCCCGATGCAGGTTCTGCTGACGGTGAACAACACCCTTTTGGGACGTATGGTTCTGGGGCCGCTGATTGGGATGGTGAGCTTCATCCGCGCCGACCTTGGGATGATTGCCGCGGGGGACAGGCGGGTGGCACTGGATTGGCTGATCCATCTGCCCGGCGTGATCGGGGTCTTGTGGGTGGTGTCGCTGTCGGCAGTGCCGATGTGGGTCTATCTGAGCGCTTGTTATGTCGCCTTGTCGATCCTCAAGATACGCACATTTCTGGAACATCAGGCACATGCGCGTGCTTCGGGCCGCAGCGTGGTTGTCGAGGATCGCGGTCTGTTGGCGCTTTTGTTTCTGAACAACAATTTCCACGTGGTGCATCATATGCATCCAACCGTTTCATGGTACCGTTTGCCGGCGCTCTACCGCGCGCATAGATCGCGGTATCTGCGCCGCAACGATGGCTATGTGTATAGGTCCTATGCGCAGGTGTTCCGCCAGTTTCTGTTCAGACGCAAAGACCCTGTTGCACATCCGCTCTGGCAGCCGCGCGCGGATTAGCGGTATGGGAAGGGATGAACAGTCCCATTCCTGATCTCTGGATCATTGTCAGCATCGCCGCCGCGGTCTTTCAGACCGGCCGTTTCATGTTGCAAAAGCATCTGTCGACAACAACGCTGTCCGCCGCCGGGGCCACCTTTTCCCGGTTTATCTATTCCGCTCCGTTCATCCTTGGTCTGCTGGCCACCTATTTGGTAATCTCTGGCAAACCGATGCCAGCGCTCAATCTGAATTTCTGGATTTACGGCCTGTTTGGAGCGACCGCACAGATAACGGCGACGGTTTGTGTGGTGTTGCTGTTCAAACAACGCAATTTTGCTGTCGGTATCACGTTCAAGAAAACCGAAGTTATCCAGACCGTCCTGATGGGCTGGATCGTGCTGGGCGAAGGCGTCACGCTGATTGGTTTTGCCGCAATCGCCCTAGGCATTGTGGGATTGCTGTTGCTGTCGGGCGGCGAGGACGCGCAAGGCTGGCACATGGGTCAGGTGAACAAACGGGCGGCGGCCCTTGGGATCGCGTCCGGTTTCTTGTTCTCGATCTCGGCAGTTACCTACCGGGGCGCAAGCCTGACGATTATCGAAGATGATCCGATTTTGCGCGCCACCATCACATTGGCCGCTGTGGTTGTGATGCAAACGCTGATCATGATGGTCTGGCTGCGGCTTCGTGAACCGGGCCAGATGCGCGCGGTCTGGTCTGCGCGGCGTGTTGCCGTGTGGATTGGGCTGACATCGATGGGCGGCAGCCTGTGCTGGTTCATCGCGTTCACCTTGCAGAACGCAGCCTATGTCAAAGCGCTGGGGCAGGTGGAGTTGATCCTGAGCGTCGCGGCCTCAACCTTGTTTTTTCACGAACGCATTACGGGGCGTGAATGGGCGGGGATGGCGGTGTTGGCGGCCTCCATCCTCATGCTGGTGCTGGTAATCTGAGGCGGACATCCGGGTCTCAGTTCGCTATGGCATTGAGCACCCAGAACACCAGTGCAGACATGGTCGCGGCGGCAGGCACCGTGATCACCCAAGCCGCAACAATGGTCATGAAATGCGAGCGGCGCACCAGCTTGCGGCGGCGGCGTTCTTCGGGGGCGATGCGCTTGACGGTCCCTGCCTGCACATCAGGGCTGCGCAACCGCCGTTCCATATGCCATTCGCGGTAAAAGCCCACGCCAAAGACGCCCCCCACCGCGATATGGGTTGAGCTGACGGGCAGGCCCAGCCAACTGGCGATAATCACGGTAATAGCGGCTGACAAAGCCACACAATAGGCCCGCATTGGATTAAGCTTGGTGATCTGGCTGCCGACCATGCGGATCAGTTTGGGACCAAAAAGAAACAGCCCGAAGGAGATGCCAAAGGCCCCGATGACCATGACCCAAAGCGGGATCACCACCTTGGCCTCGGACACCCCGAACTCTGTTGCATGCACAATCGCCGCTAGTGGGCCCACGGCGTTGGCCACGTCATTGGCCCCATGCGCAAAGCTGAGCAGGGCGGCAGAGAACACCAGCGGCAGACCAAAGAGCAGCTTGACCGACTTATTGCGGTTTTCCATGCCTTCGGATTTGCGCCGGATCATCGGTGTCGATATCGCAAAGGCCAGAGCCCCGACAACAGCGCCAATCAACAGCGCCGTGGGCATGTCAACGTCGATCACCTTCTTAAGGCCTTTGAGCGCCAGATAGACGGCAAAAACCCCGGCCATAATGCCCACCAGCACGGGGACCCAAATGCGTGCCGCGGCGATCTTGTCTTGTTGGTAGATGATGCGCGCCTTGATGAACGCCAGAAACAGGGCAGCGACACCACCGCCCAGCACCGGAGAAATGACCCAGCTTGCGGCGATCAGGCTCATGGACGACCAGTTGACCGCACCAAGGCCCGCGGCGGCAATACCTGCCCCCATGACGCCGCCAACCACGGAATGTGTGGTGGACACCGGCGCACCGACCCATGTCGCCAGGTTGACCCACAAAGCAGACGAGATCAGCGCCGCCATCATCGCCCAGACAAAGACTTTTGTATCCGCGATAGAGGCTGGATCAATGATGCCCTTTGAGATGGTCGAGACAACATCGCCGCCAGCCAAAAGCGCCCCGGCACTTTCGCACAGTGCGGCAATCAGGATCGCACCGCCCATAGTCAGCGCGTTGGCCCCCACCGCCGGCCCCATATTATTGGCCACATCATTGGCACCGATGTTCACGGCCATGTAGGCCCCGAAAATCGCCGCCACGACAACGACAAAACTTACCGGCGTTTGGCCAAAGAAAACGGCCGCAGCAACACCGGCCAGCACCATGAACGCAAGCGCGATGCCCATGCCGACCATCGGGCGTCCGACATAGGCGGTGGCCAGTTCAACTTGACTGATGCGGTTAAGGTCTGTGTCCAGCGTTTTCCACTGGCTGCCTTGCGGTGCGTTGGCCATGCCCAGTTATCCCCCCGGAAACATAATTGGTCGCGGATGAGGTGACATAGACCGCGTGCCCGTGCAAGCGCGTCATTGCAGGTCTGTTACAAAATGGTGACGTTCAACAGGGGGGCTAAAGAGCGCGCAAAATCGCCTTGAGATCAGGCTCGTCCACCAGATCTGCGGCCTCTTGCGGGGCAAACCATGCGCGTTTTCGCAGGTTCGAATCTGGATATTCCTCGCTGAGATTGCGCACGCGGGTCAGATATACCCGCGCCTCAACCGGCACTGTCATGCCTTCGCCAAGACCTTTGTCGTATGCGTAAAGGCCGACCGGTTCTGATTCTATGTCGGCCTTTTTGACACCGGCTTCTTCCCAGGCTTCCTGCAAAGCCGCACCGGGCCCGTCGAGCCCGTCAATTGGCCAGCCCTTGGGCACGATCCAGCGTCCGGTATCCCGACTTGTGATCAGCAGAACACGTTTGCCTTCGTCCGTATCACGGTAACAAAGTGCGGCAACCTGCACCCGTTTGGGTCGGCGCAATATCGGCATGAACATATCTGCCCATGCGCGTTTAAAAACGTGCATCATAATGAGTATCCAGAGTGCCTCAGGTTTTGTTTATTATTCTTAACACCTGTGTATAACTCAATTTTCAATTGAAATCAAATTGTTGAACTGGTCTTGCGCTGCGCGATCTGCCGTATCACTCTTGATCTGTCAAAAAAGGGGCAAGAGGCTTTATGAACAAGACCAAGAGCGGCGCGGATATTGGCGTCTATGGGTTGGGGACGATGGGCTCCGCTTTGGCACTTAATCTTGCAGATCACGGATTTGAAGTGGCGGTTTGCAACCGAGAGAGCGATTGGGTTACCGCGTTCATCGACGAAGCGGGGCCCTTGGCACCCAAACTGACCGGCACCAAGGCGCTTGAAGACTTTGTCAAAGCCATCGCACAGCCGCGCAGCATCTTGTTCATGATCCCCTCTGGTGAACCGATGGATGAGATGATTGAGGCGATCACCCCCTTGCTGAGTGAGGGCGACACGATCATTGACGGCGGCAACGCTGATTTCAACGCGACGCGCCGCCGATCCGCTGCAATGGCGGAATCGGGATTGCATTTTGTTGGAATGGGCGTGTCCGGGGGGGAAGAAGGCGCGCGCCACGGACCATCCCTGATGGTGGGTGGGTCCGATCATTCGTGGCAACAGCTGCGACCGATGGCAGAGGCGATTGCGGCCAAATTTGAGAACGATCCTTGCGTGGCGCATCTGGGCCCGGATGGTGCGGGGCATTTCGTAAAGACTGTGCACAACGGCATCGAATACGCCGATATGCAGATGATCGCAGAGGTTTATGGGATGCTGCGCGATGCAGGTGGGCAAGGCGCGCACGAGATCGGAGCGCTCTTTGAGCGGTGGCAAGAGGGGCCGCTGTCTTCGTACCTGATTGAGGTATCAGCCGCAGCGCTGCAATCGACGGACAGCAGAACCGGCAAGCCGATGGTTGATGTGATCCGCGATCAGGCCGGACAAAAAGGTACAGGACGTTGGACGTTGATCGAAGCCTTGAAACTGGGGCAGTCGGCCAGCACCATTGAGGCTGCGGTGGGCGCACGCGGGTGGTCGTCTGAAAAAGATACCCGATTGATGGCCGAACCGCTGTCGGCGGCAGGTGTGCAGGACGTGGATATGCCCGGCGACGATGATCTGGAAATGGCACTGCTTGTGGGCCGTATTCTGGCCCATGCGCAAGGGTTCCGCCTCTTGTCGGCGGCCTCCGAGGAATTTGAATGGTCGCTCGACATGGCGCGGATATCCGAGATCTGGCGTGCCGGGTGCATCATTCGTTCAGCGCTGTTGGATGATTTTGCGGATGCGTTTCGCAGCGATTTGCCTGCCGGTCACCTCATTCTTGCGCCTACGATGCGTGCGCGAGTGGCTGACAGCATCGGTGCCCTGCGCCGGGTGGTCGCGGCGGGCGTGTCGTTGGGTGTCGCCTTGCCGGCGCTGTCGGCATCATTAGCATGGTACGACACAATGCGCCGGGGACGTGGCACCGCCAACCTTATTCAGGCACAGCGTGATTTCTTTGGGGCGCATGGGTTTGACCGGGTGGATGAAGAGGGCAAGTTTCACGGCGACTGGAACGCGTTACCCTAATCTTACGCAAATGGATCGGTGGGATAGGACACCCCGGCCAGATACAATCCATGCGGTGGGCACACCGTGCCACAGGCCGCACGGTCGCGGGCATCAAGGGCGGTCTGGACATCCGCAGGCGTCCATGACCCCGCCCCGACAAGTTCCAGCGTCCCCACAAAGCTACGCACCTGATTGTGCAGGAACGACCGCGCGCGGACGTCAAAATGCACTTCGGTTCCGGCAATTGTCTCGACCCGCGTTACGCGAAGATGATCCAGCGTTTTGACGGGGCTGTCGGCCTGACAGATGGTCGACCGAAACGTCGTGAAGTCATGTTTGCCCAATAAGATGTTTGCGCCCTCCTGCATCGCATCCACGTCCAAATCATTTTTGACCTGCCAGACCAGACCCGCCTGATGGGTCGCCGGGGCGCGGCGGCACAGGATGCGAAAGAGGTAGCGGCGTTCAAGTGCTGCGAAGCGTGCGTGAAAATCATGCCCTACGGCGGCACAATCCACAATCGCAACAGGCTGCGGTTTAAGGTGGTAATTCAAAGCCTCTGACAATCGAAATGGATCCCATTGCGCGCTCATGTCACAATGCGCCACCTGACCCAGAGCATGTACGCCCGCATCGGTGCGCCCGGCGGCGGCGATCTTGTGATCGTGCGGTTCCAATTTGGCCAGCGCCGCCTCAACCGCACCCTGCACCGAAGCCAGCGATGTCTGGCGCTGCCAACCCACAAATGGCGCGCCGTTGTATTCAATTTTCAGGGCATAGCGGGGCATTTGCAGCGTCTAGCGTGGTGGCCTGCTTCTGGCAATCCCTGTGCCGGACCCTTATGTTGCGGCAAGGACAATTTTGAGGCGGGTGCAGTTTTGGTTATCTCACGCATTGCCGATGGCATCTGGCGGCAGGTTGAGGCGGTGCAGGACACCGTGTCAGAGACCTTTTTCGAGCCGGTGATCCGGTTGGGCGTGACCGGGCTTGCGCGGTCCGGCAAGACGGTTTTTATTACGTCACTTGTGGCAAACCTGCTGGACCGGGGGCGGATGCCGGGGCTGTTGGCCGCATCCGAGGGCCGGATTGAGGCCGCGTTTTTACAGCCACAACCCGACGACACCATCCCACGCTTTGATTATGAGGCGCATTTGGGGGCGCTGACGGGTCCGACGCCACATTGGCCGGACAGCACACGGGCCATTTCTGAACTGCGATTGTCGCTCAAGGTGCGGCCCAACGGGCTGCTTGCCGGCCTGCAGGGGCCGCGCACCATTCACCTTGATATCGTGGATTACCCCGGCGAATGGCTGCTTGATCTTGCGCTTATGGACATCAGCTATACAAACTGGTCGGCGCAGGTTCTGGGGCGTATTGAGACCCGTGAAGAAGCGATCGAGTATCGTGCGTTGGTTGCCAAGACAGATCCGCAAACCAAGCTAGAAGAGACAGAGGCCAAATCACTTGCCGCATCCTTTGCCGCGTATCTGCAAAGGGCGCGGGCAAGTGGGTATTCCGATTGCACACCGGGGCGGTTTTTGTTGCCCGGTGATCTGGCGGGATCGCCGGTACTGACTTTTGCACCGCTGCCGGGCACCGATACCGGGCCGCGCGGGTCGCTGATCCGGGAAATGGCGCGGCGGTTTGAGGCGTATAAGCGACAGGTCGTTCTTCCGTTTTTTAGGGACCATTTTGCGCGCATCGACCGTCAGGTGGTGCTGGTTGACGCATTGGGTGCCATCAATCAGGGCCCGCGGGCGGTCGAGGATCTGCGCGCAGCAATGGCCGAGATTCTTGCGGCGTTTCGGCCCGGTCGCAATGGTTTTCTGAGCAGTCTTTTGGGTGGCAAGAGGGTTGAGAAAATCCTATTTGCGGCCACCAAGGCGGATCATTTGCATCATGTACAGCACCCGCGCCTGACCGCGATCATGGAGGCATTGACCCGTGAGGCGCGCGACCGGGCGCAATATGCAGGTGCGGGCACTGCAGCGATGGCAATTGCATCCTTGCGTGCCACGACCGAGGCCACAATGAGCCATGACGGCGAGACATTGGAGGTGGTGCGCGGCACCCTGCTTGAGACCGGCAAAGAGGCCGCTTTTTATCCTGGTGATTTGCCGCAAGACCCTGCACATCTGCTTAATCCGGCGCGCAAGGGGGCGGAAAAATGGCTGGATCAGGATTATCAGGTGATGCGCTTTGCCCCGGCACCCCTGAACCTCAAGCCCGGTGACGGACCGCCGCATATCCGGCTCGACAGAGTGGCGGAATTTTTGATTGGGGATCGGTTGTGACCCACCTGCGCCCGGCACGCACAACAGACGCTGGCACCGTTGGCGCGATATTGTCTGAATTTGCAGAAACAACCAGCTGGATGCCGAGCCTGCATACGCGGGCCGAAAACATCGCCCATGCCGGTCATTTGATAGACCGGGGATGGGTGACAGTGGCCGAACACGACGGGGGTGTGGTTGGGTTTATTGCCAGTGATGGCACCGAGATTGATGCGCTTTATGTGACCCGAAGTGTCAGAGGACACGGTGTTGGATCGGCGCTTCTCGATGACGCGCGGGCCAAGGCGGCGCATCTGAGCCTTTGGACGTTTCAGGTCAATGTGCGGGCGTGCGCGTTTTATGAACGCCATGGGTTTGTCGAGGTGGCACGCACCGATGGCAGCAATACAGATGAGAAACTGCCCGATGTCCGGTATGAATGGAAAGTGGAGGCCGCGTGATGGCAAAAGGACCCGTCCTTTTTGATCTTGAAAAAGACAGCAAACCGCGTCCGGCCGTGTCAGAGGCCCCTCCGGTTCCTGATCTCACGGTCCCTGCGCCGCAGGGTCAGGCGATGCAGATCGCAGCGCGGTTGGCGGCGCGCAAACCCTCACTGTTGATGCGGCTCTTTTGGGCGCTCGGTGGCGCGCTGGTTGCGGCGCTTGTGTCCATCGCAGCGTGGAATTTTGTGACCAACCTGATCGCGCGCTATCCGTTGCTTGGCTGGGCGATGACGGTGCTGATCGCCGCATTTCTGCTGGTGCTGGCGCTGATATGTTTGCGCGAGATAGCGGCATTTGGTCGGTTGGCGCGGCTTGACGGATTGCGCCATGAGGCCGGTGAAGCATTGGCGCAAGGGGATTTGACGGCGGCACGCAATGTCACGGACCATTTGGTAAGTCTTTATAAAGGGCGCGAAGACACCCGCTGGGGCCGGGACCGTCTGGCAGAATTGCGCGGTGATCAATTGGATGCACAAGGGTTGCTGGCGCTGGCGGAAGTCGAGTTGCTGGCCCCGCTGGACCGCGCCGCCAGCCGTGAGGTCGAAGCCGCAGCCCGGCAGGTTGCAACGGTCACCGCGCTGGTGCCGATAGCGCTTGCGGACGTTGCCGCGGCCCTGACCAGCAATTTGCGGATGATCCGGCGCGTAGCCGAAGTCTATGGTGGGCGGTCTGGATTTTTCGGGTCTTGGCGGCTGACCCGTGCGGTGCTGTCCCATCTGGTGGCCACCGGGGCCGTGGCGGTGGGTGATGACATGCTTGAGCCGATCCTTGGTGGGTCTTTGTTGGGCAAGCTAAGCCGCCGCTTTGGTGAGGGGCTGGTAAACGGGGCACTGACCGCCCGTGTTGGCGTGGCCGCGATTGAAGTCTGCAGGCCATTGCCGTTCGCAGCCGAAAAGCGCCCCAAAGTGCGCACTATCATCAAGCGAAGCCTTGGTGGGTTGTTTGGTCAGGGAAAGGAAAGCTGATGGAAAGTTTTGCTGACGATCTGGCCACCATGGTGCGCACGCCGTTGAGCCAAAGCCACGTCGCGGCGATGCGCAAGGTCGGGACCATCAGCGACTTCAAGAGCGGCGACATGGTGCAAGAACCGGGCGCTGTGATGGATCAGTTGCACTACGTGCTGGAAGGCGAGGTTGAGGCCGTTGACCCGCGCACATCCGAGCGAATGGGAAATGCAACACTTGGCGCGGGTCAGTTTTTTGGCGATCTGCAGTTCTTGTCGGGTGGTGTGTCATTGGCTGGTGCACGCGCTGTCAGGGACAGCAAGGTTCTGTGTGTGCCGCGTCAGGACATGCTGAGCCTGATGTCGGACATGCCGGAGATGAGCGATATTGTCGTCACCGTTCTGGCGGCGCGGCGCAGGCGGGCGGTCGAACACGCTGACAGTGCGCTGACGCTGCTGGGGGGTGAGGAAAGCGCTGACATTCGGCGGATTGCCAGTTTTGCCGCACGCAACCGAATTCCCTACCGCGAAGTCGCGATCACGTCTGATGAGGGCAATGATCTGGCCGCGCGTTGTCAGATTGACCGGGCCTATCCGGCAGTTATTTTTGGCAAAGACCAGAAAATCGAACCGCACACGCCAGAGGCCGTTGCCGCAGTGATCGGACTGGGTCTGGCGGTTCAGACGGATGATCTTTTCGACGTGCTGATTGTTGGGGGCGGACCATCTGGCGTGGCAGCAGGGGTTTATGCCGGAGCGGAAGGTCTGAGCGCGCTTGTGTTGGAGGATATGGCAATTGGCGGACAGGCCGGCACATCCAGCCGCATCGAAAATTACATGGGCTTTCCAACGGGCATTTCGGGCGGAGATCTGGTGGGGCGCGGTGAGGTGCAGGCGATGAAATTCGGCACGCGATTTGCCGTACCACACCGGGCGACAGATCTGACCCAATGCGAGAAAAAGCGGTTTCATGTGGCGCTGGAAAATGGCCAGTCTGTCAGCGCGCGCAGCTTGATTGTGGCAACAGGTGTGCAGTATCGGCGCATGCCTCTGGACAGGTTAGAGGAGTTTGAGGGGTCGGGCGTTTACTATTCCGCAACTGAAGTCGAGGCGCGGTGGTGCAAAGGATCGGATGTTGCAATCATCGGTGGCGGCAATTCTGCAGGGCAGGCTGCGATGTATCTGACGCGCTATGCCACCCATGTGCATGTGTTGGTGCGCGGCCCGTCGCTGGCGTCATCGATGTCAGATTATCTTCTGAGCCGTCTGAATGCGCACCCCAACATCACCGTGCACACCCAGACGGAAGTGACGGAATTGCACGGCGAAACCGGCCTGAACGCGGTCAAACTACATGATCGTCTGGGCGGTCAGGACTGGACGCTCAAGGTAGCCGCGCTTTTTATCATGGTGGGTGCGGCACCAAATACCGACTGGTTGTCAGGATTGGTTGATCTGGATGACAAGGGATTTGTGCGCACCGGGTCGGAGGTCGGCGGTGCCACCCAGTATGAGACATCCTTGCCGGGTGTGTTCGCTGTTGGTGATGTCCGCGCAGGGTCGGTCAAGAGGGTGGCCAGCGCCGTGGGCGAGGGATCAGTGGTCATGTCCGCCGTATGGGCGCATGTGAATGAATGATCGCTACACCCCCTCGGACGGCGGTGCACGGGGGCGATTGTTGACGGTATTTAAGAAAGGGTGAAGCGATGGCCTTGGGGCTTGTCGGGACCGGGGCCGCTGCTTATAAGCGCCGCATGACCCGTTTTGCTGCGATCATTATTCGAATTATAACCCCGGCGCTCTGATATTTTGAGACGCCGGGCTTGAGGTGTTTGAGCCGCTCGCACCCAGATCATCCATCCCGTAAAAAGATTTGCCAAAGGACGCCCGCCATGTGCGCCGATACGCCAGAAACACACGACTATAAATCAACGCTGAACCTGCCCAAGACAGATTTTCCGATGCGCGCGGGGTTGCCCAAACGCGAGCCGGAATGGCTGGCACGCTGGGAGAAGATCGGGGTTTATGACCGGTTGCGCGAAAAGCCGGGACGCAAGGTCTTTACGCTGCATGACGGACCGCCCTATGCGAACGGGCATCTGCACATCGGGCATGCGCTGAACAAAACGATCAAGGACATGATCGTGCGCAGCCATCAGATGATGGGGTTCGATGCGCGCTATATCCCCGGTTGGGATTGTCACGGCTTGCCCATCGAATGGAAGATCGAAGAGCAGTACCGCAAGCAGGGCCGCGATAAGGACGACGTACCGATCAACGAGTTTCGCAGTGAGTGTCGCGAATTTGCACGGGGCTGGGTGGACATCCAGCGCGAGGAATTCAAGCGGTTGGGCGTGACCGGCAATTGGGCTGATCCGTATCTGACGATGGATTTCCACGCCGAGCGGGTGATTGCCGAGGAATTTATGAAGTTCTTGATGAACGGGACCTTGTATCAGGGGTCCAAGCCGGTGATGTGGTCGCCGGTTGAGCAGACAGCGCTGGCCGAAGCGGAGGTCGAGTATCACGACAAGGAAAGTCACACCGTTTGGGTTAAGTTCAAGGTTATCGGCACGGATGATGCGACGCTGGACAACGCCTATGTCGTAATCTGGACGACGACGCCCTGGACCATGCCGTCAAACAAGGCGGTCGTGTGGGGTGAGGGTATTTCTTATGGTCTGTATGAGATCACCGGGCGACCCGAGGAATGTTGGGCGCGTATCGGTGAGCGGTATTTGATCGCAGACGATCTGGCGGCAGATGTGCTGGGCCGGGCGCGGCTGGACGAAACAATGTATCGCCGGTTGTGTGATGTGACGCCCGATGATCTGCGCAAGATCAAGTTGCAGCATCCTTTGGCCGGGGCCGAGGGGGCAAATGGCGAATGGGACGACAGTCGCGATTTCCGCGCCGCTGATTTCGTCACCGACACCGAGGGTACGGGTTTCGTGCATTGTGCCCCGTCCCATGGTCTTGAGGAATATGAGCTTTACCGTGATCTGGGCATGCTCGAACAGGTGATCACCTATAACGTGAACCCCGATGGGCGGTTCCGCGATGACCTGCCGTTCTTTGGGGGCAAGGCGATCCTGAAACCCAATGGCAAGGAAGGCAACGCCAATGCCGCGATCATCGACAAGCTGATCGAGGTTGGCGGGTTGTTGGCGCGTGGCAAGATCAAGCACAGCTATCCGCATTCGTGGCGGTCCAAGGCACCTGTGATCTATCGCAATACGCCGCAGTGGTTCGTGGCGATTGACAAGGTCGTGGGCGATGGGCTGGACATGCACGGGCGAACCATCCGCGAACGGGCGCTGACCGAGATCGACAATGTGAACTGGACGCCAAAATCAGGGCGCAACCGTCTGCATTCAATGATGGAGGCGCGGCCCGACTGGGTGCTGTCGCGACAGCGGGCTTGGGGCGTGCCGTTGACCTGCTTTATCAAAAAAGGCGTATTGCCAACCGACGAAGAGTTCCTGCTGCGTGACCCGCAGGTGAACAAGCGGATCGTTGACGCGTTTGAGGCTGATGGCGCGGATGTTTGGTATGCGGATGGCGCGAAAGAGCGGTTCCTGACGGGCATCGTGAACCCGGACGAATATGACCAGGTGACGGACATTCTGGATGTGTGGTTTGACAGCGGATCAACCCATGCCTTTACCCTGCGTGACCGTCCCGATGGGTCCGAGGACGGGATCGCCGACGTCTACATGGAGGGGACCGATCAGCATCGGGGCTGGTTCCATTCGTCGCTGTTGCAATCGGTTGGCACGACGGGGCATGCACCCTACCGCAATGTTGTGACCCACGGCTTCACGCTGGATGCCAAAGGCATGAAGATGTCCAAATCCATCGGCAACACCATCGTGCCGGAAAAGATCGTGCAGCAATACGGCGCGGATATCCTGCGGCTTTGGGTGGCGCAGACAGACTATACCGCAGACCAGCGCATTGGTGATGAAATTCTGAAAGGCGTGGCTGACAGCTATCGCCGCTTGCGCAATACCATGCGCTATATGCTTGGGTCGCTGACCGATTTCAGTGAAGCGGATCGGGTTGATCCCGCCGACATGCCTGAGTTGGAGCGTTTTATCCTGCACCGGGTGGCAGAGCTGGATAAAATCGTGCGCGACGGCTATGCAAAGTTCGATTTTCAGGGCGTGTTTCAGGCGGTCTTTACCTTTGCCACTGTAGATCTGTCAGCGTTCTATTTCGATATCCGTAAGGATGCGCTTTATTGCGATGGTGACACATTGCGGCGGCGCAGCGCGCGGTCGGTGCTGGATATCCTGTTCCACCGTTTGACCGCGTGGCTGGCCCCGGTGCTGGTGTTCACCATGGAAGAGGTCTGGCTTGAGCGGTATCCGGGGGATGAAAGTTCCATTCACCTGACCGATATGCCTGAGACACCAGAGGCATGGCTTGATGCGGAACTGGCAGCGAAATGGGCCAAGGTACGGACCGCACGACGTGTGGTGACCGCGGCGCTGGAAGTCGAGCGTACCAACAAGGTTATCGGTGCGTCGCTTGAGGCGGCCCCGGTGGTCTATGTCTCAGATGCGGATCAGCGCGCGGCACTGCAAACCGTGTCGTTTGAGGATGTGAGCATTACATCTGATATCACGGTGAGCGGCGATGCCGCCCCGGCAGAGGCTTTCCGCATGCCGGAAACCGATGGGGTGGCGGTTGTCTTTACCAAGGCAACGGGCGACAAATGTGAGCGTTGCTGGAAGGTCTTGCCGGGTGTGGGCACCCATGCCCATCCGGGCGTATGTGGGCGCTGTGACGCGGCTGTGAGCGAAATATCGGGCTGAAGCCTGACCTGCTGAAATTTGGTAGGGCGGGCCTCGGCCCGCCTTATCCGCATGTTTCGGATTGAGATTGCGTGACCACGGGTGCATTCTTGCCTGATGAAACAGCGCACCGTCCCCACGCAATTTGGCGACCTGACCCTGACCGAAGAAGCGGGGGCGATCACGGCGTTAGGCTGGGCGCGCACTGCGCAGCAAGATGCCTCCGATCTACTGGATGAAGCGATGGCGCAATTGGCAGCCTATGCCGCTGCTGAGCGCGAGGTTTTCGATCTTCCGTTGCGAGTGAAGGGCAGCGATTTCCAGCGTGATGTTTGCAGCGCGATGTCGGCAATCCCCTTTGGCCATACGGTGACATATGGTGATATCGCCAAACAGTTGGGTGTACCTGCCCAAGCGGTGGGGCAGGCCTGTGGCGGCAATCCGATCCCGATCATCATACCGTGCCATCGGGTGATGGGGGCCAAGGGGTTGACCGGTTTTTCAGGTGCGGGCGGGGTTGAGACCAAGGTGGCCCTGCTGCGTCATGAAGGGGCGGCGGGTCTGTTGATTTAACTCATCGGTGCGCCTAAAGCGACGCGTCATAGGGGTGACGGCGCACCAGACCGAGCATGGCGACCAGCCCGACCACTGCCAAAGGCAAACAGGCGAGAAAGAGGATACGCGCCACAGTGCCCGCATCGTCCGGGGTCTGAATGCTGAGGAATCCCGATGCATTTGCGATGATCCCGATATAGGCCGCGCCCAATGCATATCCGATCCGTTGCATTGTCGGGATCGCCCCGGTGATGCGCTGCATGTCTTCTTCTGGGGCAACAGCCGTAATGCGCCTGAGAATAAAGGTATAGGCCAGCCCGAAACCACCCCCCTCGGCCAATGCGCAAACTGCGATCAGCCAGACCGGCCCGGCTGGTACTGCATAGACAAAGCCCGCAATGCTCAGTGTGGTCACAGCCATTCCAATGGCAATCCAGATCCTGTCAAAACGTTCCGGTGAGCCGCTGACGCTTACGGCGGCCAATGTCCACCCGATAGAGGAGCAGGCCACCACGTACCCGGCGGTCAGGGCCGATGTGCCGTGCACAACCGTCATCAGCAATGGACCATACGCGGTGATCGCGACCGTGGCCATGGGCAACATCATGAGCATCAGCAGAGTGGCCCCGGTGGCATGGCGCGGGTCTAGCGGCGCGTGGGGCAACAAACGGTCCGGTCCGGCAAGCCCGTCACGCCGGAAGAACCAGATCAGACAGAGGACGCCCGCACCAATCAACGCACTGGTGCGCAGGGCCTCGACCCGCACCCCTCCATATGAGATCAAGACGACAGCAAGGCAAAGCAGCGCCAGTCGCGACAGCGGAAACCGGGTGCCGATTTTACCCTGTTCAAGAGTGGCGGTTTCCTGGCGCAGGGCGATCCAGGCAGACAGCATGAACGAAAGCATTGCGAAGAACCAAAAGCCCAGACGCCAATTGGCATATTCAACAAAAAGGCCACCGATCAGCGGCCCCAGAAACGCAGACATGCCCCAGAACGCCGACACAACCGCCAGCGCCCGCGCGGCGTAGCGACGCGGAAAAAGCACGCCGAGGGCAACAAAACACATCGCCACAAGGCCGCCTCCGCCAAAGCCCTGTAAGGCGCGGCCAATCAACAGCAGGCCCATGTTGGGGCTGATCGCGCTTGCGGCGCAGCCTGCGCCAAACAGAAATGCCGCAATGCTCATCGGGCCGCGCAAGCCGTAACGCATGGTGATCAACGCGCTGGCGGCCCCGGCAACAATCGACCCAATCTCGTAGATCGAAACAGTCCAGCTGACAAAGGCCGCGCCGCCGATATCCGCGATCATGGCGGGCAACATCGTTGCAACAACCAAACTGTCCGCTGCATGCAGCCAGACACCAAGGCTGACAAGTGCAAGCGATGCGGTGTATCCACTGGTCAGAAATTCGCGCCAGGGCACATATTCATCGGGCCTTTTGCTGGCGGCAGCGGCGTGTTCGGACATAAAAACCTCGTTCTCAGGCAATTGTGATGGGGCCTGAACCTAGGTTGAGGTCAAGAGATATCTTTGCGCCGCGCTTTAGTCGCCTTTTGCCGGCATCATCTGCTGAACGGCACCTGCGCAGATCAGATAGATTGAGGTGATCACCAGCCCCCAATGCGCCCAGCTTTCCGGATGGAAGTCGACCCACGCGGCCCATCCGGCAAAGAATGTCCAACCCAGCGCCATCGGCAAGGTGATGTTTCGCCAGCGTTCGGTGCGCACGGGGTGCACAAATTTGATCGGGATGAACATGGTAATGGCGAGGATCGTTACGATGATCAGGCTGACCCACCATTCGGGTTTCAATGCAAACAACACCAGCACCAGCATGTTCCAGCAGCCCGGAAAGCCAGAGAACGAATTGTCCTTTGTTTTCATCCGGGTGTCGGCGAAATACATCGCCGAGGCGAAGGTCACGATGATGATCATGGCCCAACCGCTCCACCCGTCCATCAGGCCGGAGCTAAAGAGGGCAAAGGCCGGGATGAAAACATAAGTGAGATAGTCGATGATCAGGTCGAGCAGCACGCCGTCAAATTCAGGCGCATTGGTTTTCACATCATACCTGCGCGCCAATGGTCCGTCGATCCCATCGACAAAAAAGGCCACAACCAGCCAGAGGAACATCAGGTCCCATTCAAGCTCGACGGCGGCGAGCATTGCCAACATGGCGAAAACGGCACCCGTGGCGGTGAAGAGGTGAACGAAGAGGGCGCGCATTTGTATGGTCATGGGGCAGCTTTGCCAAATCTGGATCGGGGATGCAAAAGGAAATGGGTTCCCGGTAAAATTGTTAGGCTTCGATAGGGTCATTGCGCACGTGGGGAAAATCACCTGTGGCAATATACGCTTCTTCCTCTGGTGTGGAGTGGCGGCCCAGAATGGGATTGCGGTGCGGATGTCGGCCAAAGCGTTCAATAATGCTGCGGACACTATGGTGCTGGGCGCGAAATCTGTCGCCAAGTGGTGCAAGAACCGGGGGTAACCCGATAATCGCGCGCTCCATCACAGGTTCCAGCGCATCCATGCGCTCAAGGTGGTCGGGACCTTCACAATGGGAAATGGCGATATGAAAGAAAACCTGTTCCCATGGGGCCAAAGAATCGAAGTCGCCGTTCCTGATGCCTTCCAGGGCCAGTCTTGTCGCCTTGATATCTTGGGCGAAAGCAGCAGGCGTATCGCGCCAGAGCGAGCGCGGGAACTGATCAAGCGCGATGAGCAGTGCAAGCCTGCCGCGCGGGGTGTCCGCCCAATGATCAAGATGGCCCGTCGCCGCCGCAAGCGTCATATCGGCAAAATCGGCGATGATGGTGGCATCCATCCCGCCCTGCATGCGTTTTCCCCAAAAGGCACTGTGGCTTTCCATGGATTTCTGATGCCCGGTATCGGGAAACCACAGGTTCAGGACGGATTGCGGTTCGTGAAAAGTGTTCAACATATAAAATCCCAATTTTTGGGGCCTAAATTGGGGAAGATTAGGCAGCACTGCACTGTGTGGCAACCCAAGCCTTGCGGAACCGGTTTTGGGCCGGGGGAAACATCATGCGCGCGCAAGGCATTGGGTTGACGCCCCAGCCGATTCCAACTAAGTGCTGCGAACCAATTTCAGGGTTGCCGACGTGCGGCCCCCGCTTCACGTGTTGTGCCGGATCGCTGGCCTACCACGAAAACAAAAGGATGAACCCATGTCGCGCGTTTGCGAATTGACCGGAAAAGGCCCGATGTCGGGCAACAACGTAAGCCACGCGAACAACAAGACGCGTCGCCGTTTCCTGCCGAACCTGAATGACACCACATTGCAGTCCGAAGCGCTGGGCCGTGGTTTCAAACTGCGCATTTCAGCCGCTGCATTGCGCAGTGTTGATCACCGTGGCGGTCTGGACAAGTTCTTGGCCAAGGAAAAAGACACCAATCTGTCCGCGAATGCGTTGAAGATCAAAAAAGCCATTGCGAAATCAAGCGCAACTGCCGAAGTGCTGAGCTAAGCTCCGCCTCTTTCGCAAGCCAGAATTAAAGCAGCCCCGGTCCGCAACGGCCGGGGCTGCGGCGTTATTACGCCTCGTTTCCGGCAGGGCGCTTTGGTAGACTTAGTTCATGACGTTGCGCAGCATAATCTCTTTGGCGTTGGCCCTGATGCTGGCATTCACCAGCCAGAGCATGGCCGTCGCACGCGGTGCATCCGCGGCCACCGGGCAAATGGTACTTTGCACCGGAACCGGGCCGGTTCCGGTCTATATGGACGCATCCGGGCATCCGACCAGTGCACCGCACATCTGCCCTGATTCAGCATTGAATGTGATCGTGGTTGGCCCGGCAGCTGATGTGATGTCACCGGCGCGGATCGTTCAGTTTCATCACCTTATTGCGTTGACCGCGCGAGATACGCCAACCACACCGCATCCGGCCCCCCCGTCGCGCGGCCCGCCTGTCGTGATCTGAAAAACGCTTTTTCCAGATAAAAACAGGACACACCCAATGAAAATTATACGACACTTTGGCGCAGCGATTGCTGCTGCGATTCTTGCTACCACATCAGCATTTGCCGGTGAGATGATGATTGAAGACCCCTATGTGCGCGCATCGACGCCCACATCTAAAACAGGGGCAGCGTTCATGACACTGATGAATCAAACGGATAGCGATGACCGCCTGATCGCGGCATCTTCGGAGGTGGCGGGCCGCGTTGAACTGCACACCCACATTGAGGACGCCAACGGCGTGATGCAAATGACCGAAATTGAGGGCGGCATCCCGATCGCAGCGGGAGAGGCGCATGTGCTGAAACGGGGTGGGGATCACGTGATGTTCATGGGGCTGAACGGGCCACTTGAGCAGGGGGCCGAAATCACCGTAACGCTGACGTTTGAAAAGGCAGGCGATGTTCAGGTGCAAGTCCCGGTCGATCATGAACGCAAGCCCGATCATGGCGCGATGGGCAACTGAACCTTGGCGGTGGGCGCATCGCCCACCTTCCTCACCTGCTCAGAAGTTCATCCACCCATGTCGTCACGGTTTGTGACGCAGGCCCGGTGCGGTGTTCGGCAAACTGGCTGCCCACCGACGAACGTTCCAGATTGAACTCAAGAGTATGCGCGCCCGCGCGCCTTGCCTCGGCCACAAAGCCCGCCGCCGGATAGACATTGCCGGATGTGCCGATGGCACCAAAGATGTCGGCGCTGGCCAGATGATCAAACAGCGCATCCATGTCATAGGGCATTTCACCGAACCAGACGATATCTGGCCGCGCTGCGGGTGCCGCGCAACTGGGGCAGGGGTCGCCCGGTGCCATGACCATGGCCGCAGGCCAGCGGTGGTCACACGCGGCACAAAGCGCACCTTTGAGACTGCCATGCATATGCATGACGGCCCTGGACCCGCCCCGCTCATGCAGGTCGTCGACATTCTGAGTGATCACGATGACCTCGCCCTTATGCTCAGCCTCCAATCGGGCCAAGGCCCTGTGCGCGGCGTTGGGTTCGACCGTGGCGGCCTGCGCACGCCGGGCGTTATAGAAATCAACCACCAACTTGGGGTCGCGGACAAACCCTTCGGGAGTGGCCACATCTTCGACACGGTGCTGCGCCCAAAGGCCGTCCTCGGCGCGAAAGGTCTCAAGACCACTTTCGGCGGAAATGCCTGCGCCAGTCAGAATCACGATCTTGTGCATCTTGGTGGTCATGGCATGTCCTCAATCAAATACAGGCTGTCGGTGAGCCATGGCAGCTTGGCAATGGCAGGGGTGATCATGTGGTCTTGCAGCAAACGTCGCATGGTCTGAGCAATATCACGCGGCACCGGGCCAGACCATTCTGCACCGGCGAAAAGTGAGATGCGGCGCGCGACATCGGGATTTGGCAGGGCGAAGGCCTGCATGCCGTCATGGAACCGCGCGGCGCGCATGTACCCCAAGGGGGTGGTGATCGCCCAGCCCATGCCGCGTGCGACCATCGCCATCAGAGCAAGATGGCTGCCGATCTCAAACTTTTTTGGCAGGCTGATGCATTGCGCGGTCAGGTGGTCGTTGATCTGACTGGCAATCAATTGTCCGGTTGCATAGTGCAGAAACGGCAGCGGTCCCTGCTGCGCCAATAGCGATTGTGCGGTGTGATCGCCGTCTGCAGGGGCCACAATGATAAAGGGATCACGCGCAAGTGGGTATGCATCAACCGCGTCAATGGGGCCCTCGGCATGTGCAGAAACCGCCATCTGCAGGGTCTGGGCCTGCACGGCCTGGATCAATTCATAGCTGCCCGCCGTGATCATGCGAAACCGACACCCGGTCAGGCTGTCGCCCAGAATGGTCGCAAGGCGCGGCGTAACCGTGTCGTCGAAATCATCAATGATGCCGAGACTCAACTCTTCCAGATGGGCAAGGTCCATCACGGTTACATCGCTTTGTGCCTGCCTGAGTTCTGACAGGGCCACCGCCGCACGGCGCAGAAACATCTGGCCCGCAGTGGTCGGTTGCATGGGTCTGCGGCTGTGATCAATCAACGCGACCCCCACGGCCGTTTCAAGGTTGCGCATCTGTTGGCTGACCGCAGGCTGGCTCAGCCCGGTGATCTGAGCAGCCTGAGCCACCGAACCCGACTGTGCGAGCGCCTCGAATACTTCGATCCCGCGCAATGTCACCCCTTTTCGCAGCATTTCGCCACCTCCGCGTCATTTCAGGTTTTGTGAAACTACGAGGTGCGAACGTCAAGGATTTAGATTATTATTGCCCCGGTCCCTGTCGTTTATTGAAATTGTCCGCAGGCATAGCTCCACCTTGCGGGTCCGATCAAACGGGCGCAAAATATAGCTGACATTTGCCGGAGGTCAGAGATGAAAATTGCTACTGCTGCTTACCCTTTGGACGTGCTGACTTCCTGGTCTGTCTATGAAGACAAATTGGCGAAATGGGTGGGTGAGGCCGCAGCACATGGGGCGGAGCTGTTGGTGTTTCCTGAATATGGCGCAATGGAACTGGCAACATTGGCAGGACTTGATGTGGCGGGCGATCTTGAGGCGTCCTTGCATGCAGTATCAGATCGGATGGAGGACGCGGACAAGGTGCATGTCAGACTTGCCGCAGAACACAGTGTCCATATCGTTGCCGCCTCGGGTCCGGCTGACACTGACACGCGGCCAGTAAATCGCGCGCGACTGATCACGCCTACCGGGCAGATTGGCGTGCAGGACAAGCAAATCATGACCCGATTTGAAGACGAAGTCTGGGACGTGATCGGCGGCAATAACTTGCAGGTGTTTGAGACGGCCTTGGGCAGAATTGGCATTCTGATTTGTTACGACAGCGAGTTTCCGTTGCTGGGTCGGGCGTTAAGTGAATGTGACGTGATCGCGGTGCCGTCTGTCACCGAAACACTGGCAGGCTATTGGCGGGTGCGCATCGGCTCGATGGCGCGGGCGCTGGAAAATCAGTGCATCACAGCGATGTCGTCGGTTGTGGGGGCCGCGGGCTGGTCGGAAGCGTTGGGCACATCTTACGGTGCTGGCGGCATCTTTTGCCCGCCCGACACCGGTTTTCCCGCAACCGGCGTGGTCGCAGTGGGTGAGATCAATTCACCGGGCTGGACCTATGCCGACGTCGATCTGGCACAGGTCGCGCATGTGCGTGCAGATGGCGTCGTCCTGAACCGTCGCCGTTGGACAATGCAACATGGGCGTGACAATGCCGCGATAAACGTGCGCCTGCGCTGAATCCCCCTTGAAAAAGGATTAAATTGCGCCCATTTAAGCCTGCGCCCTGAAATCCAGGGTTTATATCTGTTTCCCAAGCGGGGAACATCAGTCAAGGAGACAACATGGCCAAGGAAGACACGCTCGAATTCCCAGGTATCGTGAAGGAACTCCTGCCTAACGCGACGTTTCGGGTCGAGCTGGAAAACGGCCATGAGATCATCGCGCATACGGCAGGCAAGATGCGCAAGAACCGCATCCGCGTTCTGGCAGGCGACAAAGTTCAGGTGGAAATGACACCTTACGATCTGACCAAGGGTCGGATTAACTACCGCTTTAAATAAACGTTTCGGTGTTAATCCTCGGATCAGGATCACCGCGTCGCAAGGAATTGCTGGCGCAGATCGGTGTTTTGCCCGACGCCATTTCTGCGCCGGACATTGATGAGACCCCTCTAAAAGCCGAATTGCCGCGACCCTATTGCGCCCGCATGGCGCGTGAAAAGGTGGCGGCGGTCAGTGCTGGCGCAGATGATATTGTGCTTTGTGCTGATACGACCGTGGCGGTGGGTCGCCGCATCCTGGGCAAGCCTGCCGATGCGGACGAAGCGGCGATGTTTCTGCGTCTGATGTCAGGGCGACGTCATAAAGTGATCACCGCCGTGGCCGTTAAACGCGGCGATCAGATTTGGCAGCGCGATGTACAAAGCACCGTGAGAATGAAGTCTTTGTCAGACACTGAACTGGCCAATTATCTTGCCACCAATGACTGGCAGGGCAAGGCGGGTGGGTACGGCATCCAAGGCCCCGCCGGTGCGCTGATCCCGTGGATTTCGGGCTCGTTCACTGGCATTGTTGGTCTTCCCCTTGCGGAAACCGCAAATTTGCTGCGTGCCGCTGGATATCCAATGGATGGAGAAACACAATGAAAGGCCGCACGATTATTCTGGGCCATCTGGGCGAGGTCGAGGCCGCCGCGCTGATGGTTGATGGCAAGCTTGACGACCTGCTGGTTGACAGTGACGCCCCCAACCCCGGCACCATCTATCGCGCAATTGCCGACCGTCCGGTAAAGGGGCAGGGCGGCATGTTCCTGAAAACCCCTGACGGTTCGGCGTTTCTGCGCCAGATCAAAGGGTTGGCACCGGGGCAGGCCATTCTGGTTCAGGTGTCCGGCTTTGCCGAGCCGGGCAAGGCGATCCCGGTTGCCGCGAAAATCCTGTTCAAGAGCCGCTATGCGATTGTGACCCCCGACGCGCCGGGCCTCAACATTTCTCGGAGCATCAAGGCCGAGGGTGAACGGGATCGCTTGCTTGAGATCGCGCATGATGTCGCGGGTGAGGCGGCGCATGGGTTGATCCTGCGGTCATCCTGTGCGGGGGCCGATGCCGAAGAGATATCCGAAGACATCACCGCCATGTTGGCGCTTGCCGATACAGTGATGCTGGATGATGCCACGGACATGGATGTTCTGGTCGAGGGCGATGGCCCGCACCTGCTGGCATGGCGCGACTGGACTGATCCGGCAGAGGTGATAACCGACGATAATGGCTTTGACACCCATGGTGTACTGGATGCCTTGGAAGCAGCTAGGGGCATTCAAGTGGGCCTTGGCGGTGCTGCGTCGATGTTTGTGGAGCCGACCCGCGCGCTTGTCGCTGTGGACGTGAACACCGGCAACGACGCGTCGCTCGCTGCGGGTATCAAAGCCAACATGGCCTGCGCGCGCGCCCTGCCGCGGGCGCTTCGGGTGCGCGGTTTGGGCGGGCAGATCACCCTTGATCTGGCCCCCATGCCCAAAAAGGACCGCCGGGCATTCGAGACGGCGTTGCGGCAGGCGTTTCGTGGGGATGATGTTGAAACCACACTTGTCGGCTGGACCCCTCTGGGCCATTTTGAACTGCAGCGCAAACGGTCCCGCGTGGTGGTGGCAGAGGTGTTGTCATGAATTGTCCGATCTGCGGCGCAGCTGCCGTAGCCAAGTTTCGCCCCTTCTGTTCGGGGCGGTGTGCAGATGTTGATCTGGCCAAATGGCTGAACGACAGCTACGCGGTTCCCTCGCGCGCGCCAGAGGATGTGGAAGCCGCCCTAGATGCTGTTGAAGCGGCCCAGGACGACACCCAAAAGCCTCACTAGACGCCCGCAGACATTGCGCAGCGATCAGGGGCCAAAAAGGCACTGGACACCCTTGGCCTGACACCCTAGAACGCGCTCACCCGACCACCTTGGTGGTGAACCCGTGCCCGGGTAGCTCAGGGGTAGAGCAGTGGACTGAAAATCCTCGTGTCGGTGGTTCGATTCCGCCCCCGGGCACCACTCTTATTTTTTACTGTTTCCTTTCAGTGTGCTAGGGGTGGAAATTGTCCCACCCGGTAACATGGACTCGGAAAGTGGGACACTTTTGTTCCCGTTTTGATCATCTGACATGCGGCGCAGGGCGCTTTCGGCACGGGTCTTTTGACTTGCCGCGCGGGTGTACCGTGTCACTTCTTTGGACGTGCGGTGTCCGGTTATCGCCATGATCTCTTGTTCTGTGCAGCCCAATTCAGCGAGTCGTGCAGCCGCAGCCTTGCGCAATCCGTGGACCGAACAGTTCTGCAACCCCGCGTCATCGCACCATTTGCGAAACCGATTGCCGAATCCATTTGAGGTAAACGGGCGTTTGAAAACTGTAACCAAAAAGGTCAGATCGCCAGTTGGGCTTTCATCCAGAACCCTTTGCAATGCAGGAATGATCGGAATTTCCATCCTTACAGGTTTGCTGTTGCGGTTCTTGTGCTGGGTAAATGTCAGCCACCCGTCCCGGACGTGCTGTTTGCCAAATTGGACCAGATCGGCGCGGCGCTGCCCGGTGTAGAGCGCAAGGGCCAATGCAAGTCGGGCAGATGTGCCGATTGCGTGGGTGTTCTCGAATTTCTCGATTTCATCCAAGGTCCACGAATGGAATCCGTCTGCGTTGCCTGAAAGATACTCGATACCGATTGCCGGATTAGAGTCGTGCAAGTCATAGCGCATTGCGAATTTGAAAAGCTGACGCAGCGCTTTGACCAAACTGTTCGCAGCCTCTGGCCTGTCCATCATTTCGTCCCGGCGAACGCGAACATGCTTTGGCAGCAACATGCGGTAAGGCTTGTCGCCATCGCCTTTGTGCTGGCAGAACCGTTCAAGGATCGCGCGGCGGACTTTCTGTGTCCGTGGGTCCAGTTCGCGGAACATGGCGGATTTGTAGTATTCCACGCAAAGCCCTTTGATTGACCCTGCCACCACACGCCCGACTATATCCGACGTGGACTTAGGCTCGGCGGGTCCAGCGGCAGCGCGTTTGTAATCAGTGAGAAATTCGGGCGAACCACTTGGTCCACGCAGCCGAATTTTAGGTTGCCCCGGACGGCGATAGTAGAGGCGGACAGTCCCGTGGCGGTCTGTATCCTCTACGATGTATTTGAGGCGCATTTTCATGTCAGATCAATCCCAAGGATTCGCGTCAACTTGGTCTGGTGTGTCCAGTTCGTCAAATGCACGGTCCACTGCAACCCGGTCCCAGATTGTCCGCCCGTCAATTCGCTTGGGTTTTGGCATCCGGCCATCATGCACCAGTGCGTCAAATTTGGTTGTCCCGATTCCAACGTATCCCGCTGCCTCAGCACGGCTCAACCCGCGCCGGACAGGCGCAGGGCAGAACTCATGCTGAGGCAAACGGGGTTGGGCCATTGGATCAGAACGCGCCGTTAAGACGGGTTGCAACGGTGCCAGCGCCGGACTTGGCCGCGATAGCCACGCCGACCTTGGTGTTGCCGCTGACAGTCGTGGTGACTTCCTTGGCGGTATCGTTCCAATAGAGGGCAGCGCCAATGGTGATATCGTTCGCCGTGGTCTTGGGCAGGTCAAAGACACCTACCGTGGACAGGACGACAGGTTTGCCCGTCGCCGCATCGCCGTTTGCCACGCCAAAGAGATTGCCGACAATGACGCCTGCGCCAGACAGCACGTCAGCCGGGGAGTCGAGGGTGATGTCTTCACCGGGTTGGATATAGTTGCGCATTAGTTCAGTCCTTTTGAGGTTTGGAAGTGGACAGTGCTGGGGCGATTGCCGCCCATTGCCTGCCGTTCCAATTCGTTGATGTAAGCGGCCAGCCGGGGCAGGGACGCGCGGTTATAGACGACGTGTTCGCCGTTGCCGTCCTTAAACTCGACAGCCAATTCCCCGAGTTGCAGACGGTGATAAGCCGTCCGCGCCTCAGTGAGTTGTTCGGCCAGTGAGGCCATTAGTCGTTACCGGGGTTCTGGTAGGCACCGCGCCAATCGCTCCAGCCCGTGCCAAAGTCGAGGAACGCGCGGAACTTAATCCCCAGAGTATCCCAAGCCTCTGCCCGTTGAATCTGGACGCCTTGCGCACTTGCAAGGTAGCCATAGACAATGCTTGCCACGCGGGCAGGATCGGCAAACACGAACCAACTGTCATCGGTGATACGAGGCTCAACCAGCAGAGACAGTTTCGCGCCAAAGACGTTCACGTCGTCGGTGGTGGCCGGATAGAGGGACGCCAGCAGTTGCTCTGCATACGTTTCGGTGTCCGGCCCGACGACAAGGTACTTGGGCGTGACGTTCAACAGCGTTTTGCCGTCCAGCCCTTTGTAAGCGCGCATGGCCTTTCGGGCCGTGGACAAAGCGTTTTGACCTGCCCCAGCGTCATAAAGAGACATTCCGGGATTACCAAGGTTGCCACGGCTTGCGTCAAACACGGGCAGACCATCGGACAGGTTGTGGCTTTCCGTCAGCAGTTTGACCATTTCGTCGGCCTCTGTCTGTGCAGCGGCTTCCCCGAACGCGGCGGTCATATCGCCCAGCAGATTCAGGTCATCGTTGATCAGCAGATTGCGGCTGACGTTAATGCCACGCGCATAGGTTTTGAGCGACATGGACTCGCCGTTTTCCGCGCGGGACGTGTGGCTGATTTCGCCAGATTCTGCGATTTCTTCCAAGCGGCCCATTTCACTCAAACGGATACTGGTGGACGCTTTGAAGTCGCGCAGAACGCGCTGCTTGCCAATCGCCTTGAGCGGGGACTCGGCGGCTTTGTAGGAGTCGGCAGCTACCTTGCCCATCGCGTTGCTGACAACCAACGGGAAGTCGCTGGTGCCATGCGAGGCGCGGGTGAACACGTCATCGGCAGACAGGCCGCGCGTGGACACGCCAGAACGGGTCAGGGAGTCACGGGCCATGTCTAGCAGGGAGTCTCCCATGTACTGACGGGCATCGTCCGGCACTTCGCCACCAGCCATGCGAACAGCAACGGCGTCAGCCTGACGGCGGGTGATGACAGCCGGGTCTTCGTTCTGGGGCGCGTGGGTGCGGATGACGGGCGCGGTCCGCGTCTGGGTTGCGTCAAAGACGGCTGCCTTGGCTTGGTCAACGGTCGAGTCCAGGTCGATCAGGTCATCTGCCGTTTCAGCGGGCAGACCAGCCGAACGGACCAGAGTCCGAATGGTGGAACGGCGGGTGCGTTCTGCATCCTGTTCCGGGTTGGTTTCAATTACGTCGGGCATATCTGCTCCAGTTTGGGTGGGGTTGTTGGCGGCGCGTTTGGTCTCAGTCTCACTATGCCGCGCCGGATCGCATAGGGCTTCTTGGTGGCGAACCCGTGCGTTCGGGTCTGCCGGATTGGTTGTCAGGGTGACTTCTGTGAGGGTCCACGCGGTCGGTGTCTTTTGGCGCTGCCCGTTCTGCATAGACTCGGCCCAACCTGTCACGCGGTAGCCAACAGACACGCCTGTCAGAGACCCGTCTGCAATACGCTGCGCAATCGGGTCTGTGTCGGACGCCGTGGACAGTTGCAGCTTGGCGATGACTTGGGTGCCTTCGATCCGGGTACTCACCACGCGGCCCAGCAGGTCCCGCACGGATGCAGTGTTGTGGGAATCGAGCAAAGGCATGCCCGTGCTTGCCCCCAGCGTGGCAGGGTCCAAAATCTCGTTGAACACGCCTTGGGCATCACGGCGCACCACCGGGGTCATGGTCGCTACCACGGCTTCAAAGGTCCGGGTTTCCGGGTCATAGCTGTTCGCGGTTCTGGCGGTGCGCGTCAAAGGCGCAAGGGGATCATGCAGCGTCATTGGTATCTCCAGCAGTTTCGGCGGCAATCTCTTTGTCCAGATCGACGCGGTTCCAACCCAAGGACGCCACGGCTTTCGTGCGGCTGGTCAGCTTGGCTTCAATTTGGGCGACAAGGGCTTGGGTGTCTTTCATCGGGTCCACTTGCATGAACCGGGGCGGCAACCATTCAACCAGCAGGGCCGGGGCCAGATCGGGAATATCCACGCTGCCGGATAGGTAAGCGCGGGTTTGCACTCTACGCCAAAGCGGGGTCAGGGTTTGGGGGATAATCTGGTGATACTGGAATTGCTCCAGCTTGGCGCGCGCAGGGATCAATCCAGCCCGTAAGCTGGAGTAATTTGCCCCGGTTAGATCGCCGTCCAACCAGAATTGCGGGATACCGAGTCCAGCGGCAATCTGCCCGAGCGTTAATTTCGCAAAGGCGATGGAATCTTTCGCCTCAGAGGGTGAATTGAATTTGATGTCCGTGCCAGCGGGCAGGATACGTACCACGCCGGGTTCCAGTGAAATATCTGTCAGGCTATCAGCCTCAGGGTATGCGCCCGTGCCGCCGATATTGTTGTTGTCGGTTACGAATCCAGCGTGCATTGCTGCAATCTTTGCGCCAACCAACAGGGCGTCTTGTAGCTGGTCCAATTCGTTCACTGTGAGCAGAACAGGGGCCAGCCAAGATACGCCTCGAACCTGTCCCGGCCCAAGCGGGCGCATTAGGTGCAGCACGTCCTTTGCCAGAACGCGGATAGGGGTGCGGCTGGTCGGGAACAGATCGGTAGGGCGGTTCGGCTGAATGTGGTAGGCCACGCGGCGTCCACGGGCATCATATTCAATGCCAGCCGCGACATAGCGGCCTTGGCCCAGATCGGCAGTTTTGGATTCGTCTACCATTTCCGCCGGGATCAAGCGGACCTGAATCCCGTGCGAGTCTTCCTCAATAACGGCGAAACCTTCGCCGTCAATCACGGTTGCTAAGACAAGCTGCGCCAGCAAGCCACGCATGTCTGTCCGGCCTTCCACGTCCGCATTCTCTGCAAAGGTCAGCCATTCCTGATTTAACGGGTCACGCAACGCGGTGTCCGGATGTGCGGACGCAGGTTCAATCCCTGCACCGACAGCCTCAGCCACAATCGCGTTAACCCCATTTGAGATGTAGCCGTTGTTCGCATAGGCATGGCGAGCGCGGCTACGCAAAGGTGCGGCGGCTGCCAATGTTTCGGTCGCATTCGAACCATAGGCCATGAACGCACTGCCACGCCGTCCACCTGTGGCCGCGTCAAAGCTGCGAGTCTGGACGGGTTGCACGGTGTCGCGTTTGAAGAAGTTGGCGAACGGGAAGGCCATCAGATTACGCCCCCATCGCTGCGAGTTCGGGCAACCAATCGTGCATTGTAAGGACAATCATTTCGCCGCCAATGCGCTCAAGTCCATCCATATTCACCCGCATTTCAGCAGTGACATGCTCAGTGCCATCTGCATTCGCGTGGAAAAATACGACAACGCGCCAAGACTTGTCGGGGTCATTGAAAGCGGCTTCTACACCGGGCGTTGCTCCAGAGTCGGCGGCTTTTGCGGGTAGATAACATGCGTCGGAAACGGCGCGTATGATCGATTCCTTCTTGATCCCGAACCGCATCAGACCTTTGCAGAGTTTTGCCGTCGCTAGGTCATATACATTGAAAGTGTGGGTGGCCGTTGGCCCGGCCCCGAATTTGCCTTGGGTCTGCACATATCCCTTTGTGCGAAAACGCCGTAGCTGGTTCGCCACATGCTCCCGTGATTCATCGCCAGTTGAAAGCCATTCAGCGGCTGTTCCGACGGAAAAAATAGCATTTGTCATTGTTCGCTCCTGTTCATATTGGTTTGTCTACCCTGATTCGCGTTATAGAATCAATGATAATTTCATAAAATATTTACTTGTGTTAATAACGCGAATCAGGGTAGGTGTAACCGTGTTAGGGGTTCTAGTCATATGCCCTGTAACCTTTCAAATCGGATCAGGGGTGATCCGGTAGCCAAAGAAAAGGGAGGGGGCGGCTTTCGGGTCGCCCCTTTGCACATCAGCCCCACAAAATGAGGAATCGAGAAAATGAGCAAAAGAGCAAACAGCCAGAACATGCCGGGTCATGTGAATCGAGGGCAGGCAGGGCTTGCCGAATATGACAACCTGTTGCGTCGGTATCTGGTACATTACATGGTTTTTGGGGAAGGGCAGTTGCCCGAGATCGCCCAGACCGAATTGGAGTTCCGGCGCATGGCTATCTTGCAAAGGTGCCGCCCGGACGTGTTCAAGGCGGCGTTCCCTGATTGGCGTGGTTCGTTGAATGACAACCCGTCTCAATTCTCAGTCGCATGATATTCACCCAAAAGGTGATTATTCAACCATCAAAACAGTAGATTAGCGGCCTCCGGGTCGCTATTTTTGTGT